>NZ_JCAQOZ010000046.1:0-500529 GCF_059567945.1 Paraburkholderia sp. BGA-UO-ETr-F12 | reverse complement strand
CGGGCGGCATTCGACTGGTCCTCAGCCATGAACCAGTTCGCGATTCTGTTTGGAGAGCGTTTTACCAACGCACGCGGGTAACTCCGCTAACCGCCTCGCACACAAAAATGCGGACAGGTTCCCGCACAGGGGCAACGCTAATAGACCACTAACAAAGCAAGGAAAGGCCAAAAGACCAACCCAAACAGACCACTAACAAACCAAGGAAAGGCCAAAAGGCCAACAACAGAATGGACCACTGACACAACAAGGAAAGGCCAAAAGACCAACAACAGAACGGACCACTAACAAATCAAGGAAAGGCCAAAGAGCAAGACCAAAAAACAAACCCGCCGAACAGGCAAAAAACCACCCCCTACACCCCACCCGCCGCGCGAGCGGCCTCATCAAACCGCCGATTCGCCTCAGCCACGTCAGCCCTGAACTGCTGCAACGCACTGACAGCCAAATCCACCGGCATTAACGCCGCCCACAAAACATCGATCAACTGATCCGCGGTAGCGTCAATATCAATATGCCGATTCGCCAAAGTGGCATCCCAAAGCACATGTTCCATCGGCCCGAACACCATCGACCGGAGCAGCCTCAGTGGCATGTCGGCGCGGATCTGCCCAGTCTCCTGGCCTCGTGCCAGCACCCGCATCAACGGCGCCGTGTAGCGCCGCTGCAATTCGGTCAGCGCCTCACTCAACTCATGATGCCGGGCCCGGCCCTCGGACAACACCAGGGCGCACAGATCAGTGCCATTAACCAGCATCAGCCGCAAATGCGTGCGCACAATAAATGCAAACTGCTGCCGCACCGTGCCGTCACGCGGCAACCCGGATTCGATCGCTTCAATGATCTCGTCGTACCAATCGCCGATCACCCGCGCGCATAACTCGCGCTTGCCGCGGAAATAACTGAAGACAGTCGCCTCGGAAATGCCCAGGCGCTGCGCAATCTCCGCCGTCGTCGCGCGCTCGTAACCCTTCTCGGAGAAGACGTCGCGTCCCGCCTCCAGAATCTCCTTCACGCGCTGCTGCGACTTGCGCCCGGCCGGTTGGCGGCGCGAGGCAGGTAACTCGGCCTTCAAGGCAACCGTCATATGAGTTAAGTTCAGTTTTGTGGGGCAGATAGCCCCGGTAGCGACAATATTATCACGCTATAGCCTCGCCACAAGACCAGAGAATGCGGGCAGGCCAGTTTCTGAGTGTTACTCAAAATACCTATTGACGCTTACGTAAATCTAGCGTGAAATGCGGCTTGAACATTTCGCGCCTCGTGCAGGACGGTGCTGGCAGCGCAGAACGCCCAGAAGGCCGCCGCCGTCCGCTGAGCCGCACTCGGACCAGCCGCGCCTACCCAGGCTGAGCGGCCGCCAACGAACTCTGGAGACACCGCAATGAGCAACCTGCCCGGTTTGCAATTCCCGCTCGGCGAAGAAATCGAAATGCTGCGTGACAGCATTGCAGGCTTCGCCGCCAAAGAAATCGCCCCGCGTGCCGCGGAAATCGATCGCACGGATCAGTTCCCCATGGACCTGTGGCGCAAATTCGGCGATCTGGGCGTGCTCGGCATGACGGTCTCGGAGGAATACGGTGGCGCGAATATGGGCTACACGGCGCACATGATCGCGATGGAAGAAATCTCGCGCGCGTCGGCATCGGTCGGACTCTCGTATGGCGCTCACTCGAATCTGTGCGTCAACCAGATTCATCGCAACGGCACGACGGCGCAAAAGGAAAAGTATCTGCCCAAACTGGTGTCCGGCGAGCACGTCGGTGCACTCGCCATGAGCGAGCCGAACGCGGGCTCGGACGTTGTCAGCATGAAACTGCGCGCGGACAAGAAGGGCGACCACTATGTGCTGAACGGCACCAAGATGTGGATCACCAATGGCCCGGATTGCGACACGCTGGTCGTCTACGCGAAGACCGATCCTGAAGCGAATTCGCGCGGCATCACCGCGTTTATCGTCGAGAAGGGCATGAAGGGCTTCTCGGTCGCGCAAAAGCTCGACAAGCTTGGCATGCGTGGGTCGCACACCGGCGAACTGGTGTTTCAGGACGTCGAAGTGCCGGAAGAAAATATTCTCGGCCAGTTGAACGGCGGCGTGAAGGTGTTGATGAGCGGCCTCGATTATGAGCGCGCGGTGCTCGCCGGTGGTCCGACCGGCATCATGGTCGCGGTCATGGACGCAGTCGTGCCGTACATCCACGATCGCAAGCAGTTTGGTCAGCCGATCGGCGAATTCCAGCTCATTCAAGGCAAGGTCGCCGATCTGTACACCACGCTGCAAGCGTGCCGCGCGTATCTCTACGCAGTCGGCCGTCAACTCGATACGCTCGGCAAGGAACACGTGCGCCAGGTGCGCAAAGATTGCGCGGGCGTGATTCTCTACACCGCTGAAAAGGCGACGTGGATGGCCGGTGAGGCGATCCAGATTCTCGGCGGCAATGGCTATATCAACGAGTACCCGGTCGGCCGTCTATGGCGCGATGCCAAGCTCTATGAAATCGGCGCGGGCACGAGCGAAATCCGCCGCATGCTGATTGGCCGTGAACTGTTTGCCGAGACGGCTTGAACCAAATTTTGCATGGGACCAGAGTCAGCGCTATAGGAGCAGCGTAAGCGCTTTGCGACCAGAGTCGGCGCTAATGCGTCAACTCTGGTCAACGCGCTAACTGTGGTCGACACCGGAGAAGCCACGCAATGCCGATCATCGAATCAAAGCTGAACCCGCGCTCGGACGACTTCCGCGCCAATGCGGCGGCGCTCGAAGCGCTGGTCGCCGATCTTCGCGCGAAGATCGAGAAACTCGCACTGGGCGGCGGGCAAGCTGCGCGCGACAAACATACGGGCCGCGGCAAACTGCTGCCGCGCGACCGGATCGAGAAACTGCTCGATCCGGGTACGCCGTTCCTCGAGTTCTCGCAACTTGCGGCCTATGGCATGTACCACAACGACGCGCCCGGCGCGGGCGTTATCACGGGCATCGGCCGTATCGCGGGGCAGGAGTGCGTGATCGTCTGCAATGACGCAACCGTCAAAGGCGGCACGTACTATCCCATCACCGTGAAAAAGCACGTGCGGGCCCAGGAGATCGCCGCCGAAAACCATTTGCCATGTGTCTACCTGGTCGACTCGGGCGGGGCGAATCTGCCGAATCAGGACGACGTGTTCCCCGATCGCGATCACTTCGGCCGCATCTTCTTCAACCAGGCGAATCTGTCCGCGGCGGGCATTCCGCAAATCGCCGTCGTGATGGGTTCGTGCACGGCGGGCGGCGCGTATGTTCCCGCCATGAGCGACGAGTCGATCATCGTCAAGAATCAGGGGACGATTTTTCTGGGCGGCCCGCCGCTGGTCAAAGCCGCAACCGGCGAAGTAGTGAGCGCGGAAGACCTGGGCGGCGGTGACGTGCACACGCGGCTTTCGGGCGTGGTCGATCATCTCGCGCAGAACGATGCGCATGCGCTGGGCATTGCGCGCAGCATCGTCGGCAATCTGAATCGCACGAAGCAGGTGCCGGTGGCGTTGCAGGAGCCGAAGCCACCGCGTTATGACGTCAAGAGCATGTACGGCGTGATTCCCGTCGACACGCGCAAGCCGTTCGATATTCGCGAAGTGATTGCGCGCATCGTCGACGATTCGGCTTTCGACGAATTCAAGGCCCGTTACGGCACCACGCTCGTCTGCGGCTTTGCGCATATCTGGGGGCATCCGGTCGGCATCATCGCGAACAACGGCATTCTTTTTTCGGAGTCGGCGCTCAAGGGCGCGCACTTCATCGAGCTATGCTGCCAGCGCAAGATTCCGCTGGTGTTCCTGCAGAACATCACGGGCTTCATGGTCGGGCGCAAGTACGAAAACGAAGGCATCGCACGTAACGGCGCGAAGATGGTGACAGCGGTAGCTACGGCGAAGGTGCCGAAGTTCACGGTGATCATCGGCGGGTCGTTCGGCGCCGGCAACTACGGCATGTGCGGCCGTGCGTATTCGCCGCGTTTCCTGTGGATGTGGCCGAACGCGCGCATTTCGGTGATGGGCGGCGAGCAGGCGGCGTCGGTGCTGGCTACGGTCAAGCGTGACGGCATCGAAGGCAAGGGCGGTTCGTGGAGCGCCGAGGAAGAAGAGGCGTTCAAGCAGCCGATTCGCGATCAATACGAACACCAGGGCCACCCGTACTATGCAAGCGCGCGTCTGTGGGACGACGGCGTGATCGATCCGGCGCAAACGCGCGACGTGCTCGGTCTGGGCCTCTCCGCGACGATGAACGCGCCGATCGAAGACACGCGTTTCGGCGTGTTCAGAATGTGACCAAACGCTACGCGCAGGAGCTGCAACGATGCAATACGAAACGCTGAATCTCGGTTTCGCCGGGCAGATCGCCACGGTTACGTTGAATCGGCCTGACGTCCGCAATGCGTTCAACGAAACCATGATCGCCGAGGTGACGTCGGCCTTCACGGCGCTCGATGCTCGCGACGACGTCCGCGCGGTGGTGCTCGCCGCGCACGGCAAGGCGTTCTGTGCGGGCGCCGACCTGAACTGGATGAAGAAGATGGCCGCTTACTCGGACGCGGAGAACCGCGCCGACGCGATGCTGCTCGCCAACATGCTGGCGTCGATCTATCGCTGCAGCAAACCTGTGATCGCGCGCGTGAACGGCGACGCGTACGCGGGCGGCATGGGTTTGATCTCGGCGTGCGATATCGTCGTCGCGGTAGAGAGCGCACGTTTTTGCCTCTCGGAAGCGCGTCTTGGCCTGATCCCGGCGACCATCGCACCGTACGTGATCCGCGCGCTGGGCGAGCAGGCGTCGCGCCGCTACTTCACCACCGCCGAGCAGTTCGATTGCGCGACGGCGTATCGCCTCGGTCTCGTCAGCGAAGTGGTGAGCGCGGAGCAACTCGACACTACCGTGCAGCAGATCGCGCAAACGCTTTGCGCAAACGGTCCGCAAGCGGTGCGTGCCTGCAAGCAGCTGGTGCAGGACATCGCCGGGCACGAGTTGAACGACGCGATGATCGAAGACACGGCGGCGCGCATTGCGCGTACGCGCGCCGGGGCGGAAGGCCGCGAAGGCGTTGCATCGTTCCTTGAGAAGCGTACGCCGTCCTGGCGCAGTTGAAGCATCGCGAAGGCACCTATTCCGAGGCTCAGGCAGGCCTCCACCAGAACACCCCGGCCCCCGACGGGACACGTCGGGACACTTCGGGACAATCACCGAGACACCTCATGTTCAACAAGATCCTGATTGCCAACCGCGGCGAGATTGCATGCCGCGTCGCCGCGACCTGCAAGCGGCTCGGCATCGCGAGCGTGGCCGTGTATTCCGATGCGGACGCCAACGCGAAACACGTGGCCGCCTGTGACGAGGCGGTGCACATCGGCGGATCGACCGCGGCGGAAAGCTATCTGCGGGTCGAACGCATCATCGAAGCCGCGCGCGCCACTGGCGCACAGGCGGTGCATCCGGGCTATGGCTTCCTGTCGGAAAACGAAGACTTTGCGCATGCCTGCGAAGCGGCCGGCATCGTCTTCATCGGACCGCCGGTCGAAGCGATCGCCGCGATGGGCTCGAAGGCGGCCGCGAAAGCGCTGATGCATGCGGCTGCCGTGCCGCTCGTGCCGGGCTATCACGGCGACGATCAGGATGCGCAACTGCTGCATCGCGAAGCCGATGCGATCGGCTATCCGGTCTTGCTGAAGGCGAGCGCGGGTGGTGGCGGTAAAGGTATGCGGGTCGTCGAACGCACTGAGGATTTCGCGGCGGCGCTGGCATCGTGCAAGCGCGAAGCGGCCAGCAGCTTCGGCAACGATCGCGTGCTGATCGAAAAATATCTGACGCGGCCACGTCACGTGGAAGTGCAGGTCTTCGCGGACCGTCACGGCGGCGCGGTGTATCTGTTCGACCGCGATTGCTCGGTGCAGCGGCGTCACCAGAAGGTGCTCGAGGAAGCGCCGGCGCCGGGTTTGTCGGCGGAGATCAAACGCGAGATGGGCGAGGCGGCCGTGGCCGCCGCGCGCGCGGTGAATTACGTCGGGGCGGGGACGGTCGAGTTCATCATGACCGGCACCGGCGATTTCTACTTCATGGAGATGAACACGCGTCTGCAGGTCGAGCATCCGGTCACGGAAATGGTGACGGGGCAGGACCTGGTGGAATGGCAACTGCGCGTTGCCGCCGACGAACCGCTGCCGCTCTCGCAGGAACAACTGAAAGTCGACGGGCACGCGATCGAAGCGCGTATTTACGCCGAGCACCCGGCACGCGGTTTCCTGCCGTCGACGGGTACGCTCAAGCATCTGCGCATGCCGGAAGGCGTCGAATTTTCGATCGGTGAGCCGGGCCGCAAAGCCTCGGTTCGCATCGACAGCGGCGTGCGTGAAGGCGATACGATCACGCCGTTCTACGATCCGATGATCGCCAAGCTGATCGTTCACGGCGCGACGCGTGAAGAAGCGCTCGCGCGGCTGAATCGCGCGCTCCGGGCCTGCGAAGTGGTGGGGCCGCATACCAACGTCGAATTCCTGCAACGTATCGTCACGAGCGAACCGTTTGCAACGGGCGATCTCGATACGGGTTTGATCGAACGTCATCACGATGCCTTGTTCGCGCCGGCCAGGAAGCCTTTCAAGGAGGCCCTGGCGCTCGCCTGCGCCGCGTTGCTGACGCGCGAAGGCGGCAGCGCGCATGGCGCGTCGCCGTGGGATGCGCTATCGCACTGGCGCCTGAACAGCGGCTACACGCAGACGCTAGGCTGGCGCGACATTGACAGCAACCGCAGCGCAAACGAAAGCGACAGCGTCTTCACGGTCACGTTTGCCCGCGACGGCGCCACGCAAACGCTCGAACACGATGGTGTGCGCGAGAACTTCACGTGGTCGGGCGGCACAGGCGAGCACGAATACCGTGCGACGATTGGCGACGCGCGGGTGACAGGGCGCGTTTTCATCGACGCCGACACGTTCCACGTGTTCTGCCTCGGCGAGGCGCTGGCCTTCGAGTGGCAGAACCTGCTCGCGCATGCCGCGGATGCCGAAGGCGGCGAAGGCCGTTTGACCGCGCCGATGCCGGGTAAGGTGATCGCGGTGCTGGTCGAACCAGGCACGGTGGTGGAGAAGGGCACGCCGCTGATCGTGATGGAAGCGATGAAGATGGAGCACACCATCGGTGCGCCGGCGGCAGGCACGGTGTCGGAAGTGCTGTATGCGGTCGGCGATCAGGTCGCCGATGGGGCGCAGCTTCTGGTGCTGGACGTAAGCTAGTAATCCAGCCCGGAGGCGCAGAAGGCTTAAACGAGGCGCACGTAACCGTTAGCGCGCGCTTCGTTTTCGAGTTGCTCGATCCGTTCGTAATCCGTCAGCGGCAACGTGGAAAAGCCCTTCAAACGCAAGCGTTTGGCGCGCTCGGGCTGAGTGCGGTGTGCTTCGCTCAGGGCCTCGCGCAGCGTCTCGATCGTTGCGGACGGCACGTTGCCGGAGGCGATCAAAGGCAAGCCCGGCGACGCCGCCGTCATGCCGATTTGCCGAACCCGTTGCGCCAGTTCCGGCAGCTCATCGCAGACAAACGCGAATGTCACGCAGTCGATCGCGGCGATGTCCGCGCGATTTTCCACGACCGCGCGCAATGATCCGAGATGCGAACCGGTGCGCAGGACAGCACTGAAAAATGCGCCGTTGCGGGCAAGCGGCGCCACCGCGTGGCGAAATACATTCATGCCGCTATTCGAATCGTCCTGATTGTAGGCCGCCCGTGCGCCGCGGCACGCCGCGAGCGAATCGAACGGCGCATCGACCCGCGTGACCAGTACGCTCGAATAATCCGCGCCTTCGCAGCCCGGCGCATCGAATTGCGGCGTGGCGACTAGTTGAACCTGCTCGTTCAATCCATGCATCAGGGGATAGCCGCAGGTTTGCGAGAGCAGTACGTTAGGGCGCCGCCAGAAGCCGTGCAACTCCTCGTCGGGCTCGACGATGCGGCAGGCCGGCTTCACCCTGCTTAAGACGTCGCCCAGCCAATCGCGCCACGCAGTCGCGAGCGCGGGCGTCACGTTGTACATCGGCAGGGCGGCGATCCAGGTCATGACGCAATTCTGGCATATCTAATGTCTGACCATTCGGAATTCGTCGAGCCCCAGGCGCACGGGCTCGCTCTGTTTGAATGGCCATTTACACTCCACCACTTTCAGTATCTCGAGTTGCGCGGCCTCGAACGCAACAAGCAAATCGCGGCGCCGCTTGCTTGCTGCGCCACAATAGGTCATCAGTGCCTCGGCGCTGACCTCGAAGATCCGCACCCGATCGTCAAAACAGACCCGGAACGCGACGGTCGCGCATTCTGTGACACAGGGCCTGAATCCTTCATCGACATATACCGACATCGCCATCTCCCGCCACCTGCCCGAGTCATCACGGTGACAGGGCGTGAGCTTCCGGTCTGTGGGAAAACCGGCATTTGAGGGTAAAAGGGCACGGCGAGTACCAGGTCGCGAGACACCTTGAGCCGAATGGGGTTTCCCGGCTCGTGCACGTATATACACCAGAACTCAGCGGGCTTTCGCATCACCGCGACCTCTCCGCACAAACCCTGGTTTAACCCGCGTTCCTCGCGGATTGCCGCTTTGTGCTGCCGCTCTTCATTTTTTGCTTCCCACATTGTGTCTCGACGGCATGTTGCTGCGCGGGCCCTGCGCTGGGCCGGTCGTGCACACGGTGGCGCGTCACGCGTTGCCGATATGCGCTAACGGTCGCCTTTCTGGGCGCTTAAAGTAAATCGCATCGTGCAGACCGCCTCGCAATGCAGGCCGGGCAACCGCAGGTACCGGCGGCGCAGCTCGATGTACAGCATTAAACCGGCATTAGGCACGGCGAGTCCGCTCCCGGCCAGACGAGGGTACGCGACCTGGTGCTCCGATCGATTAATTTTGCGCGCTTTGATGATGCAACGCGCCAGCAGGAAATACGATGCACATTGACGAAACCGCTACGTACTACACGGCCACGAAAAAATACGAGCTGAGCTTCCCGTCGCTGGAGGAGGATATCCAGGCCGATGTGGTCATCATTGGAGGGGGCTTTTCGGGCATTCATACCGCGCTCGAACTGGCTGAGAACGGCGTGACAAACACCGTCGTACTCGAGGCCCGCTACCTGGGTTTCGGTGGAAGCGGTCGCAACGGCGGCCAGGTAATGGCGGGAATCGGCCATGACCTCGATGCGATCAAGAAGGATGTCGGTGAAGAGGGACTGCGTACCATTTTCGCACTCAGCGATCTCGGCCCGCAGATCATGCGCGAACGCATCGAGCGATACAACATCGACGCCGACTTTTGCAGTGGTTACGGGTATCTGGCCTACAACGCCCGCCAGGCGAAAACGCTGCGCAGTTGGGAAAAGGACTTCAAGTCGCTCGGCAGCCAGCACGAAATCCGCTACGTGGAAGGTGCCGACGTCAAACAGATCATCGGATCGGATGTCTATCACGCAGGCCTGCTGCATATGGGCGGCGGGCACGTGCATTCGTTGAACCTGCTGCTCGGCGAAACGAAGGCGGTAGCGGAAATTTACGGCGTGCGTATCTTCGAGTACAGCCCGGCACTCCAGATCACCTACGGCGACATGGTTCATGTGCGCACCGCGAAGGGCAGCGTCAGGGCCAGCAAGATCGTCTGGGCATGCGATGGCTTCATCAACGGACTCGAGCCGGAACTGCACAGAAGCACGATCAATGTCTACGCGTTCAACTCCATGACGGAGCCGTTGAGCGACGAGCTGATCGAACGTATCAGTCCGATTCGCGGTGCGTACAGCGATATCCGGCCGGTCATTAATTACTATCGCGTGACGAACGAGAATCGTTTGTTGTTCGGCTCGTCCACGGCGCTCATCGAGCATATGCCGAGTGACCTGAAAGAGTGGAACCGGCGGCTAATGCTCGAAGTCTTTCCCTATCTTAAGGACGTCAAGATCGACCTGGCCTGGGGCGGCCCGATGGCCACCACGCTCAATCTTTTTCCGCAGATTGGCACGCTGCCGGACCGGCCCAACGCGTTCTTTGTGCAAGGCTATTGTGGATTCGGCGTCACGCCCAGCCAGATCATCTGCAAGATTCTGGCAGAGGGCATTCTGGACGGCTCGGATCGCTACCGTCTGTTGAGTTCGATTCCGCGGGGGAGCATCCGGGGCAAGGATCAATATCGAGCGTTCCTGGTCTCGCTCGGTAAAGTGATGCACCAGACGTCGGGCTACTGGCATGGCCGGCGTTGATTTCTTCTAATTCGCTAACTGATTGATAAGGAGTACCAATACGTGAGTCTTACCGCGATTCAACACGGCATCAAGATTTCCGAACTCGACGCCTGGGGAAAACTGAGCGACCTCGGCGGCCAAATCCTCGAAGGGGGCGATGTCGCGGCGTTCGGCAGAATGACGCACGGGGCGCCGACTGATCCTGTTTCGGCGGCGTATTTCGGAACCACCAAGGGCAAGTTCCGGCTCGTTTACCCGTTCTCGGAGCAGGCGACGGTGGTCGAGGGCGAGGTCCGCATTACAGACGAGTCGACGGGCGAAACCCGTAGCTTCAAGGCTGGCGATTCGTGGTTCGTTGCGAAGGGGACGTCGACGGTCTGGGAAGTGGTCTCGGACGGCTTCGTGAAGCATTACCTCGCATTCGTCTGAACGCCGCGCGCCATACCGGCGCCATGGTACCGAGCCGCGCGTGTCGGGCGCCGGTTCGGTCGAACGATGCCAGTTACTTTGCCCGTGAATACCGGCGACTCTTCGGCGAATTGCCTTCGCAGACATCGCGCAAGGGCTGAATCCGCTCACGTGCCACTGTTGCCGATGCTAGCGCGAACATCTTTTGCGACAGACGCATGACATTTTCGCGCTGGGGCTCGCTGGGGCGCATTTCTGCCACAGTTGACGGCGATCTATTTGCGGGCGTCCTTATCGGCGTAATGGGTTTCTCGACCGATGTGGTGGACCAGGAATTCCATAACAGCCTTGATCGCAGGCGTACGGCGCAGGTCGGGGTAGGTCACCAGCCAGAGCCCGGTTTCGGGCGGCTCGGATCCAATGTCCAGTCTGACCAGTTCAGCGTCGTTGTCGCCGATCATCGTGGGCAGAAGTGCAACACCCACGCCGTTGCGCGCGGCCATCTGCTGCCCGGTCGCATCGCTCGCTTCGAATACGATGGGCCGCTCGTCGATATTTTTGCGCAGCCACTTTTGATGTTTCACATGATCCAGCGACGAGTCATAGACGATGAACTCCCATTGCGCGGAAGGGCGAGCCGCATAGGCACGGCTGGCATATAGACCAAACCGGATTGTGCCTATGCGCCGTGCAACGAGACTGCCTTCCTCGGGCTTGACCATGCGAACAGCAATATCCGCGACGCCTCGGTCCAGTGGTGCTATGTCGGGCGATCCCTCCATCACGATCTTCAAGGCCGGATGCGATTCACGGAACGTGCGTATGTGCGGTGCGATGCAATAGTTACCCACTGTAGGCGGCACGCTGATACGGACCGTGCCGGACAGCGTGGACGACGCCCGCAGCGCGTATGTTTCAATTGTCCCGGCGCCTTGGGCCATGGATCGGGCGAGCATGGCGATGGCCTTTCCGTCCTCGGTCAAACGGGTGCTGCGGGGGAGCCGGTGAATCAGTTTCAGTCCGAGCGCCGACTCCAGAGACGTTACACGCCGCCCCACGGTGGCGTGTTCGACTGACAGTTTGCTTGCCGCGCCCGAGAGCGTCCCGGTGTCCGCAAGTACCAGAAAGTACTGCAAATCTTGCCAGTCGAACATAGCGATTTTTTAACAGAGTTTGTGAACCGATGAGGAATTCCCAGGCGACCACGGTAAGTCTAGTCTCGTTTGTGGCGGTCGACTGAAGACCGTTCACGGACTTAGGAGAATCTGACATGCTCTACGAACTGGTTACCTTGTCGTCGCATATTCTGAAGCTGCCGGAGGTGATCGCGAACGCGGAAGCCTACCTCAATCATCCCGAAACCACAGGTTGCCGGCTCGGCGCATGGACCTCGGAAAACGGGCGGCTAGGGAGCGTGCGCATTCTGCGAGGGTTCGCCGATGCCGAGGAATTGTCTCAGGAAAGAACGCGTGCGTTACATCACGCGAACCCGTTCGGAGCGGCAGGCAGCACCTGTACGATCGAGATGGAGAGCTACGCCGGCTTTCCTTTCCTTCCTCCCGTCGAACCGGGTTCGTTCGGCAGGTACTACGAGTTCCGCACCTACTGGCTAAGACCAGGCGGACTCGTGCCTACTATGGCGGCGTGGCAGGCCGCGATGCCTGAGCGGTCAAAACGCTCCCCTCTGACCGTCAATATGTACGCGCTTGACGGCGTGCCGCGCATCACGCACATATGGCCCTGGGAAAGCCTGGATGAACGCATCGCGATACGTGCAAAGTCTTTCGCCGATGGAATCTGGCCACCCGTAGGCGGCCCCGAGAATTTCTATGAGGCGACGTCCACGATCTGGATACCGACGATCAATTCGCCACTGCGGTGACATGGATTCTGTTGCGATCCCGCGCCGTAGCGCTCGTATCGATCAATTTTCTTCGGCGAGCTTTGCTGCGGCAAAACCGTTCACTGGTGCGTCAGCAGCGTCGCGTAGATCATCGAGATCACGCCCGCGTGTTTCCGGTGTGAAATAGGTCGTTACCACGCCGATCAAACTAAGAATCGCGACGTAGCTGGCAAGCGGAATCCACGCCAGAAGCGTCCCTTCGTGTCCACCCCAATGCACCGTCGCCCAGGCGATGATGGATGCGCCGACGAGCGGCGCCACGCCGCCTGCGATGACGGCCGACACTTCGCGTCCCACCGCCACGCCGGCATAGCGATGCTGCGCGCCAAAGAGCTCCGGCAGCAACGCACCCTGCGTCGCGAACATGCCCCAGACGCCGGCCAGCGCGACGCATAACATCGCAATGCTTGCCGTAGCGTTGCCGAGGCTCAGCACCCACCAGGTCGGATAGGCCAGCAGCAATTGATAAAAAGCGAAGGCGCGATAGACGGCGATGCGTCCGAACCGGTCGCTCGCCATGCCGGCCAGCGGAATGATGATCGCCCCCGAGGCGCCGGCGAGCAGCAGGGCGATCGGGCCGATCTGGCCTTTGAGGCCGGTCGCGGTCGCGATGTAGCTGATAGCGAGTGATTGATAGATCGACGAACCGCCGTTCTCGGCCATGCGCATGCCGATGACTTTGAGGAGCGTCGGTTTCGAATGCCGCATGAGGTGCTTCAACGGATTCTCGTTGACCTCGCTTCGCGCTTCGAGTTTGGCAAACGACGGCGACTCCTTGAGCTTCAGCCGGATCCAGATCGCCACCGCAATGATCACAGCGCTCAGCAGGAACGGTACGCGCCACAGCCAGCTTTGCGAAAGGTCTTCGACGCGGACCAGCGCGAAGTAGATCGCAGCCGCCATCACGGTGCCGAGCAACACGCCCATGAACGGCAACGCGGCGAAATAGCCGCGCCGTTTGGCCGGCGCGTACTCCGCCATCAACACGGCGGCGCCTGCCTGTTCGGCGCCGGCGCCCAGTCCCTGCAGCAAGCGGCACCCCACGAGCAGGATCGGCGCCCAGATGCCAGCGGACGCATAGGTGGGCAAAACGCCGATGAGCGTGCTGGCGATGCCCATCAAAAGGATCGTCGCCATCAGAACGAACCTGCGTCCGTAACGGTCGCCGAGCGTGCCGAAGATGATGCCGCCCACCGGCCGGATGGCGAAGCCGAGAAAGTACGCGCCGAAGCTCGCGATCAGTCCGATGGCCGGCGTGCTGGACGGAAAGAAGAGCGGCCCGAAGATCAGCGCCGACGCGAGGTTGTACAGCGCGAAGTCATAATATTCCAGAGCGCTGCCGAGCGACGCAGCCCATGCGGCACGATACAGGTCGGCGTTTGTGACCTCGTGCTTGCCGCCATTGGCGCGCGCGCCGGTGGTATGACCTGGACTGCGTGGGTCCATTGCAACGGTTTGCTGGTTTTTCATCTTGTCGTCTCCTCCAATCGGGAATGCCATCCGGTCACTCATGACCCGAATGCTCCTCTAGCCGACGCGTGCAATCTCGTCGAGCAAGGCCGTGCTCATCGTATCGAGCGGCGCGGGCTTGCCCGTGTAAAGCTCGATCTGACCGCAGAATTGATGCAGCAGCATCCGCGTGCCATCGACGACGCGGCATCCAAGCTCAGCGGCGTCGCGAATCAGCTTGGTGCGCACGGGGATAAACGCCGCATCCATGATGAACAGATGCGCCGCAAGTTGTTCGGGCTTCAGCGGATTGACGTCGGGCGCGCGGAAGCCGGCGGCTGTTGCATTGACCACGCCGTCGAACCCGGCCGCATCGAAATCGTTCAGATCGCCGCCGAAAGCAAGGCCGAAGTGGTGGGCGAGTTCTTCTCCACGCGACGCGGTGCGGTTGAATACCGTGATCTCCGCACCGGCGCGCCGTACGCCCCAGGCGATTGCGCGCGCCGCGCCGCCCGCGCCGAGCAGCGCGATGCGGCGGCCCGGTAGCAAGGTTACTTCTTCGAGCGCGCGCACCGCGCCTGTGCAGTCGGTGTTGTAGCCGGTCAAGTGGCCGTCGCGGTTGTCGATCGTATTCACGGCGCCGATTTCGCTCGCCGTTTCGTCGAGCGCGTCGAGGTAGGGAATGACGGCCTGTTTGTGCGGCATCGTCACATTCAGGCCGCGAATGCCGAGCGTGCGCATCGCGTTGATCGCACCGGCGACATCCTCTATACCGAAGCTCACAAATGTATAGTCGACGCCGAGCGCCTGATAAGCCGCGTTGTGCACCTTGACGTTGAACGTGAATGGCTGGCCGGCGAGCGAGCCGCATAGCGTCGGAATCGAGTGAGGCATGAAGCGCATGGGCTATTTCCCTGTTGTGTTCAGTTGACGATGGTCAGCGCGGGGTCGTACGAAGCGACGAAGGGCCGCCCGTCAGCGCAATGCGCTGCCCGGTGTCCTGCAGATGGCCGCCGTTCACCGCAAACATGGCGAGCTGCTTCTCGACGTTGAACTGCACGATCAGATGCTTGCTGTCGGCGGTAAACACGATGCCCTGCGCAGCTTCGCCACCCGGCGCCTCGGACATCTTTACGGCCTGGCCGTTGCGGATCGCGAACAGAAGCACCTTGCCGCGCGCATGGCGTCCGGGGTTGTCCGGCGTCAGGTTCGAGCCGTCCATGGCCTGTACGCCGATCCACTTGCCGTCGGGCGAGATCGCCACGCCCTCGGGCAGCGACGGCACCGCGAAGTGCTGCACCGCGCGGAACGGTTCGTGCGACACGTCGATGAGCGTGATCGCGTCGGCGTCGCCCGCGAGCGTGCCCGCGTAGCCGGGCAGGCCGGCGAGACCGACGTCGCTCACGACGGCCCATTTACCGTCGCTCGATACGTCGACGGTGTAGGGCGCCACGCCACTCGACAGACGTACGCCGCTGTCGGTGACATGGCCGTCCGCAACATTCAGCACGGCGACGCCTTGCTCGTCGCGCAGTGCAACCAGCGCATGCCTCGCGTCGTGTGTGAAGCTCACGCCGGCCAGACGCTTCTGGCCGATCTTCAGCGTATCCGCCAGCGTCACGCGGTTTCCGTCTATGCCGAGCACCACCACGCTACCGTCGACGCACGCGACGAGCGCAAGTTTTCCGCTGCGGTCGATGGCGATGCCCTGCGGATGGCTGCCGATCTCGAGTCGGCTAACAGCGGGCGGCGACGCGTGCAGATCGACGACCTGGACAAAGGAATCCATCAGCAGCTTATTGGCGGCGTGGCCATAGCGGGTAGGCGCGCCGACCAGCGCCACGGCGGCGTCTGGCGTGACCGCGACCGCCTGCGGCGGTCCCTGAATACCGTTCTCCACCTCTACCTGAAGCTTGACCTGCGGGGGAAAGCGGCTGGCGTCGAGAAGCGTGAGCGTGTCGGGTTGAGCATTGGCCGGGTAGGTATCGCGCCCTTCGACACGCTGATACTTGCCGTCATTGCCCGAGACGATCCAGTCCGCGGCATGTGCGGCGCATGCCGCGAATGCGATTGTCAAACCGGCGAGCGTTTGCGCGCCGCGCGTCCGGCTCGCGATGAATGAGTGCATGTCGATGTCTCCGATCTTTTGTTTGTGGCGTATTGCCGTGCTGGCCGGCGTTTACCGGACTGCACTGCGTGCCCAGTGAGGCAGCCCGTAACCTTGAATGCCCACAAGTTCAACGCAAGTGCAGCAAACGCGCCAATAGTCTTTCGTGACGTTGTTATCATGATTCGTGATAACAAGCGACCGCTTGCGGAGAGACACCATGGAATTGAAGCACCTGCGCGCGTTCGTGGCACTGGCTGAAGAGCTGCATTTCGGCCGCGCGGCGCAGCGTCTATGTATCGTGCAGCCCGCGCTGAGCATGCAGATCAAGGCACTGGAAGAGGAACTGGAGGTGCGGCTCTTCGAGCGCGACCGGCATAACGTTGCGTTGAGCGACACCGGGCGGCTCTTTCTGCCCGAAGCGCGCGCCACGCTTCATCAGGCGATGCGCGCGGAGCAGACCGCGAGGCTTTCCGCGCGTGGGGAGATTGGCGTGCTGCGCATTGCGTTCGTGTCGTCGGTCCTGCCGAAACTGCTGCCTGATCTGATCCGCAGCATGCACGCACGCTATCCGCTCATTACGCTGGAGTTGAAGGACATGACGACGCCGGAGCAGATCGCCGCCTTGCACGGCAACAAGCTCGACTTCGGCCTGATACGCATGCCCGTGAGCGGCGCAGGACTCGAAACGCGCATTGTGCTCGAGGAATCGTTCGTGGTGGCGGTGCCTGAAGATCACGCGCTAGCCGCGAAGCCCTTGATTCATCCGACCGATCTAAGCGGCTCGCCCGCTTTCGTGCTCTCGCGGCGATACGCGCCCGGTTTTTACGACGAGATGCTGGTCGCGCTGACACAGCAGGGCGCGGTGCTCGACATCGCCCAGGAGTTGGGCGAATTCCCGACCATGCTGGCGCTGGTGGCGGCGGGACTCGGCATCGGCGTTATTCCGGCTGCTGCGGCGCTGGCTTTGCCGCCCAAGGTCGCCGCGCGTCCGCTCGATCTTCCTGGTCACCGTACCGGCATCGGTCTTGCGTACACGCGGCTCGATAGCGCGGCGAAACGTGTGCTCTTCGAAGTGATGATGCAAAGCGTCGGAGATGCATCGGATAACTGATGATCGTCGCCGAAAAACGACGACCTTGGCAAAGCGAGTTCGCTTTCTTCATCACCCGATGTTGCCCGGCCGTCGCTGCAACGTGACAGTGCCATCGTGTCAGATGTCGCCAGCCATCATTTCTGTAAGAAGTGGTTGATCGACTATCGTGCCGTTAGCTCGCGTCAGTGAGGCCGCCAACGCCAACAATGGGACGACCCGACGCTGCTTCTTCTGCGCATGGTTCTGTGCAATATCGGCAAGGCGGTGCGCCAGAAAGGGATTGAGCAAGCGTTCGCGAACCTGTGCGACGTAGGCCAGCGCATCATCCCCCTCACCGAGGAGATCGAATACCGGCAAGACCTCCTGTTGCCAGACCTTCTCCAGTTCCGCGCGCAGGGCAGGGTCGTTCATCGCACCGCAGACCGTCTCTTCAGCCGCCCGAGCGTCGCGTAACCAGCGCTCGGCGAGAAAGGTATGCCCGAGATTCAGCAGGAACAGCTTGCGTCGCTCGAAATGGTGAAGATTGTCAGTGAGGACGATCGAAGGATGGACGCAGGGCACCTGCAGTCGCGGCTGCTTTTCTATCGCCCACAATGCATATGGTTCGGCTATCGCGCCCACGGGCCGGATCGGCTCCGACACGATCCGGTCGACCAGCGAATTGGCCCATACGCAATGTTCCGTCAGATAGCGGATAAAGTCGTCGGGCATGTGCCATTGCAACGCCAATTCCGCGGCAATGCCTCTTAACACTTCACCGTTTTTCTCGATCAGCTCGCAAGGAAACAGCGATAGCGGTGCGTCGGGCCGGTTTTGCCAACGCGTGTGCAAGAGGGACAGCAGTCTGGCGGGGAAGCTGTGCGGTACGCGGCTCGGGTCAGCGAAAGCGCGAGCGTTGTCGCGTTCGTCGAGTCGATAGCCCTGGTCTCCCGTGTTCGAAATAATGATCTGTACAGGACCGGAGATCGCCTCGCGCAGCAGAGCCCAATCCTTGCGGACGTGCACGGCCTGGCGTATCGCGCGCCCGGTCAGCGTCGCGTCAATCAGTCGACCCGCGTGCAGTCCGCGTACGTGGACCGGATAGCCGCTGCCGTTCGCGAGCGCGGCGATGCGCGCGGCGCTGTCGGCGTTTTCTGTGGTCTGAACCACGGTAATGCCGCCTGGCGCCGCGCCTGGTTGGCCGGACTCGAGCGCCTCCGAGACGAACAGATCGACATGCGCCTGCAGGAAACGGCTCGTGCCAAATTGCAGAATGGGTTGTGTGAGCGGTGCGTCCGGTGCCTGGTCTTCCTCATGCGAAGGGCGCATCGCTAACATTCCACGATAGCCTTCACGACACCGCCGGCAGGATCGAGCAGTGTTGCGAAGCGAGCAGGGACATCGGCTAGCGCGAGTCTGTGCGTGTTCAGCGCACGGTCCGGGATATGGCCGGCGCGCATCGCCTCAATGACCGTTTCGAAGTCCTCGAGCGTCGCATTGCGGCTGCCGAGCAGGGTGGCTTCGCGCTTATGGAATTCTGGGTCGGAAAAACTGATCGTGTCGGCCACGATGGAAACGAGTACATACCGGCCGCCATGGGCGATGAATTGGAAGCCGCGCTCCATTGCCTTGGGGTTGCCGGTCGCGTCGAACACCACGTCGAAGAAGTCGCCCTCCGTCAGCGCCGACAATCGCGCGTGATCGCCGTCGCCAATCTGCACCGCTGCGGCGGCGCCCAGATGTTGCTCGCAGAAATCGAGCCGGTCCGCACGCGTGTCGAGGGCGGTCACCGTCGCGCCGCGCAGTCTGCAGAAGGTCAGGACCGCCATGCCGATCGGCCCCGCACCGACGACGAGCACGCGTTCACCCTGCTTCACGTCGCCGCGCCTGACCGCATGCGCGCCGATTGCAAGGAACTCGACCATGGCCGCCTGATCGAGCGTGATGCCTTCGGCCTTGTGGACGAACTGCGCGGGTACGCTCAGGTACTCGGTGAACGCGCCGTCTCGATGCACGCCCAACACCTGGATATTCATGCAGCAATTGGTTTTGCCGCGACGGCACGCGATGCATTGACCGCACGACAGATACGGCATCACGAAGACCTGGTCGCCGGCTGCCAGTCCGCTGCGCGGCGGCGCCTGTTCGACGATGCCGGACAACTCGTGGCCCATCACGCGCGGATAGGCCAGATAAGGCTGGTTTCCCGTGAAAATATGCAAGTCCGTCCCGCATACGCCAACACGCTTGACGCGCAACAGCACGTCGTTTTCTCCCGTTTCGGGTTTGGGTCTTTCCTGTGCGCTCAGCGTTCCTGGCGTCTCGCATATCACGGTTAGCATAGCAATCCTTATTTCGTCGCCGGTTCGAGCGGCGCAGCGTTAGTTCGGGTACATCTTGCCGCGGCAGCCGGGCGCGCATTCGATCGAGCCGCCCGGTTCCGCCTGGACGATCAATACAGCACGTTCTTCGCTTCGGGTTTGTCGATGTTGTCTTTGGTCACCATCACGACGCCGGTGTCGAGGTTCTTCGACACGGGCTTCTTCTCGATCAGATTGACCACCGTTTTCACGCCCAGCTCGCCCATCTGGTATGAACCCTGCACGGCGGTGGCGGCAAGCGTGCCGTCCTTGACGAACCCCTGCAGGTCCTGATTGCCGTCGAAGCCGATCGCGACCACTTTGCCGGCTTTGCCAGACTGCTCGAGCGCGCGGCCCATGCCGACCGCGGTGGGCTCATTCGCGCCGAAGATGCCTTTCAGATCGGGGTTGGCGGTCAATGTGTCGGTAGTCTGATTGAGCGCCGTCGCCATCTGCGAATTCGAATAGAAAGGTCCCACCACCTGCAGTTGCGAATGCGCCTTCAGATAATCGCGGAACCCGCCGACCCGGCCGATTTCCGAGCCCGCGCCGGCCACGTAGGACATGATCGCGACCTTGCCGGTCTGGCCGACACGATCGATCAACGCCTTCGCGCAGAGTTCGCCGGCCTTCTTGTTGTCGGTCGAAAGGAACGACTGGTAATACTGCTTGCCGGAATCGGAGAGCGCCGAGTCGATGATGACGACCGGAATATGGGCTTCCCACGCCTTCTTGACGGCCGGCACGAGTGCGTCGGGGTCGGACGGAGCCAGCACGATGCCGGCCACCTTGCGATTCACCGCGTTCTCGACCATGTTGACTTCGTCGGCAATGGCGGTTTCCGCCGCCGGGCCCTGGAAGGTCATCGTGTAGCCCTTGAGCTGACCCATCGCGGCATTCGCGCCCTTCTGCACGTTCTGCCAGTAGTTCGAACTCGACGTCTTCACGATAACCGCGATCTCGCCGCCGGCGGCGCGGGCAAGGCCGGTCGCCAGCATCAGCGTGGCGGCCAGCAGGCTTAGTTGAAATGTGCGCATGTCTCTACTCCTGTGAGGATTTGTTGTCGTACATGGACTTCTCGGCGCTGCGGACCAGCCGGTCTGAAGCGCCGATGGATTTCACCGGCGATTGCGGAGCTGGTCGATCCAGACAGTGCCCAGAATCACCAGGCCGATGATGATTTGCTGAATGAAGCTGGATACTCCATTCATGTTCAAGCCGTTGCGCAGAATGCCGATCACGAAAGCGCCGATCGCGGTGCCGGAAATCGTGCCGACGCCGCCCATCAGCGAGGTGCCGCCGATCACCGCGCTGGCGATCGCGTCGAGTTCGTACATCACGCCTTCGTTCGGCTGCGCGGTGAGCAGCCGTGACATCAGCACGCAGCCAGTCACGCCGGCAAGCGCACCGGAGAGCACATAGGTGAACATCGTCACGCGCGCCACATTGACGCCGGACAGCCGGGCCGCTTCGGCGTTCGAGCCCACCGCATAAATATGCCGGCCGAGCGTGGTGCGGCTCAGCATGATCGACACGGCGATGGCGATCACGATCATCAGCAGCACGGGGTAGGGGATGCCTGGAAACTTCACGTCCGGAAAGCCGTCCGCCCCAATCGTCTCGATCCTGAACAGCGTGCCGTTGCCAAGCACGCCGAAGGCTTCACCCAGCCCCGACACCGGGCGTGCGCCGGTGATTTGCAGTGCGAGGCCACGCGCCACGAGCATCATGCCGAGGGTGGCGATAAACGGCGGCAGGCGCATGCGCGTCACGCACAGACCGTTCACCGCGCCGCACAGGGCGCCGACCACGATGCCAAGCAGCATCCCTACGGTGACCGGCATGCCGGCCTTCACCGCGAGGGCCGCCACCACGCCGGCAAGCGCGAGCACGGAACCGACCGAGAGGTCGATGCCGCCGGTGATGATCACGCAGGTCGCGGCGACGCCAAGATAGGCGATCGAAGTGACCTGCAACGCGACGGTCATCGCGTTGTCGACGGTATGGAAGGCTTCGCTGGTGGAGGAGAACACCAGGATCATCACAATCAGACTGGCGAAGGCGGCAAACTTCTGGATCAGATCCTTGCGCCGTTCGCTGGCGAGCGAAGGGCTGGGACGTGTAAGCGTGCTCATTGCGAAGCTCCCGAGGTGTCCGAAGCGCCGCTGCGTCCGGAGGCGTAATGCATGATTTCTTCCTGTGTCGTCTGGCGGGTCTCGAGGATCGTCACGAGCTCGCCCTCGTGGAAAACGGCCACGCGATCCGTCATGCCGAGAATCTCGGGCAGTTCCGAACTGATCATGACCACGCCGATCCCTTGCGCCGCGAGCTTGTCGAGCAGTTCGTAGATTGCGAATTTGGCGCCGACGTCGATGCCGCGGGTGGGCTCGTCGAAGAACAGCACGCGCGAGTCGCGAAACAGCCATTTGCTGATGACGACCTTCTGCTGGTTGCCGCCCGACAGGTTGCGCGCGATCTGCCTGACGCTCGGAGTGCGTATGGCGAGGGCGTCCACGTAGCGCTTCGCAACGGCGGCCTCGGTTGCGAAGCGGATAAAGCCCAGCCGGTTCGACACCGCAGCCATGTTTGCCAGCGTGATGTTGCTGGCGACGGGCATGTTGAGCGACAGGCCGTTGGCTTTGCGGTCTTCCGACAGGTATGCAATGCCGCGCCGGATCGCGTCGATCGGCGAGCGGATCGCGAGGGTCTCGTTGCCTAGTTTGACCGTGCCGCTGTCGGGCAGGTCGGCACCGAAGATCGCGCGCGCCACTTCGGTACGGCCCGCCCCCATCAAGCCGGCGAAACCGAGAATTTCGCCGCGCCGCAATTCGAAGCTGACGGGTCCGAAGACATTCGCGCGCGTTAATTGATCGACCGACAGCAAGACCTCCCCGGTCGGCACGGACGTGCGCGGCGGAAACTTGTCTTCGAGCGAGCGACCGACCATGCGGGCGACGACCTTGTCGATGGTGGTCTCGCGAAACACGTCTGTCGACACATAGCGTCCGTCGCGCATGACGGTGACGCGGTCGACGATCTCGGTCATTTCATCGAGCCGGTGCGAGATATAAATGATTCCGACACCGGCGCGTTTCAGCTCGTGAATGATCCTGAAGAGCTGGCTGGTTTCCGTTTCCGTGAGCGACGATGTCGGCTCGTCCATGATCAGCACTTCGGCGTCCAGCGACAGTGCCTTGGCAATTTCCACCATTTGCCGTTGTGCGACCGGGAGCGTGCGCACGACCGTTCCCGGCGCGATGTCGACGCCGAGCCGGTCGAGGCAGCGCTGCGCATCGGCGCGCAGACGCGCCCGGTCGACGAACACCCCGCGGCGCGGTTCACGGGCAAGAAAGATGTTCTCCGCCACTGACAGGTGCGGCACCAGGTTCAACTCCTGGTGAATGATGGCGATGCCCGCGGCCAGGGCTTCGAGCGAGGAAGCGAAACGGCATTCCCTGCCCTTATAGACGATGGAACCCTCGTCCGGCGCGTACTGGCCGCTGATGATTTTCATCAGCGTCGATTTGCCCGCGCCGTTTTCGCCGCATACGGCGTGCACCTCGGCACGCCGCAAGTCGAAGCTGACGCTGTCGAGTGCGACTACGCCCGGGAAGCGCTTGGTCACGCCCGTGAGTCGCAATAACTCGCCGTTCTCGTCAGGCCGTGACGAGCGAGCGGGCGCATCGGCAGCCGGGGCGTTTGCCGGTTCGGACGTCGATACACGCGCGGACAGGGCAGACGTCCGATGTTCGCCCGGAGCGACTGCGAGGCGGGCATGACCAGAATGCGGGCGTGCCGAAAGAGCGCGGCGCGGCGCGGGCCGTGTTGAGAATTCCAGCAAGGCTGTCTCCAATTCGTGACGCCGCCGGCGGGCGGGTACGTGGTTTTGTTCTTCGCGAATCGAACCCGCAACCGCTGCGGCAGCGAACGGTGGGGGCAAATTGATCATAGATACATCGTGAAAATTGGTCAAGCCACTTTTTTGGATCGACGGATGGGATCGACCGTCTTGGTGGCGACGCCGGTGTCGGGCAAAGCCAAGATCTGGACTGTAAACCGTGCAGAATCAGGGCTAATTGGCGGCCGTACGGACGGGAGCCTATAATCTCTAGCGAGTTTTCGCTGCGGTAAATTGGCCTGACCAAAATGCGGGCCGATCGCTCGCGCAGCGGGTAACATACGGTTCACAGGGAGGACATTTGACAAGCACTCAACTCAAACAGGTCGAGACGAAACGTCTCTACCAACACATCGCTGACCAGATACGGGCGCTCATTCAGTCGGGTGGTTTCGCCCAGGGCTCGCGTTTGCCCCCCGAGCGCGATCTCGCCCAGCAACTGGGTGTTTCGCGGCCCTCATTGCGAGAAGCGTTGATCGCACTGGAGATTGCTGGCTCCGTCGAGATTCGGCAGGGTTCCGGTGTCTACGTGTGCCGCACACCTGAGCGTTCGCCGAATGCGACCGCCGCCCTCGGCGAAAGTCCTTCGGAGCTGATGCAGGCACGGGCGGTATTGGAGGGCTCGCTGATCGTGCTGGCCGCCGCGCTGATTACGCCCGAGCGATTGGTCCGCCTGCGCGAGACGCTCGACGGGATGCGCGCGCAGATCAACGCAGGGCGTTCCCCGCTGGATCACGATCGAGCGTTCCATGTGGGTATCGCGGAGATGACCGGCAATCTCGTGCTGGTCCGGATGGTGAGCGAGTTGTTCGACGAGCGTCATAGTCCGATTTCAGCGCGTCTGAGCGGCCGCGCGGAAACGGGGCAAACCTGGGCGGCGGCGCTCGCGGAACATGAAGCGATTTATCGCGCGCTTGAGGAGCGCGACCCGCTCGCGGCTCAATCGGCAATGCGCAGTCATCTCAGGGCATCGGAGATGCGATGGACCGAGGCGGGGTGATGCGCGCGGTGCGTCACATCTCGTGCTTGAAGAGCCTTATACGGATAACCCGTGGGGGCATTGTGCTCGTGCTCTTCCCGGACTACCACCTCAAATAGAGCGGACCGAGCAGGGCACCGATACCGGCGGTGATGCTGATGCCCAGTACGTACCAGATACCCCAGAACGGTACCGACATCTCCGAACAGTAAAGCGAATAGAGAAGCAGACCCTGCGCGCCAGCGAGCAGTCCGGCGCCTGTGCCTGACAACATAGGGTGGATGGGCGCGAGTCCCTTCAAGGCGTGCATCACTGCGGCAAGCGATGGTAGAGAGAGCAGAACGATATTCGCTGTGGTGACACGCCATGTTGTCCCTAACATCAGTTGCAGACGATAGCCTGGCGGGGTCGCGAATACCACGAACGTGGCAGCGAACAACATGATAATGAATGGTAGTGTGACCGCTAACCATGCCAGCCTGACGGGTGCGCCGGGCCGCCCAAGCCGTCCGGCGAGGTTCATCGCAGCGATGAATGTCGTTACCGGAAACGCGAGGCGTACCCAGAACATCGTCGTCAGTATCAATTCCGGCATGTCGCTGCGGATGCCATAAAGCACTACCAGCAAAGCCGCGCTGCTGGCCATGCCGACGCTAAGCGCGCGATTGAGCCGCTTCGAAGCAAAATTCGACTCGATCGGTGTCAGATTGTTAGTTAGCCTTAGTATAAGATCTGAAGTTCTCATGTGGCCCAACGGAAAACGTCGCAACGTTTTGAAAGTGGATACGTGATGCGATACGGGCGCCGGCTGTCGGGCAAGCGGTCCGACAGCCGGGTCAATCTCCGTGCCGAATGCCGGTAAATACGCCGGCTGAAAGCATCCCTGCCAGGTTGCCCTGGATGTCGAAGGAGGGCGCCTCCTCAAACGCCGCCGCGACCGCTTCGCCCAGCGATGCCCCTTCGAGAAGATGGGTCAGGAAGGCCGCACCGCCAGCCGGCAGGCGCGATACCAGCACCTCATCTTCGGGTCGTGTCACGAGTGCATCCTCCGCCTCGCTTGAGCGCAGCGGCGTAACGGGGCCGTCGTTCCGGTTCATCGCAAAGATGGCCACGGCGGGATAGCGTGAGCGCACCACTCTTGCGGCCGCATGTGGCATGAAACGGACGTTAGCGAGTAGCGCCGGTTCGATCCCGGCTAACGCTTCGGCGGCGAGCACAGGCAGGTCGGCTGCGTGATAGGCATCCAGCCATGCCCGCTCGATGCGCGCGATATCCGCAAGCCAGGGCATCTCGCGCGCATATTCGTAAGATTCGATGAACGCAGGGAAGTCCCGTCCGTACTCGAACAGCAGCGGCGAAGCAGGAGGTGTCGCGCGCAGATGGAAACGGGCCATCGCCCTGAAGAAGTCGGCGCCGGTGATGCGCTGGATAGCAGGATAGACCGCTGCCAGCGCATCGATGAGGCTGACCGTGACGTTGTTGCGATAAACGTTGTAGCGCTTGACCACACCCTTGCCCGGCGCGGCGATGACGTCTTCAGGCGTGGCGCTCGACGGGTCCGTCAAACCCGGTGCAAACGCGGCGGCGTGGCCGCCCGAAGGATGTTCAGCCCGCATGGCTGACCTCCTCGGCGAGTGATGCGTCTTCTTCAGCCATGATGTGCCGCGCGGATAGTGCCTGAGCCCGCAGCACCGGCCATGCGGGAAGCTTGCTGTCCCATTCGATCAGCGTGGGCCTTGGGCCGATTCGCGCAACGAGATCCCGATGGAGACGCCAGACGGGATCGGAAATAGCGCAGTCGTGGCTATCGATGAGCAGCCGTTCGTCTTCGTCGTCGCGCTGCTCGCTATGTCCGGCCAGGTGTATTTCGCTCACCTGTTCAAGCGGTAATCCTTCAAGATACGCTGCGGCGGAAAAGCCGTGATTGGTCGTGGAAACGAACACGTTATTAAGGTCCAGCAACAGGCCACAGCCGGTGCGTTGAACGACTGCGCGGATGAATTCGGTTTCGCTCAATGTCGAGGACGCGAACGCGACATAGGTCGACGGGTTCTCAAGAAGGAGGGGGCGTTTGATCGCGTCCTGGACCTGGCCGATGTGTTCGCACACGTGATCGAGCGTTGCTTTCGTGTACGGCAAAGGCAGGAGATCATTGAAGAATGTGCCGCCGTGCGACGACCACGCGAGGTGCTCAGACACCAGCAAGGGTTCGTAGCGCGTCACCAGGTCGCGAAAGCGCGCGAGATGCGCGAGGTCCAGTGCTTCAGGGCCGCCGATCGACATGCACACACCGTGAACGGAGAGCGGATAGGCCTCGCGGATCGCCGCAAGTGCCCGGTGGGGAGGACCACCGGCGCCCATATAGTTCTCGGCATGAACTTCGAAGAAGCCATCCTGCAGGCCATCCGCGAGGATCGCGCTCAGGTGCTCATGCTTGAAACTGGTTCCGACAGGCGCCTGAGCGCGACGCGTCACGCCACTCGAGCAGCCTCGCTCGCAAACCGCGGTTGTTCCTGAGATATCGTTCATGGCCGCTCCCGTTCGTCGAGCCGTTGGCCGGTTCAGGACTTCAGCGGCGTGAGCGAGCCATGGCCGCCGCCCGGCACTTCGATACTCGTGCAGGTGCCGCCTTGAACGAACTTCCACGAGTTACCCTGGAAGTCCATTGCCGACGTCCCCTGGCACGTCGTGCCGGGACCGGCGGCGCAATCGTTCTGCCCCTTCAGTGCGACGCCGTAGCACTTTTCCTTGTGGGCCGCAATGGCGGCGCCTTCTTCCGCTTTTGTGAGCGGTGCTGCATGGACGACTGATGCAAGCAGGCTCGCAACAACGCCGGCGAGCAGGGTGGAACTAACAGTGGCTTTTGTGGACATCGCATTTCTCCAGAGATTAGAAGGTATCCGTGATGGATACGTCATCTAATTCGTGGGTCACGGACGTCTGGTTACAGAGGCGTTTTGTTTTTTTGCCTGTGGCGGTCGACATCAGTTATTTGATCAGGGGGACTGCCGCGCGTATTGTCGGAGCGTGGCTCACCAGCGAAGGAGTTTGGGACCAAGCACCGCACCGAGCGCGGCTGGGAGCAACATGCCAGCCATATACCAGACGCTCCAGAACGCCGGACTCATCTCAGGACAATGAAAGCAGTACGCGACCGTGGCGATCGAACTCGCAAGCAGTCCGCAGGCGGCACCCGCAAGCCGCAGACTCGTGGGCGCCAGACCTTTGACGGCCCAGAGTATGGTGATGAAGCCTGGAACGGCGAGCAGAAGAATATTGAACGGACATGACCGCCACGAGTGCCCGAGTAGCCCGGGCAGCCGGTCTTCCGGCGCCGCGGTGACGACAATCACGATTGCAGCGATCCAGACGGCTAGCACCGGAGTCGTCATGACGGGCCATCCGGCTCCGACCCTGGCGCCGGGGCGCGCCAGCCGAACGGTCGCAATCAGGGCACCGATTGCCAGGCTCAGTGGGAACGCGAGCTTTTCCCAGAAGATCGGGGTCTTGGCGGCTGCAGCCAGATCGGGGCGAACGCCAAACACGATAGCCATCAACGCCGTTGCACCAAGCGTGGCGATAGGCAGTGAGATGCCGAAGCGGCGGGCTGCGGTGCCTCTTCGCACGGGTGTTATGCCGGTCGAGAGCAATCCGACAAGATCATCTGTTCTCATGCGATTCTCCGGACGTGTGCGGCCAGAGCCTTAAGTCCCCTGTGAATACTGACCTTGACGGCCGACTCCGATAGCCCTGTCAACTGGGCGGCTTCTGCAACCGACAGTCCCTGCAACTTGACGTGCAGGATCGAGAGCCTCTGTTTGTCCGGCAGACGACCAAGCAGTTTACCGACATCGCGACGGGCATCCGCCGGCTCGTCGTCGCACTCGGCGAAAATGTCGTCGTGCTCGTCAAGCGGTTCGTGCAACGACTCGCGTCGAGCACGGGTCCGGAAGAAATCCATCAGCTTATAACGCGCGATCGCGTGGACCCACGCGGTGAGTGGTTCATCCGGGCGGTAGGTATGACGTGCATTATGTACGGCAAGCAGGATTTCCTGAACGAGATCCTCGACGTCGTCGTGGAGGTGTGGAATCCGCTTGCGAAGATAGGCCCGCAGGTGGCGCGTCAGTTCGGACAGGAACAGGCGATATTCGGATGCGTTGCCCGCGAGGCCCGCAACAAGCAATGTTTTCAGACGCTGCTCTGCGGAATACACGGTTCTGACTCCCGGGTCAAAGAGCAGAGTGATCCCGAACAGCTTCCTCGAGCACGGCTTTCATGCCGGCAAAGCGTCGGTGGAGTGCAGCAGGGTCGCCCAGCACCTGGGCGAGTGCCAGGCCAATGCCGCTAGAGTCGCCCGTAATCGACATCCGCCTGTTCCTGATTTCCATTCCTCGTGTTCCTGTTTGATCTGATTCTTCGGAGCTAGGGATCGCCTGTCGCAGGGGATGAATTCCCCTGCGCCTCTGTACGTCATGCGGCTGGGTAGTTGGACGGGAAGAGGGCGTGCCGCGCTTCCTCATCCATCTCCTGCTTGAATGCGTAGCCGGCGCCGACCGCCCTCGCGCGAATCGCAGCCGGGCGGGCGTCGATTTCAGTGAACCAGCGCTTGAGATTGGCGAATGGCGCCAACGGATCATCAGTGCCGGGACGGACGAAAGCCGCGCGTGCTATCCAACCCCACGCGGACATGTCGGCGATCGTATAGGTTTCTCCGACGAGATACTCGCGGCCTGCGAGCTGGTCGTCGAGTACGCGATAGTGCCGCTCTGCTTCACGGCGGAACCTGTTGATCGCGTACGGCAGCTTCTCCGGTGCCGCATGCTGGAAATGTACCGATTGACCCGAGAACGGTCCGAGACCTGAACTGACGAAGAACAGCCAGGAGAGCAGTTCGGGGCGATCGGTTGCGGCGCCGAGATACTGTCCAGTCTTCTCAGCCAGATAAAGCAGAATGGCACTGGAATCGAACACCCTTGTTGCCCTCCCGCCTGGCCCGTCCCTGTCGACGATTGCGGGAACTTTGCCGTTCGGGTTGACTTTGAGGAAAGCGTCGAGATGCTGTTCGCCCTTCTTGGTGTCGACGGGCCGAAGTTCATACTCGAGGCCCGTTTCTTCAAGCATCAGGGCAACCTTTGCAGGGTTGGGCGTAGGGTGAAAATAAAAGTCGATCATGAGGTTACCGTGCGTTGCGTTCAGACCGCCTGATGCGTGCGTGATGGCTTTCGTGGGACCCCAGCAAGTGCTATCGCCTCAGGTCATTTTAGATCAGTTGATTTAGAATATCGTAACGTGTGTGACGTTGCAATGCCGACCGGCAAAACGTTACCCGATGCGAGGAGTTAACATGGCCCGACCACGGGAATTTGATGAAAATGCAGTCCTCGATGCCGCCGCCCACCAGTTCTGGGTCTATGGCTATACCGCTACATCCGTCCGGGATCTCGCGCAGGGGATGGGAATTACGGGGGCGAGCCTGTTCAACGCGTTCGGGGATAAACGGTCGCTGTTTGAACGAGCACTGGCACATTACATTGAAAGAAGCTTCGGTGACCGGGTATCGAGATTTGAGCGAAGCCTGCCGCCGTTGGAAGCCATCAAGGCCTTCTTCCGGGAGATCGTCGAGCGGTCGGTCCGCGACAGGGACCGTAAGGGATGCCTGCTGGTCAATTCGGCGCTCGAGGTTGCACCACACGACGCCGATTTTCAGGCGATGATCGCCAACGTACTGGTGGAGGTCGAAGCGTTTTTCCGGCGCTGTGTGAATGCGGGCCAGCAGACCGGCGAGATTTCCAGCGCGCAGCCTGCCGATGATCTTGCCCGGTTACTGCTTGGGCTGCATCTCGGCATACGGGTGCTTGCCCGGACAAGACCGGAGCGTGCTCTGCTGGAGGGCGTTGTACGGCCAGCGCTGGCGCTTCTTGAGCCTCACGTAAACTGAGCGCCCGGCGCGGGCGGATATGGCATTGCACATTCGCACATACAAGGGCTAGCCTGCTGCCCTTCGGAATCCAAAGGGACGGACGCTAGTTCGCTTCAAAGAGCGGGATGTAGCCCTCGGTCGGCAATAGAGCCGTGTGCATTTCCGCGTGAGCGCCCACCGAATTGAGGGTGTCTACGGTCGTGCGTCGATTCGACAGGATGCGCCACGGCACCACTTGCGTAGCAGGCGCGGCAGGATCCAGCGCTCTGCGTAACTCATCAAGCATTGCATGAGTAGGTAGCGTGTGCGTCACAAACCCCTCATTGGCCAGCGATGCGGTACGAAAACCAGCATTTCCACACAGACGCTCCTTCACAGGAACATCACGAACGGCTGCCTCACGGGAGTTCTGGATCAGATCCGCCGTGATGGAGTCCACGATTCGACCGCCTTTGATGAATGAGGGCCTGTCGGCGGCCCACGCCTCAGGCGGGCAAGCCTTGTGCGCAGGCATAAGTTCGATGAAAGGATTGACTTCGGCCGGATAGATTCTGCAGACGTTGGGCCTTGCCTCGTATGCGCCACATCGCATATCGGGTCGCAGGTGCGGGCAGGCGCCCTCGAAGGCGGCCGCAACTGTCACCATCACGCGGATCGGAAGCTCACCGCTGTCGGCGGCAAACGACCGCATTCGCCTGTGTTGCACCTGTCCATCGTCCGTTGATGGTTCGACGGGCCACGGCATTGCTTCACAAAAGACCTGAATGTCACCGCCACGTTCCAACCAGCGTATGGCTTCGTTGACGCTCAGGGGCAGACGAAGATTGTGACAACAATCGCCGCACATCGTGCATGCGAAGCTTAAATCCATGGCCATGTCGATCTCGGGGTCCAGAAGCAAACATAGAAACGCAAAGGGAAATGAAAGGCGGCCCAACGTCGGCCGCCATCGCTAATTCCCTAGTTCGATCTGAAGCCCGCTTCGGTTACATCGAGAATGCGAAATGGACCGCCGCTTCGCCGGACGCACACGCGACCCATCGGGAACGGCGAACAGGCGCGCAGCAGATTTGAGCGGCGCTGTAACCGATATTGCCGAATATCCGAACTAGGATTGGAGCATCGACAATTCCCTCTCTTTCCCAACCGCCAAAAGGGTCTAATCATGAACCGGATACGATTCGTCAAACACATCGTAGGCGCGGCGTTGCTGGCGGCGTCAGCCGCCACGTTCGCAGGTGAAGTGCCATTTACTCAGGCAAGCTTCGATCAGACCGTGTCATCGGGCCGGCCGGCGGTGGTCTATCTGCACGCAAGTTGGTGTCCAACATGTCGGGTTCAAAAGCCGATTGTCGACCGTCTGTCTGCCGACCCCAAGTTGAAGCAGGTGACGATTTTCATCGCAGACTATGATGCGGAAACGAAACTGAAAAGAGAACTCAAGGTAACCCAGCAGTCGACCTTCGTTGTCTTCAAGGACGGCCACGAAGTGGCGCGTTCCACGGGACGGACCCAGGAGGCCGCCATCCGGGCCGTGTTTGAACAGGCGTTGTGATGCAATTCACCGCTGCAACGTACGGACTAGGTCTCGTCGCCGGGTCGGCATCGGTGTTGTCCCCGTGCGTTCTGCCGCTACTCCCGATACTCGCGACGTCAGCGTTGGCTAAACATCGATTCGGCATCATCGCGCTGGCAGCCGGCCTGGCCATTTCGTTTGCGGGCGTCGGCATATTTCTCGCCACCCTCGGAGCGTCGGCTGGACTGGACCCTGAGATTCTTCGACGCTGGGCCGCGGGCCTGATGGTGTTTTTCGGTCTTGTCATGTTATCGGGCACCCTTCAAGGGTTTTTCTCCCGGCTTAGTTCGGTCGTCGGTGCGAAGGGCCAGCAGGCGCTCGACGATGTGAAAGGCAACGGATTGCTCGGGCAGACAATGATCGGGCTGTTGCTGGGGTTCGTCTGGACCCCCTGCGTCGGGCCAACGCTGGGTGCGGCAACGTCGCTGGCGGCACAAGGTCAGGACCTCGGCCAAATCGCTATCCTGATGGCGCTGTTCGGTTTGGGCGCGGCACTGCCGCTCGTTTTGCTCGGAACGATCTCGAGAGTTTCGCTGATGAAGGTGCGAGGCACGCTTGCCGCGTGGGGCAAGACGGCCCGCTGGACGCTCGGCGCCCTTTTCGTTGTCATGGGGACGGTCGTCATCACCGGCGTCGACCGCGAGTTGGAAACCCTTCTCCTGTCCGTCAGTCCGGCCTGGCTCACCAGTCTGACAACATCTCTATGAGAACGGGTCTGCGGCACCGCAGCGCAAGGAATGGCTGCCGGGAGTCCGCAGCGCTGCATTCGCATGGCTCGCATAACGGGAGACTCGCCGAAAATTGCCGCCGGTCTATGGGTCGCGGACCTCTACCGCCCGTGCGAGGGCCAGCAGACTATCAAGAAGCGGTCGATCCGCGCTATGTGCCGGTTGCGTCTGCGCTCATCTGAAGAAATCGTGTCATGTCAGCCGGCCGATGAATTGCTCTTCGCTGTTTTGGGCGGAGTGGCGTTGTCGAGCGCATGGAAGAGCGTCGAAGTTTGCAAGATCTCAGGCAGCAATTGCCCTTGTGGCATGCGAGGCCCGTATACGACGTCGAGCGGAATGCCGAAACGACCGAAACCCTGAATGTAGGCGAGCACTCCGGGGTTATACCGGCTCCAGTCGGCTCGCATGCGCACGATATTGTCCTGTTTGAGCCGGGTGCGCACGGCAGCCGTGTCCAGAACGGATAGCTCATTGACCTTGCAGGTGAGACACCAGCTCGCCGTTACGTCGACGAGCACAGTCTTGCCGCTGGCGACCAGCGTGCTGATTGCATTCGGATCGAACGCTTGCCATTCGGTCGGTGGAGCGCTTCGGGCTCCTGCGCCGGGCGACGTAAGCGAGGAAATTGCAATGGCGCAGCACGCAAGGAGCGCAGTCGCTGCGCCTGACCATCGCGCGGTCCGCAGGCTTGCCCATCGGGTCACGGCGGCCCGCACCGCGAGCATGGCAATCAGCACGATACTGACGAGTGACGCGACGGCCATACCCGCAATATTCCACAACGACGCGATCAGCCAGATCGAAGTCGTCAGCAGCAGTAGACCCATGATCCTGCGCAACTGGATCATCCACTGGCCGGGGCGCGGAAGCCGCGTCGCAAGCGACGGCGCGAGCGCCAATGTCAGGAATGGGAGCGCCATTCCTACCCCAAGTGCGAGAAGCACCGCCGTGATCTCGAACGGACTGCGTGCCAACGCAAAGCCGACCACGGTGCCGACGAGCGGAGCCGAGCACGGTGTGGCAAGAAGCGTAGAAAGCATGCCGCCGACGAACGCCTCGACAAGCGGCCCCCGATTGCTTGCACCGCTCGCACCTCCGGAAAGGATTGGCGGAAGATTGATCGGGAGCCAGTCAAAGAAGCTCGCCGCAAACAACGTTGTGACGACGGCCATGCCTGCGAGGAACCACGGTTGCTGGAACTGTATGCCCCATCCGAGCGACGCGCCCGCGAGTTTGAGGATGGACAACACGGTGGCAAGCAATCCGAACGAAGTGATGATTCCCAAGGCCGTCGCGAGCGCCACCCGCCTTGCCGTTTTGCGTTCGGTGCCTGCGGCTTTCGCTACCGAGAAAACCTTGATTGAAAGAACGGGCAACACGCATGGCATGAAGTTCAGAATCAGGCCGCCAAGCAGCGCCAAGCCCAGAATGACGACGATGCCGTGATCGTCGTCTCCCGTGGAGACGACTGATGCGACCGTGAATTCGGCCGCTCTGGGTCCGTCCACCACGGTCAGGCGCAGCGGCTCTTTCGCTGCAGCGGCGGGTGGCAGATCGACTTCCAGCGCAGCCTGGTGGCCGTGGTTTGAAAGGTGTACCTGTGGCGCTGCGGGCAGACCGGCTTCGGCTCCTTCGACGAATAGATCCGGCGACCGAAACGGGGTGCCATCGCTACGCAGATCGACGTTCAGGCGCCGGCGGGCGGAGGTTTGCTCCAGCATGCTATGCACCACGCCGATTCCGGCCTGCGCGGGCGTTTGCGGCACCCTTTGCGCCGCTGCGGCGATCGCTGCAGCTTCGCTTGATGCTCCGTCCATGCCCGGCGGCAAGGTGAGCGCCACCTCCGCATGTTCGGGCACGCAGACATTCGCGCAACTCGCATAGTCGAGCGTCAGCGCAAGGCGGGTCGCCTCGTGCGGATGGTCCAGCTTAAGGCTCACCGGCAGAATGAAATCGCCCGTATAGACACTGTTTTGCAGACCCGAGATAACGAGGCGGGACGGCGCGGGCCAGGACACGGATGCCGATGCGACATTACCGGACCGCGACCAGTCGAAAATCGGCGCGATGCCGGCATCGCCAGGGGTGCGCCAGTAACCATGCCAGCCGTTCGGATAGCGGAACTCGACGCCTATCTGCAGCGTGTTGCCTGCAACGGCGTCGGTTGCCGTGATGATGCGCACACTGGCGCGCTGATCGCCGGCCCAGTTCGAGGACGCCGCACGAGCCTCCAACGATGGAGCAAGAAGAAGCGTTGCGACGAGGGCAAAGAAGGCGCCAACGCGAGTGAATCGGGGCATCGCTTGCTCCTCATCGAAAAGATCGTAAGAACATCGGGCTTTCATAAGGCGTCCCCCCCGGGGCGGAGGGCGCGCACGCTAAGGCTCATCGGTCACGCGGGCAGCGCCGACAATGTGTCCGTCCGGTGCCTCGAGCAATACTGCGGTCTTCTCACCCGCAGGGACCTGAGGGGTGAACATGGCCGGTTTGCCGGTCCATTGACCAATCGGCTCGAACGAGCGAACGATGTTGGACTCCTTCAGCGTTCGCCCGCCGTTTTCGCCGCGCCCGACGGTGGTCGTGTGCTGCGCGTCGTAACCCACCAGAATCACCTGCGCGCTTCCGGAGCCGGCACCGACCGAGACGGTAATGGCGTTGCCCTTGCGCACCGCGGACAACGGCGCGGACGTTGAATCCGCGGCCTTCGCTTTCTGAATCGCGGCCTCGGCGGATGAGCGGTCCGAACCCACGAAGGCAGTTGTTCCGTCGACGACCATCTCTGGCGTGTAGGATCCGTCGCCGAAGCGTTGCCCGTATTCAGCCTGGCGTTGAGTGGCGACATCGAGGGAAAAAGGGTCCTTCCATCCGAGGCTGTTCCAGTAGGTGACGTGAAAAGCCAAAGGGAGAATGTCGTTTCGCTGCTGACTTAACTCCGACAGATAGGCGTCAGCCGGCGGACACGATGAACAGCCTTCGGACGTGAAAAGTTCGACGACCACCGGTCGGGGCATTGCCGCGGCGACGGGCAGCGCCACAAGCAGTGAAGCGGAAGCAAGCAGACGGGATAGCATGAGTTGACTCCTGGTGAGGATCGTTCATGCATTGGTCGAGGTGGGGGAGGCGATATGACAGTCCGGCGAGAAAAAGCCAAGGAATTTCTCGCGCAGCATCGGTTGTTACTGGACGCCCGGAAACCCGGAAAGGCGGAACGATTCCGCTTATATCGTGTGTCATCTTTGGTGCCGAGCCACGACCAAAGGACGAAAGGTAAGTGTCCGTCGTAGTCAGGTGAAGCGTTGCCTTCCCGCTATTTGTCGAGCGGTGAGCAGACGTCGAACCGGAGAACCCTGTCATGTCATTGCAGAAACGTCTCGATGCCTTCAAGGCGACATTCGAGTCCGGGCTGCCTCCTTACAATGTGCATCGTTCTGTCGTCGATACGCTCCAGCGGGCGACCGACGAACTGATCGAATCCGGTCTTGCTGAGCGGGCAAAAAAGGTCGGCGACGTTGCGCCGTGTTTTGTCCTGAAGGATCCAGACCACTGGCCGATCGGTTCGCGCAAGCTGATTGCCGACGGCCCGCTGGTATTGACGTTCTATCGCGGTGTATGGAGCCCATACTGCAATCTGGAGCTTCGGGCGCTGCAGGCGGCACTGCCCGATATCGTCGCCCGTGGCGCGAGCCTGATGGCAATTTCGCCGCAGAATGGGGTCAATAGCCGCAGGACGATCCACGAGAACCGCCTCAGTTTCCCGATACTCGGAGACCCGCGCGGTGAACTGTCGGCCGCCTATGGACTGCGCGTCGCGTTGCCGGACTATCTTGTCGAGCTGTACCTGAGCACATTCGAGACCGACCTGTCGTCCTTCAACGACGACCCCTCGTGGACGCTGCCGATGCCCGCGAGGTTCGTCATCGACCAGGACGGCATCATCGCTTACGCCGAGGTGAGTCCGGACTTCACGAAACGTCCCGACCCCGCCGAGCTGCTTCCGGTTCTTGACGGACTTGCCGCCGGAGGCCGGACATGAGATTTCCGCCCCACGCCTCCGGGAGGGAAGCATTTCTCCGCTATCCGCGTAAATGTTTTTCACGCAGTTTATTTCGCGCCAACTGTAACCAGAACCCGCAATGAACCGAACTACCGAAAATGGACCTGCGAGTCCCGTCGAAGAACGACTGAAGGGTCTATTCCTGCGGGGTCTGGATGGGAACGCAGCGGCTTATCAGGCCTTTCTCTGCGACCTGACCGGGCATCTGCGCGGATTTCTGAGAAAGCGTCTCTTCCACCTGCAAGACGATGTCGAGGACCTGGTCCAGGAGATTTTGCTGGCAGTGCATAATGGACGCCATACCTACCATCCGGACCAGCCGTTGACGGCTTGGGTGCATGCGATCGCCCGCTACAAACTGGCGGATTTTTTTCGCGCGCGATCGCGCCGGGAAGCCTTGCACATGCCGCTGGACGACGAGCTCGAGATCTTCGCTACCTGCGATGTCGAACCGGCAGAGGCCCGGCGTGACCTAAGCAAGCTGCTCGAACAGTTGCCCGACCGCTAGCGCCTGCCGATTCTGCACGTCAAGCTGGAAGGGTTGTCGGTGACTGAAACCGCAAAGCTCACCGGCCTGTCGGAGTCGGCGGTCAAGGTTGGCGTGCACCGCGGTTTGAAAGCATTGGCACTAAAGTTTCAAGGCGCATCATGAAGACAGAGGATCTGGTTTCACTGCTGGCCGCGGGCGTGCCCGCTATCGATCACAACGTGTCGGCAAAGCGATTCGGCTGCGCGATGTTATGCGGCGGTGTCGGTTCCACGGTGCTCATGACACTCGTTTATGGCGTTCGCCCCGACATCGGCGCGGCGATGAAGCTGCCGCTGTTCTGGATCAAGCTGGCTCTGCCTGTGTGCCTCACGCTCGCTGCGTTGCTGGCGACAGCGCGACTGTCCCGGCCAGGATCTGCGGTAGGCCGCGCATGGGCCGCGCTTGCCGCGCCTGTGCTCGCCGTGTGGATTGCGACGCTCGTCCTGTTGTGGTTGGCCCCTCCCGATGCGCGCTTGCCCCTCGTCATGGGCAATACGTGGCGCGTATGTCCACGTAATATCGCGTTGCTTTCAGTGCCGGTGTTCATTACGGTGTTCTGGGCGATGCGCGGTCTGGCACCCACGCGACTCAGGCTGGCCGGCGCCGCAGGCGGCCTGCTGGCGGGAGCGACTGCCGCGATTGCTTACTGTTTCCACTGCCCCGAGATGGGTGTGCCATTCTGGGCCGTCTGGTATCTCCTCGGCATGCTGATTCCCACGCTTGCCGGCGTGGTGCTGGGGCCCCGGCTGTTGAACTGGTGAGTTGGACCGCTGGAAGGTCGCACTGTGTTCAGCCAGCGTTATGCAGAGATGCGTGCCGAAAGCCTGGTGCCGCGTAACTGAAACCCAACCTTACTTTTTGCGTGTTCTGTAACCAATCCGGGCAAACGGGCGAAATACCTTACGAAACGCAGGCATAAGCCTGTGCTTGAGCGATCGACGCCGGGAACTCCGGAGGACCTGGAGGGCCGGGATTAGTTGGCATTCGGGCCGGTCGATCGATACCTCCATCAATACCCCTTTGGGAGAGTAATGATGAAAGTGAACAAGTTGGCGATGATCATGGCCGTGGCAACGCTCGGCATGTCGGCGCTGGCGAGCGCTCAATCTGTGCAGCCCGCTGACGCAAACTCAATGGCGGCAGGATCGAATCGAGGTCCGAAGACTCGCGAGCAGGTGCGTGAAGAATTGGCTCATGCTCGCATGAACGGTACCATCCCGCGTTTCGGTAATCCCGATCCTTATGGGCCTGGCGGCACGCCGAATTTCATCCGGCGCTGAATGGAGGGCAGGGAATAGCCAGGCAAACTGATCGTCGAGGTTCATTCCGTTCGCGGTAGTAATACGGGTACGGAAGATCACGGCGTGAAGCACGTCTCGTGGCATGCGCAAACCTGGTTCCGGTGGGAAGGGATCCGGTATTACACGGCAGCAGAGGCAGACATGTCCACTTATCCGAATTTGTCCGCGCCACCCGGCTTGACCGCTTTTGTGTTCGCAGGCGGCGGCAGCCTCGGCGCGATCGAAGTTGGCATGCTGCGCGAGCTGCTCGATCATGGTGTGCATCCGGGTTGCGTGATTGGCGCATCCGCCGGTGCGATCAATGCGGCGTATTTTGCTGGCCGGCCCGACGGCGATTGCGTAGCCAAGCTCGAATCGCTGTGGTGTCGGATCAGGCGGCGGGACATCATGCCGCTCACCATGTTCGGGTTGCTCGAGATGGTGCTGAGTCGCCGCTCCCACCTTGTCGAAGCCACAGCGCTGCGCATGCTGCTGGAAAAGAATTTGTCGTTTTCCCGGGTCGAGCATGCGGCCATACCACTTCACATCGTGGCGACGGACATGCAAAGCGGCAAAGAAATTATCCTGTCGTCTGGCCCGCTGGTGGACGCCGTCCTCGCGAGCGCTGCGATTCCCGGTGTGTTCCCGCCGGTGCGCATTGACGGCGTGGATCTGGTCGATGGCGGCGTGGCCAACAATACGCCGATCTCCGTGGCCATTTCACTGGGTGCGACACGCGTCATTGTGCTTCCGGCCGGGTTTGCCTGCGCAATCCGCAAGCCGCCCGGTAACCCAATCGCGCAGGCCATGCATGCGCTGACACTTCTTATTGCGCGTCAGCTTGTGCGCGATCTGGAATCCTACTCATCCCGCGCAGAGATCTTTGTTGTGCCGCCACTGTGTCCGCTCGATGTATCGCCTTACGACTACACGCAGTGCGACCGCCTGATTGAGCGTGCGGCCGCGAAGACGCGTGCATGGTTGCACGAAGGCGGTCTTGAGCGCGGACTTATCCCGGGTGAACTACGCGAACACACGCATGCATGACTGGAGCGAGCAGAAGCGCTAAACGACAGTGGCATCGTTGCCGCGATTCAGTCGCTCTCTTACGCAGTTGCGCATCGCCATGACAGCACCCGGTCACGACCTGGGCGACCTGTCGCCAAGCAGGTAGTCCATCGATATCAGGCCAGGCCCCCAGGCTGCAATTCCCAGTGCCATCGCCAACCAGGTCAGATGGATGGGCCAGCCGTCCGGTACGGTCAGCTCGACAATGCACGTCATCAATATCAGGCCGGCCGCGGCGAACCGGGTTCCGAGGCCGAGCACGAGCAGCACCGGGAATGTCACCTCGCCGAGGCCCGACAGAAACGCAAAAACAGCTGGGGCGGGAAACGGATACGGGCCGCCTGGGAGGTGCAACTTGAACTCGTCCGTGAACAGGTCGATCGCCGTATCGCTCAGTTGAAGGAAGCCGTGCCATTTGAGAATGCCCGACTTCCAGAACGGCACAGCCAGAGCAAGCCGCAGGACGAGTTGAACGAGCCACGGTTGTGCGAGCTGCTGGATCAGCCGCCTCGCCGTGCCAATCGCGGATACGACTACATCCGGAATCGGCAGTTTTACGTTCTGTAGGTTCGACATCTCAATGAATCTCCAAGTTGGACGGCGACAAACACGCCGGCGGGGATCATCCCTGTCAGGTCGGCCAGTCCGTCCGCGAGGATCGCAGGCACTTGCTGATGGCTGAAACGGGTGCAACCAATCCCGTGTGCGGCAGGCATCGCGTGGAGGGGCGGTCTGTCTGGCTGACTGCCGTTGTCACCGTGGAATTGCCCATGGCCGCCCCGTTCCTCGTGTCGTTCGCCGAATCAGGACTTCAACGGAGTGAGCGAGCCGTGGCCGCCACCCGGCACTTCGATACTCGTGCAGGTGCCGCCCTGAACGAACTTCCACGAGTTACCCTGGAAATCCATCGCGGACGTGCCCTGACACGTGGTGCCGGGACCGGCGGCGCAGTCGTTTTGCCCCTTCAGGGCAACGCCGTAGCACTTCTCCTTGTGTGCGGCGACAGCAGCGGCTCCTTCGGCGGGCGTAAGTGGTGCTGCATGGGCGACTGATGCAAGCAGGCTCGCGACAACGCCGGCGAGGAGGGTGGAGCTGACCGTGATCTTTGTGGACATTGAATTTCTCCAGTGGTTGGGATGGAAGGTACCCGTGATGGATACGTGATCTAGTTCGCGGGCTGGAGATGTCCGGTTACAGGGGAATCGCTATTTTTTTGCTTTCGACCTTTGGAGCGTCGACATCTGCCAGAACCGCCGCGGCCAAACCGCTTGCAATAGTTCGTTGCCGGTTGGCAGACGGTTACAGCACACCGCTGTTTTTTGTCGAGGGCGACAAGATGAAGTGGCTCCGGTCGTCGGAGACGAACGAGCCGCATGCGTGCCGGCTGGGTTCGGCACAGAGTTGACGGCTCGCGTTCAGCATAATTATTTTGTATCGCTAAACGAAAATGCCGATTACGTACATTCGCTATTCCTTGCGGGCTGGCATCCGAGTGGCGAAGCAAAATTCGTCGATCGACGTAACCGTCCGGCAGCCGGAGACGAACTATCAGTCGGATGTGGACGGCATGATCCCGGAGAGCCGTTGATGTCTGGCGGCGAACCAGAGACGGGCAGGCGCTACTGACTTGCCGCCCAGGCCCTTCAGGTTACCCCGTGCATCCGACCGCCGGTTTGTTCTCTGTCCGCAGTGGAGCGCCGGGCCGTTCATGGATATTTTGGCGCTCTATCCCTATGTTACGAAAGACCCTTAGACGTGCCTGCGGTTTCGGCCTCGCGCTACGCGTGCTATGTATGCCCTGGGTGCTGTTGTGTGCTCGGATCTGGTTTGGACAGGTCGTCTTCGTGCATCAGATCATGACGATGGCAGAAGGCCCCCACGATGGTCTGTTCTCCGGCGGCCTGCATGTCCCGTCCGGGCTCGATGCAGCGCTGCACAGTGTGGTGCCGTTGCTGCTTACCATGGGGCTGCTGACTCGTCCTGTCGCACTGGTGCTGCTCGTCGAAACGATCGTCGACAGTCACGGTGCGCTGGCGGTTGGCGCACAAGGAGCCAAACTTGCGCTCCTTTCGTGGCTCATCGTAAGTGGGGCGGGGGCGATATCGCTGGACAATCTTCTGGGGCGCGGATTGTCATGGATTCCATTTCGCCCAATAAGGCTCGCGCGTGGGCTTTATGTCTGGTTCGAACGCTATCTGAGTCCGCTTCTTCAGTTCGTCATTCGTGTCGGGCTTGCCGCTTCACTCGTTAACTTCGTATTGCCAACGGGTTCGTGGTTGCAGAAATCGATGTTGGGCGCCGCGGCGACCGCTCTTGTTCACCCGGCATGGTGTGCGGTGGCGCTCGCGTTAGCGCTCGCGCTTGGCTGTGCGACGCGCTTGGCCGCCCTCGTCATCGCGGTGATGGTGCCAGTGGCCGGTATCGCCATGTCGACCGACGATCGGCTGGCAGTCCTGCTTCTTCTTTTGGTGCTTGTGGTCGCAGGCGGCGGCGCATTTTCCGTCGATTGGCTGCTTGACCGGTGGACGGGCACCAGTTCGCAGGAAGACGATTCCTCCCCGGAGGATTTGCCCCATGTCGTCGTAGTCGGGGGAGGCTTTGGCGGCGTCGCAGCCGCGCAGGGACTGCGCAATGCGCGCTGTCGGATCACGCTGATCGACCAGCGCAACCATCATCTGTTTCAGCCGCTGCTCTACCAGGTGGCGACGGCCGCGCTGTCGCCCGCGGAGATCGCCACGCCGATTCGCAGCCTGTTCCGGCGGCAGCGCAACGTTCAGGTCAGGTTAGGGCAGGTGACGGGGGTGGATGCGGTCGCGCGCGAGGTACACGTGGGCACGCTATCCGTGAAATTCGACTACCTGGTACTGGCGACAGGCGCTCGCCACAGCTATTTTGGCAAGGACAGTTGGGCGCCTTTTGCACCGGGCCTGAAGAGTATCGAAGATGCGACCGACGTGCGCAGCCGCCTGTTGCGGGCATTCGAGGAATGCCGAAAGCGCGGCGGGCGAGACCGAGCGCGCCGCGTGGCTGACTTTCGTGATCGTCGGCGGCGGCCCCACCGGCATCGAACTGGCGGGTGCCATCGCCGAACTGGCCAGGCATGGGATGGCCGAGGAATACCGCAAGATCGATCCGGCTCGCGCTCGCGTGATCCTGTTGCAGTCGGGCCCGCGCATCCTGCCCACTTTCGCCGCCACGTTATCGGGCGCAGCAGAACGCTCACTGCAAGCGCTCGGGGTCGAGGTCCGGCTCGACACCCGGGTGCTGGGCGTGGACAGCAAGGGTGTCGACATTGGGGGGCAGCGCATCGCCGCGCGTACCGTTCTGTGGGCGGCGGGCGTGGCAGCGTCGCCTGCGGCTCAATGGTTGAACCGGACCGCTGATCCGTCGGGACGGCTTGCCGTGGGCGCCGACCTGTCGGTGCCGGACCTGCAAAGGATCTATGCGATAGGCGATACGGCATCCTGTCTGGGATGGCGCGGCGCAGTGGTTCCTGGTCTCGCGCCGGCGGCCAAACAGCAGGGCCTGTATGTGGCCGGCGTGATCGCGGCCAGTCTTGAGGGGCGGCCGCCGCCGCCGCCGTTTCGCTACCGGCATTTCGGCAGCCTTGCCACAATCGGACGTCAGGCGGCGGTTGCCGAGATCGGCAAACTTCGCGTATGGGGGGAGCCCGCGTGGTGGTTTTGGGGCGCAATTCATATCGCCTTCCTGGTCGGCGGACGGAACCGCGCCATCGTTATTCTCGATTGGCTCTGGGCGTATCTCACCTACCGGCGCAGCACCCGGCTCATTACAGGCGATGTACGGGACAAGACGATGGATTGATAGGGCGTGACGTTTCGAATAGACGTATCGGAACCTTGAGTGCTGCTGGTGCGCGCTCGACAAAAGCTATCCAGTCCAGGCTGTAGTCGAAGCCCGAGCAATCCGGTGTTTCTAACGTCCGGCGACTTTTTTCATCAGAAGACAAGAGGCTGCGGGTCCGCGGCCCACGTCAATGCCATGGGCATTTCCCCCCGCAAAATCGTCGCAAGCACTTGGATTACTCTGGATCAAACCGGATAGATCTCCACAAACCGGAGGCGTAATCGAAGCGAACGTATAACGTTTCAGCCATTCGCTGCAGCCCTTTACCAGAAAGCCTCCTGAGCGTTCTATGTATTGCTGGCGGGACGTTTCATAGACTTTCCGGAGTGCGAACCATGGCACGTGCGGTAAGTCATGATGCACCAGATGGTAGTTGTTGTTCGGAACCAACTCAGGATCGTGGAAAGCTATGTGGACCCGGGGGCTGTCAGAAATTTTGTGTTGGAAGGCATAACATGTAGCTCAAAGGAGCATGTATGCCACGCAAACCGGAACAGACGACTGAGGCGCGGACAGACTTGCCATCGATTCCAATGGAACCGGTTGACCAATTCGTGAAGGGACCGATGACAGCGGAGGCGGTAGAGGCGGCTTCGGCCGCATTCAGGAAGGCACTGATGGAACGGGCGCTGGGCGCCGAGCTAGGCCACCATCTGGGCTATCCAGCCGGCGCTGGGCGCCCGCCCCAAGCGACCAATTAGCGCAACGGCACAAGCGGCAAGACCGTGCGCACCGACGACGGCCCGCTCGTCCGATCTTTGCCCGAGCCAGGAGGAGAGCGGGATGGTGTCTAGGCGCGGCGGTCGCCATTACAGGGCAGCGCTGTTGTGCAGAGAACCGATCAGCGGTTCACGAGCTTTGCGGAATACGTCAACGCAAGCGTGCAGCCGACGATCATGCATGCGGCAAAGCCGAACAGGCCAGCGCTCTGCGAGTGGAACGTATCGCGCAACCAGCCGATGAAATATGTGCTGCCGAAGCCGCCGAGGTTCGCGATCGAACAGGCGAAGGCGATGCCCGCCGCCGCCGCGGGGCCTTTGAGGAAGGTCGAAGGCAGAGACCACACCACGGGCATCGCAGCGGCCGCGCCCGCATTGATCAGGGAGAACAGAATGACCGTGGCGACCGTGCCGTGGTGGCCCGAACCGGCGATAACCAGTGCAACCGCCGCGACGAGGAACGGGACCACGATATGCCAGCGGCGTTCACGCATCCGGTCGGAGCTGGCGCCGCAGTAAAGCGTGCTCAGCACGGCTAACGCGTTCGGAATCGCCATCAGCCACCCAATGTGATACGGATCGGCGACGCCGGTATCGCGCAAGATGGACGGCAACCAGAAACTCGTCGCGTACAGCCCGAGCAGCACGCACAGATCGATGAGGCCGAGTGCCCACACCTTGAAGTCGACGAAGGCGCCGCTCAGCGAATGACTCTTGTTGCCGGACGGCTCCGCGTCGAGATTCGCGCGCAGCGTTTTCTTCTCCGCGGCGCTGAGCCAGCGGGCGGATTCGATGTTATTCGGCAGCCACGCGAGGATCGCAATGCCGAGCGCGATCGACGGCAGCGCTTCGAGCAGGAACAGCCATTGCCAGCCGCCCAGGCCGTGTGCGCCGTTGAAGAACGCCATGATCCAGCCGGAAATCGGGCTGCCGATCATGCTCGACAGCGGCAAGCCGACCATGAACAGCGCCACGATGCGAGCACGGCGTGCATCGGGATACCACTGCGTCAGATAGAGCAGTACGCCCGGCAGAAATCCGGCTTCGGCGACGCCGAGCAGGAAGCGCACGATATAGAACTGCATCGGCGTGGTGACGAACAGCGTCGCGCCCGACAGCAGACCCCAGGTAATCATGATGCGCGCGATCCACAAGCGCGCACCAACCCGCTGCAGAATCAGATTGCTCGGTACTTCGAAGAGGATATAGCCGGCGAAGAACAGACCCGCGCCCAGGCCGTAGACGGTATCGCTGAACTTGAGAGCATCGAGCATCTGCAGCTTCGCGAGACCGATGTTGATCCGGTCGAGATACGCCGCGAAATAACACAAACAGAAGAACGTGATGAGACGGATCGTAACCTTGCGATAGAGATCGCTGTTGTCGGTGCTGCTCGTGTCGAGCACGGCACTGCCCTGATAAACATTCGCCATGACTGCCACTCCCGGAAGGTGGTGCGAAAAAAAGGTGGATGTCGTGCGACAGAGATCACTCGCACTTCGCTTGCAGATATCTGTGTATCACGCTAAAAACGTAGCGTATACACTCCAAAATACGGTGCGGGAAAACACCGGTCCAAGCCCATAAAATTTCCTCGTCGATTCGCTCAATCAATCGAAAAATGCCCGTAATTCGTGCTTTTTCACGGGCGTGTTCGTGCTTCTTGCACAGCGGAAGTGCATGAAAAATGTAAAGCGTGTTAGCTACAAATAAGCTGCACGACGCGGCAGCTTGATCAAGGTCGTATTGAGGGTCCGGTTAGGGGGTGTACACTCTTTCTCTTTCGTCTTCAGGCCGCCCGGCCTTGTACCCCTATGGCGCCGCGCAAGGATTCCTACGACTTTCACGATCAGATCGGCCACTTGTTGCGTCGTGCGTATCAACGGCACGTCGCGATTTTTCAGGAAGAGATTCCTGATTCCGATCTGACCGCCGCACAGTTCGTCGCACTGTGTGCGGTCAAAGAGCAGCAACCGTGCTCACTGAACGACATCGTCAAAGCAACCGCGATCGATCAGGCGACGATCCGCGGCGTCGTCGAGCGCCTGAAGGCGCGCGCGCTGATCGAGGTGGGCGCCGACCCGAACGACGGACGCAAGCTTGTTGTGCGTCCCACCGCTGCGGGCCTCGCACTGATCGAGCGCACCGTGCCGTTCGCCCAGGAGGTCACGGAGCGCACCTACGGCGCGCTGAATGCGGGCGAGCGCGTCGCCATACTGTTTCTGCTGCGCAAAATGATGGAGTCGGATGCAGACGGCGAGTAGGTGAGTCACACCGTAATTGTCTTGCCTGGCTCCTAAATATTCGTCGCCTGCGCCGGTTCAGCCGCCAGCAGCTTGCCGGCGGCGCGCAAACCTTCGCGCACAGTCTCTGGCGTGAACGGCGGCGCGAGCAGGCGCACGCCAGTCGCGTCGTAGATCGCATTCGCGAGCGCGGCGGGTCCAGGCACGGAGGCCGATTCGCCGGCGCCCAGCGGCGGTTCGCCTTGACGCGGCATCAGCACGATGTCGACGGCCGGCAATTCCGGAAAAGTCAGGATCGGATAACTGCCCCATTCGCGGCTCGCCACCTTGCCGTCGACGAATCGCACGCGCTCCTTGAGCGAGCGGCTCAGTACCTGGATCACGTTGCCGTGAATCTGATGACGCACGCCGTCGGGGTTGATCATCGTGCCGGTGTCCTGGCCGATCGTGATGCGCTCGACCCGCACCTGCCCGGTCACCCGATCCACCACGAGTTCCACCGCCCACGCCGACCATGCCGCGCCAAAGCCTGGAAAGCGGCTGTGCACGTAGCGTGCGTATGCAATGCCATGTCCGCGCGCATAGCGCCCGTCAGCCGCTTCACTGCCGCGCTTGCGATGCTTCCATCCGGCGCGCGCGGCAAGCGCTTCAAGCAGTTCGGCGGCGCGTGTGTCGTTCAGATGGCGCAACCGAAAATCCAGTGGGTCACAGCCGGTTAGCGCGGCCATTTCATCGGCGAACGAATCGTGCGCGAACGAGTTGGGCAGCGCCGACACACCGCGAAACCATGATGAACGCACGAGCGGGGCGAGATCGTCGCATGCGAAACGGCGGTGTGGGCTTTCGTACGGCGAGACAGCGGTGCGGTCACCCATTTCGAAGACGCGCGCTTGTGGGGCGACGGCGCCTGTCAGCAGCGACGCGAGCAACGGTGCATCGTTCGACGGATAGCGCGTCACGAAGTCGTAGCCGAGCAGACGGCCGTCGTCGCTGACCGTGCCGGTGACGTCCACCACCTGGCCACAGCCTTGCGGCTCCCACGTGTGTTCGTCGGCACGCGAAAGCTGCACGCGCACCGGCGCCCCGACCGCGCGCGAGAGCAGCAGCGCGTCGCCGCAGACGTCGTCCGCACAATTGCGACCGTAGCAACCTGCCGCTTCCATGCGGACGACGTCGATATCGGCTTCGTCGCGTTGCAGGAGGGTCGCGAGATCGAAGCGTAGCGAGACCGGATTCTGCGTGCCCGACCAGACGGTGATGCGTCCCTTGCCGGGTTCGCGAAAGTCGGCCACCGAGCACGATGGACCGATCGAGCCATGCATCTGATAAGGCCATACGTAGGTGCGTGACAGCGTGATCGTGCCGGGCAGGCCGCGCACGGATTCGACGTCGCCTTCTTCCAGCAGAGGCCGTCGTTTTGCCGGCGCAGCGGAGATCGCAGCGCCTGGATCATCCAGAGATTCGAGCGGCGGTAGCGGCTTCCATTTGACGCGCAACTCGCGTGCGGCACGAATCGCCTGTTCTTCGCGCTCGGCCACGACGCCGATGAAATCGCCGATCACCACCACGTCTCGTACACCGGCAATATGGGCGACGGATTCGCGTTCAACCTGCTCGAAAGATGTGCCGACGAAAGCGCCGCTATCGATGCCGCTATAAGGCGGACGCACCACCCGCCCGTGCAGCATGCCGGGCACGCGCATGTCATGCACAAAGGTCAATGCGCCGGTCGCCTTCGCCGGCAGATCGACGCGCGGCGATGAACGCCCGACGAGCCGGTACGTCGATGGATCCTTGACGGGTGTGGCGATGTCGAGTTCAAGCGTCATGCTGCGGCCAGCGAGCAGTTCGGCAAAAGTCACATGTGCGCCGTTCGGGTTGGCCGCGCAGAAAATCCGGGCGTCGTCAGTGGCAAGCTGTTCTATGGCGACGCCGAGGCGCTGCGCCGCGAGTTCGAAGAGCGCGCCGCGCGCCTGCGCCGCCGCACAACGCAGCGGTACCGCCGAAATCTGGATCGTCGCGCTGGCGATCGTGGGACCCTGATTCGGCGTGGCGGCGGTGTCGCCGAGCAGCACCGTGACGCGCCTGGCCGGCACGTCGAGTTCTTCCGCGACGATCTGACCGAGTGATGTGCGTATGCCCGTGCCGAGATCGACGTGACCGTTGAACGCGAGGATCCGTCCGTCATCGAGTATCGCGACGAAGACTTCGGGTATGTCCGGCACGTAGGTCGAGAGGCTGCCGGGCTGTCCCGCAGCGGGCCTGACGGGCGCAGCCGGCCGACGGATCACGGCCAGGCGGCCGATGCGTGCCAGAAGTTCGGAGCGGTTCACGGGCAGAGTCCCAGGATGTGCACCATGCTCATGCGTCAACGCACGCGCTGCTCGATCGCGACCAGCGCGTCCGTGAGCGGCATGACCGCGGCATACTTCTGCTGCATATCGAACAGGTTTGCGTCGTGCGGGCCGACGGCTCGATCGCCGACACAGTCGGACAACACCAGCGGCCGAAACCCATACGACATCGCATCGACAACACTGGCGCGCACACAACCACTCGTCACGGCACCTGCCACGAGCAGCGTTTGCACGGCGCGCTGCGTAAGCCACGGCGCGAGTTGCGTGCCAAAGAACGCGGACGGCACGGTCTTGCGCACCACCAGTTCGCCTTTCGCGGGTGTCAGTTCCGGCACGATCGCGCTATTGGGATGGTCTTCGGTGAGCGTCGCCATGCCCGGCACCTTCAGCGAGAACACGTTGTCGTCGCTGCCGTCCTCCGCGTAGACGATGCGGCTGTGTGCGACCGGCCAACCCGCGGCGCGGGCGTGGGCAAGCGCCGTCACGGTACGTGCGATCGCCGGTGCGATATTGCCGCCGCCGAATGTAGACGGATCAGCAAAGCCGACCACGAAGTCGACGATCAAGAGGCCAATATTGCCGTGCACAGGCAGCGGTGTGCCGAACCCTTGCTGCTGATACACATGGGCTTCGGCGTGCGTTTGGGGAGCATTCATCGCATCAGGTCTCAGAGGGTCGATTCGATTACGCGGCCGTCGCGCACGACGACATCATCGTCGAGCAGCACGGTGCAGTGGCGCAGCGGAATATCGATGTGGCAGGTCGTGGTGCGGCTGCCGCCGCCTTCGTTGTTCGGGCCGAGCGAGAAGAGGAAATTGCCCTCGAACGCGCGCGCATCCATGCCGATGGTCGCTTCACGATCGTAGAGCCCGAGCGTCGACCAGCGCGCACGCGGCTGCAGCCCCCAGCCGATATGCGAGATCGCATAGCCTTCTGGGTCATTGAAGGTTTCCATATAGTCGCGCAGCAACGCGGCATCGACCCCCCCTTCGATCTTTGTCGCATAGCCGCCTTCAACAGTCAGCACGATCGGCTCGCTCACATAGCGTTTCTGCGGCAGCAGGATGTCGCCGCGATCGATCACGATCGTGCCGTGCGCGGTGCGATCGTTCGGATAGGTGAGCGCGAAGCCGCTCGGCCAATGGTCCCAGCGGCCGGGTTCGTCGACGAAACCGTATTCGGCGGTGGGTCCGAACTCGCCAAGCGGACACACGAGCGACGTGCCGGCCGGGGACGTCACGCGCATTTCCCGCGCGGCGGAGATGCGCTTCGCCGCGCCCAGCACCCGCGTGCGGTCGGCCTGGGTCGGCACCATGCGCACGAGCACCTCGGGAGGCTCAACCGCCAGCAGGATTTTCGTGCCGGACTTCAGAATGTCGTGCTGCTCGGGGGAGAACAGCAGGGTCATCAGATCGAGCACGAGATCGCTCGCTTTCAGCGCGGCGATCGCGGGGCCGTTGCCGGTGAGTGGCGTGGTGCCCAGATAGGCGAGCGAATCGCGGCTGAATGCCTTCTCGCCGTTCACCGGCGGCAGATCGAGCCGATTGACGATCGCGCCCATCGATTGCGTCGCGATGAGTGCGCACGACAAGGTCTGCGGATGCGTGGCCGGGCTCGTCAGGATCGTGACGCTCTGGCCGGGTTCGAGGCGAGAGAGCGTGAGCACTTCCTTCCACGCTTCGATCAATTGGTAGTCGCTGACTGGCATCGACGGTTCCTTTTTACGGTCAGTAGACGAGCGGCGCGCCGAGGAAGTCGCTGAAGGCGGCGTAAAAGCCGGCAGCGTTGTCCCACGGAATCATGTGGCCGGCGTTGGGCACGCGTACGTGCAGCATCGCCGGTGTGGCGCGCTGCAGTTCGGCGACGTCCTCGTCGCGCACCACGTCGCCGTTCTGCGCGGTCATCAGCAGCGAGGGCACCGTAAGACGGGCGGCGTCCGCGTGGAAATCGTCGGTGTGGAAGCCTTCATAAGAGGCGAGTACCGCGCGCTCGTCGCAGGTATGCAGCCATTCGGCGCGCAACTGGCGTTCGGCTTCCGTCCAGGTCGGGCAGAACGCGCGCATGCCTTCGGCGTCGGTGCCGCTTCGCGCGAGCGCCATCGAATCGACGTACCAGGGCAGCTTGCCTGGATAGTCGCGGCGGCCGGGTCCGGAAACCGGCGGATCGATCAACGCCACCGATACGAGTCCGCGCGGCGCATGCAGCGCGGCGCGCGCCGCGATGCGCGCGCCCATGGAATGGCCGACCAGGCTGAATTCACGCAGACCGAGCGCCGCGACGAACGCGGCCACGTCGGCGGCTTGCGCGTCGAGGCTGTAGTCGAGGGTCGGCGATGCCGACGACAGGCCACGGCCGCGTACGTCGAGTACATAGGTGTCGTGCGTGCGGCCCAGCACTTCGCCGACGAAGCCCCACGTGATCGCCGGGCTGGTAATGCCCGGAATCAGCACGATGGCGGGGCGATTCGCGCGTGAACCGTCGGCGCCGCCGTAGCGCAGATAGTGCTGGCGGATGCCGTTGGCCGCGACGTTCGCGCCGTACAGGAAGGTAGTCATGGTGCGTCCTCGTGCGGTGGCGGTCAGTAAGCGCCCGACAGCAGGGCGCCTGCGCCCGGCACGATCGGTTCGAGATCGAGTTCGCGCAGCATCGCGTAGGTAGTGGCGATCGCGGCCGTAATCACCGGCTTGCCCGTCATGGCCTCGACCTTGGCGACCGCCGGCAGTGACGGCATCTGTACGCAGGCGGACAGCACGATTGCGTCGGCCTGTTCGAAAGGCATGCTTTTGACGATGTCGGGCAAGCGCGCGGGATCGTGGCGGCCCACATCCAGGTTGTCGGGGATTTCGAGCGCACGATAGTCGATGACTTCATACCCTTCGTGGCGGATGTAGTCGACCACGAGCTCGGTCAAGGGCTTCATATACGGCGCCACGACGATGACGCGTTTGGCGCCGATCACACGCAGTGCATCGACCAATGCCCCCGCGCTCGTCAGGACAGGCGCCTGGCCGCCGTTTTCCGCCGTGCGCTGCGTCAGGCGTGCCTGCGACACGCGGTGATAACCGTGACCCATAGCCATGATCGCGACGAGGCAGGCATAGCCGAGCACGTCGACGCGCGCGTCGGACAACTCGAGTGCGCAGCGGTCCGACTCGGCATCCATTGCCGCCAGTTCTTCCTTGACGACCTTCTTCATGCGCATCCGGCTCGAATGGAAGGTGAAACGCTGCGGGCGGATCGTCTCGCGCAGTCGCAGCATGGCCGGGATCTCGGTTTCCATCGTGGTGTTTGAGCTCGGCACGATCTGGCCGATCCGGTATGTCCTGGTCATTGTGATGCTCTCCGGTCAATGTGAGTGATGCCCGGCGCCTTGCGACGGCGAGGGGGCGTCGTACGTTGAAGCAAAGTCTAGTGTGTACATTATAAAAATTCAACAGAATAAAAATGTTCATGGCGAGCGACAGCAAGAATAAACGCATGATTGCACGTATATAGCCGATAACGTTGGCGTTAGAGTGTACGAAAAATTTTTGTTGTCGAAAGAATGTCGAATGTGTACGCTACATTTAATCGAACTCAACCGGGCCGTCGAAGCATGTCGCTGGGCGGGCGCACGAACAGGAGAACATCATGAGAAAAACCCGTATCGCCGTTATCGGCGCAGGCCTCGGCGGCACGGCGGCTGCCGCGTTGTTGCAACGCAGCGGTTATGACGTCAGGCTCTACGAGCAGGCTCAGGCGTTTTCACGCCTGGGTGCGGGTATTCACCTGGGGCCGAATGTGATGAAGATCATGCGGCGCATCGGCTGCGAGGACGCTCTGAACCTGATGGGTTCGCATCCCGACTTCTGGTACAGCCGCGACTGGAAAACGGCCGAAGCGATCTCGCAGATCCCGCTCGGCGATCACGCGCTCAAGGCCTATGGCGCGAGCTATCTGACGGTCCATCGTGGCGACTTTCATGCACTGATGACCGAGTCGGTGGCGCCCGGCACGATCGTCTTCGGCAAATGCCTGAGGTCTGTCGAGGACACCGGCAGCGACGTGCGCATGACTTTCGCGGACGGCTCGGTCGAGACGGCCGACATCGTGATTGGCGCGGACGGCGTCAACTCGAAGATTCGCGATCACCTGCTGGGCTCGGAGCCGCCGCGTTATACGGGCTATGTTGCGCATCGCGCGGTCTTTCCCGCGTCGCTGCTCGGCCACAAACCGTATGACATGTGCGTGAAGTGGTGGTCGGAAGATCGTCACATGATGGTCTACTACGTGACCGAGGCGCGCGACGAGTACTACTACGTCACGGGCGTGCCGCAGGCCGAGTGGCCCACGGGGGTATCGATGATGGAAAGCAGCCGCGAAGAAATGCGTGAGGCGTTCGCGGGTTTTCATCCGGACGTGCAGAATCTGATCGACGTATCGCCGTCCATTACGAAATGGCCTTTGCTCGAACGCGATCCGCTGCCGTTGTGGAGCCGTGGCCGCCTGGTGCTACTCGGCGACGCATGTCATCCGATGAAGCCGCACATGGCGCAGGGCGCGGCAATGGCGATCGAAGACGCCGCCATGTTGACGCGCTGCCTCGACGAAGTGGGCGCAACCGACTACGCGGGTGCCTTCGCACTGTACGAAGCGAACCGCGCGACGCGCGCCTCCAAGGTCCAACTGGTCTCGCACAACAACACGTGGCTGCGCACGAATGAAGACCCGTCGTGGGTCTTTGGCTACGACGTGTTCAACGTACCGCTCGTGTCGCCGGCCGCCGAGGTCGCTTCGGCCTGAGTGTGCGAGTCGCAAGCACGCGATACGGAAGCGCGTAACGCCGGCGCCATAGCACGCAGCGTGCTTCCGCTGTAAGGTCGTCTCTTTTCATTTATGAACAGGCCCAGATATGGCGCATTCGAGTCCGCCCGCCGGTCCGCTGACGCTCACCGTCAACGGCGTTCGTCGCACCGTTCAGGGCGCCACGACGGACACGCCGCTGCTGTATATCCTGCGCAACGACTTCGAACTGAATGGGCCGAAGTACGGTTGCGGCCTCGGGCAGTGTGGCGCGTGCACGGTGATCGTCGACGACCAGCCGACGCGTTCGTGCGTCGTGCCGGCGAGCATTGCGATCGGGCGCGAAGTTACGACGCTCGAAGGACTGGGGACGGCGGATGCGCTGCACCCGGTGCAGCGCGCGTTCATCGACGAACAGGCGGCGCAGTGCGGTTACTGCCTGAACGGCATGATCATGAGCACGAAGGCGTTGCTCGACCGTAACCCGGAGCCTGACGACGACGCGATCCGCGACGCGCTGCGCTTCAATCTGTGCCGATGCGGCACGCACTTCGAGATCGTCGACGCGGTGCGTCGCGCCGCGCAATATCTGCGACATGAAGGTGTGCATGAATCAGAACGGTGACGACGTCGTAGCGGTGCGTGATGATGAACGTACGCTTGAGTCTTTGCGTGAGCAGTCTGTCGGGAACGAAAAACCCGGTGCGGCACTGTACCGGTCGGAAAGGTATCAATGGCCCGTACGAATGCAAACGGGCGATGCAGCTGCTATGACCCATGCGGACCTGATGGTCGAGACCGGCCACGAGCGCGACGGCACGATGACAACGTGGCAATACCGTGCGCGGCTGGAGCACAACGAGGTTCCAGCGTGCGATGCCGGCGTCGAGCCTGGCACGCCTTTGCTGGTTTACCGGCACGCTCAGACGTCCGTGGCAGTCGAAGCTTCTGCGGCCCGGGCAATTCCTGTTCAGGCGCACGCATTTGCCCGCGAATCGTTCATCGACGAACTCGCTCATGCGCTGCACCGCGACCCTGTCGCGTTGCGCCTGCAGCACCTCGACACGCAGCGTGACGGCGGCGCGCGCGAAACGATCCGCATGGTGACCGAGCGTGCCGCGTGGGGCGGGGCGCTCGCGGCTCAGGTTGAGCCGGCGTCGCCCTGGGTTCGCGGCCGCGGCTTCGCGTTCGACGGCGAAGCGCTCGAACCCGGCGCGCCGCTATCGTCGGATGAGAAAGGCAGTTTGCCTGTGCGCGTCACAACGGGAACCCCGAATCCGGGTGCTGATAGTTGGACTGCGTGGGTCGTGGACGTCGACGTGAATCGTGAAACTGGCGATGTCGCGATCAGGCGCTTGGTCGCGGGCCGTGGTTCCGGCGAGCCGGGTGCCGCGCGCGTCTCGGGCTTGCCGTCGTGGCAGGTGGCCGATGCGGTCGAGCGCTCCACCGGCGTGCGCTTTCTTGCCCGGTCAGCCCACGACGAAACCGGCGTTGCGAACGGCGATGCCGCGGTGTCGCATGAACTGAGTGTGGCGGGGAGAGCGCTGAACGAATCGACTGCCGGGACGGCGCGTACCTTGACGAGCGTGGAGGCCGACACGATAGAGCGTGCTGCGGCGCCCGCCGCCGCCGCGATTGCGAACGCCTTGTTCGACGCAACCGGCGTGCGTTTCCGTGCACCCCCGTTCGACGCGGAGCGCATCCGCCGCGCGTTGGCTGACGCACCTTCCGCTACGTTGGCTGAGGCGCCTGCGCAGATGCGTCGTCCGTCGCGTTGGCGGCGCTGGTTGGCCGGGGGCGGTATCGGGGGCGTGATGGGCGGATTGATCGGCCTTGCCTGCTCGATCCTGCCAGGGCCGGCGCCGATCGCACCTATTTCCACCATCGATACTTCGCTGTGGTCGCCGGCTACGCTCGAACGCGGTCGTCAGATCGCCGCCGCGGGCGACTGCGCGGTCTGCCACACCGCGCCGGGCGGCAAGACCAATGCCGGCGGGTTCGCGCTCGACACGCCGTTCGGCACCGTCTATTCGACCAATCTCACGCCCGATGCGCAGACCGGCATCGGCACCTGGTCATACGAAGCGTTTGCGCGAGCGATGCGCGAAGGTATTTCGCGCGACGGCTCGCATCTCTATCCGGCGTTTCCGTACACCGCGTTCGCGAGGATGAGCGAGGCCGACATGATGGCGCTGTACGCGTATCTGATGTCGCAAGCGCCGGTCAGAAACGCGCCACCGAAAACGAATTTGCCGTTCCCGCTCAATCAAAGACGACTGGTGGCCGGATGGAATTGGCTGTTTCATGACACACGTCCGTTCGTCCCCGACGAGACGCGCTCGACGCAGTGGAATCGCGGCAAGTATCTGGTCGACGGGGCAGGGCATTGCGGCGCGTGTCATACACCGCGCAATGCGATCGGCGCGGAGAAGGGCGGTTTTGCGTATCTGACGGGCGGGAGCGCGGAAGGCTGGGACGCGCCGTCGCTGGTGGCTTCGCGTGCGTCGCCGGTGCCGTGGTCCGAGGCCGCGCTATTCGATTATTTGCGCACGGGCTTTTCTGCGGAACACGGTGTGGCGGCGGGACCGATGGCGCCCGTCGTCGCCGGGCTCGCTACACTGCCGGAATCCGATGTACGCGCGATGGCTCACTACGTCGCCTCGTTGTCGCCACCCGTTGACGCGGAGGTGTCTGCCCGTGCTGCGGCCACGCGTTCAATTGCCACAGACGCGGGCTTGACGACGCTTGGCTTCGAAAACGGCCGCCGCATTTTCGAAGCATCGTGCGCGGTGTGTCATGCGGAATCGGGCGGCGTCGGCCATTTCGGCGTGCGTCCGTTGATGGGGCTGAACACCAGCGTTGCACAGGCCTCACCGGACAATCTTCTGCATGTGTTGCAACATGGGATCGATCAGCCCGCAACGGAATCGCTCGGTTACATGCCCGGATTCGGTGACGTATTCGACGACAAGCAGATGGCTGAGCTCGCGTCGTATATCCGCGCTCGTTATGCACCGGGGCAGCCAGGCTGGCGTGATCTTGAATCGGCGTCCGCAGGCCTGCGCTCGCGGGCGCACTGACGCCGGCTGAAAATATTGCCCGATTTGGTGCAATTCCCTGTGGGTTGGTCACAAAAGACGTGGTCTATTAATGACCTGATGTATCGGCGTTCCGGATAAACAGCGTGATCGCGGAGCCTTGATGGGCACAGATCAACATTCGGTCTCCGCCATATTTCAGACGAAAAATGTTGCCGCAGGTCGGGAGGCGTCACGCTAGGTAGCGGGTCGAATTGGGGATATTTGAAAGAAGATCTGAGACAGTCGGCAACTTGCGCGTGACAGGTCGCGTTCCGGTGCCGTAACTCGAAGCCGTGCAACGGTTGGGGGACGCGTCAACCTGGTCACAGTTCGTCAAGTAAGCTGATTCGATGCAGTCAGCGCTGCAGCCCGACGCGATAGCGACAAGAAGCCTTCCGGGATGAATGACGAAACGCTGGCATGGATTGCCGCGACGGTTAAGGAGTCGCCGAGAGTGCATGGAATAGAGTCTGATCACTGGACCAACGCACGTTTGCGCATCGTGCTTCATCGTCGGCTGGGCGTTGAGTATTCTCGACGTTTGTCTGGGAAATTGCCACGCGGGCCGGCGTGGCAGACCTGCTGACAAAGCTTCGTAGCTGAGCGGCAGTCTATGTAAAAATATGTCGTCAACACTTCCGCTGACCACATGAGTTCGAACTCCGGGCTGAAGCCAATCGCCGCAAAGCGCCTTCAGGCAGCAAAACTACTCGAGAGAGGCTGGCCTGTTGATAGCGTCGCCGAGACCGTGGGAATGAACGTTCGAACGGTCAAGGAATACAAAGCCATGCTGGACGCAGGAGGCATCGAAAAAATCGAACGAATCAGCGTGGGCGGACGAAAATCGGTGCTGGACGACAAAGCCCGAGCCTGGATTGTCAAGACGGTAAAGGGGTCGCCCCGGTTGCACGGTTTTGAAACGGATCGCTGGTCAAATCCGAAATTGCTGACTGTTGTCGAGCGCGAGTTCGGCCTGCGGTTTTCCGACGTGTACATCCGGAAACTCACCATTGACCTCGGGTTACTTGACCGGATGCAGCCGCACAAGGCGCCGAGCCGACGAGCACCCGGAACTATCGACGCTGCGGCGCTTGCCTGGATCGCGTCAGCTTTACGGCAGTCTCCCCCGGGAACAGGGCATCGATGCTGACTATTGGTCGAATGGGCGCCTTAGAACGGCCATCGAGACGAAGTTCGGCGTGCGCTACTCGCGTTTCTATATCTGGCATCTCGCAACAGGATTGGGCCTGTCGCATGTGCTGATCAATATGCGAAAGTAATCGTTGGTCAACACGTGTAGGAGTGCCGGCGCGTCAGACGTTCGAGTGTGTGCAACTCCGGCACCGCCCTTAGGGCGCCTGTCCACACCCGTGTGATGTGGGCAGCGGAATAGTGCACACGGGGAACAGGCACGGCGGTTGTGAATCGCTAGGGGGAGGGGTCCGGGGAGGGATTGAACTCTACGCTCAATGAATATCTAAAAGCTTGCGCTACACAGCGCATGACACCAACCGACCTGCTCCCCAATCCGAGAATACGTCGCGACGCTGAAGTAGCACCGGACGATGTCTGATTTTGAATGGCCTCAGCACTGAGTTCAGTAACTGATTCGCAGACACCCCACACTCGGTCTCAGGCCGCCGGGTTGTACTGACCGGCCCGCGTGCAAAGCTTGCGCGGATGCGGAGAGTCAGCTTGAGCGCTTACAGCTACGACGCGTTGGAACCGCTTGTCGACACTCGCATGCGCGTGCATGTAAAAGTTATGGACATTCCGTAATAGCGACCTTTCTGAACCGCTTTGCTCACGATGCTCACCAAATAGTCGGTATCCATCGTCGGCTTTGCCGGCATTCTTTTCAGGGGAGGCAGCGAGCGATTAGCTGGCTATCTCGTGCTGATTGCGGTCCGCAGGTTCTTTCTCCGGGGTTGCATTTCTACGCGCTTCCTCGACACAGCTGTCGACGTTATCCTGCCGACCATTGCGCTCGCCAGCCTTTTTAGCGAGGTTGAAATAGGCGTTCGCTATGCGGCGCAGGTCTTCCTCCGACGCATCTTCGATACCAATTAAGCGATTGCTGGCCGCGTGGTTTGCTGCAAGCAGCTCGTTCAGCTTCAAATGAACGGCAACACTGTCCTTGTTCTGACTTTGCTGAATCAGAAACACCATGAGGAACGTGATGATGGTGGTGCCGGTGTTAATCACCAACTGCCAGCCGTCAGAATAGTGGAACAGCGGGCCGGTTACTACCCACGCTACAACAACAGCGACAGCCAGGCAGAATGCGAGGGGCGAGCCCGCCCATCGAGTTACCAGGCTGGCGAACGCGTCGAAAACTTTTGTGACGGGGTGTCCGCTTGCATACGCCGGGCTGGACGTGTCCGGCATAGAAGCAATTTCATCGGTTGGACCGCTGGCGGCATCGTTCGTCATATCGTTCTCCCGAAGGATAAGGTTCATCGTTCACAGCAAGTTTTGTACCGGCCGCACGCGTGCGGTTAGTGGCGACTGAACCAGGCATCCCGGCTGCGAGAATACGCGCGTCGACCCGTCGGGTGGTACGAGGGTTGCTCGTTCGTCAAGGCCGCAGTGTTGCCCCTGCGCTGCTTCCCGGGAGAGTTTATGTCACTCGCTGGTCATCCTCGCGAGACGGTCCGCAAGCCAAGGAAAAAAGGTAAATTTGATGAAGCGAAGGAGATAGTTCTGCGCTTCTCGTCGGACCGCTGCATGACCTTAGGCGCGAGCATCGCGTTTTACTCGGCATTTTCCTTAGCCCCGACATTATTAATCGTGCTTGGGGTCGCAGGCTGGTTTTTTGGGGCGGATGCGGCACGCGGGGAGTTGTTTGCACATATGAAAGGCATACTCGGCTCCGACGCAGCTGCAGCCATGCAGGATATCGTCGGCCATGCCCGTTACGCCGAGGGAAAAGGGGTGGCTGCAGTCATCTCAGTCTTGTTGCTTGTGGTCGGCGCTTCTGCGACATTCACTTCGCTCAACACCGCTCTTGATGTCGTATTTGACGCCGAGCGAAAATCTGGCATCGAAGGCTTCGCCCTGTTACTTCGCGCGCGCCTGATGTCCTTTGGGTTGGCAATGGGACTCGGATTTCTGATGGTCGTCTCGCTGGTGCTGGATGCCGCGATTCAATTTGCTGGACACGCCATTTTTGGCGACAAGCCCGTCGTAGTCTTCGCCCTTGTGCTGCAATCAATTCTTGCGTTCGTAGCTCTGACGGCAGGCTTTGCTGCATTGATAAAGTGGCTGCCAGACGTGTCCGTAAGATTTCGGCACGCGCTGGCCGGTGCAGCCCTCGCTGCAGTCCTGTTTACAGCGGGTCGATATCTGTTTGGCTTTTATCTGTCGCATGCTGGAACGGCGAACGCGTTCGGCGCCGCGGGCTCGCTTGCTGTGCTCATGATGTGGTTGTATTTCTGTGCGCTTGTATTTCTGCTGGGCGCCGAAACGACAGCCGCAATTCGGCGGAATAGGATGTCCGCGCTACATCCGAAGGCGGTCTGAACGCAAGCGAGCAGAAAACGCGACGCAGCTTGGACCGAAGGACAAAACCCAACTAATCCAATTGTCGGGTGACCGAAAACGCCGCCAGCACGTGCTTGAGCTCATCAGCCTCCAACGCTCGATTGTGTCGGGTAGGCGGAAGCGTTACAACATCCGATGGCTTGAGTGCTGCGACAGGATTCGAGTCTACTCGTCCGCTGATAATCGCTCGTCTGAATGCAGCGTCAAGGTGTTGGCGCAAACGTATTGCGATGTGAGGAGCGCCCCCGGCCTTGCGTTCATCGCCTGAAAGAGTTTTGCGCTTCGCAATGGATTGGATCAGGTCATACAGGTGCGCCACTGTGATGTCGCGAATTGGCATTGCACCGAGCTGCGAGTCCTTCACGTAGCGTGCAAGGAAGCGCGTGGCTTGACCGTGATAGTACGCGGTCCAGTTCCCTCGGCTGTCGCTCAGCCATTCCTCACACACCGGCCAGAGCGTGTTTTTGTAATGGGCAACGTTCTGCTGTTGAAGATGCTTTTCGTGTGCCTTTGGATGAACCCCGGACGCGACAAGGCTGGCTGCAGCGTTACGAAGTTGACGAGCATCCGCGATAGAGAGATCGGGAAATCGGCCGAGGGTGTAACTGCAATCCTTGCCATCCAACTGGTAGTCAAATTTCCACACCTTCGAACCCGCGACCGACACCAGCAGATACATGGAGTCGCTGACACGAATCTTATAGGGCTTGTCTTGCGGCTTGGCGTTCAGGAGTAGCGGGCAGGTTAGCTTCAGGGAGTTCTCCTCGACGGAAAACCACCATGAATTTTACTCACGATTGACCTGCAAAATCGTCGGAAGCCCTTGGATTACTCTGGATCAAACCGGATAGCTCTCCATGGACCGGAGGCGCAACCGAAGCGAACGTATAAAGTTTCAGCCATTCGCTGTAACCCTTTACCAGAAAGCCTCCTGAGCGTTCTATGTATTGCTGGCGGGAGGTTTCATAGACTTTCCGGAGTGCGAACCATGGCACGTGCGGTAAGTCATGATGAACCAGATGATAGTTGTTGTTCAGAAACAGCAACCGCCAGAACCACGCAGCCTCGTTGATAACGGTGCGATGCTCGTAAGCATGTGCCGCGCGGTGTTCCTGAAACGAGCGGATCGAACCGAGCGACAACGATCCATAACCCGCACCGACGATAAAGACCCACGCCGGGATCGAGCAGACGCGCTGCAGCCAAACCGTCAGTGCGGCTAGCGCGGCCAGATGGGCGAGCCACGTCGGCACGTCACGCCAATCGCCACGTTTGATTTTGCCGAGCGCATCCGCGCCAGTTGCCGCGATCGCGAAAGCCGGGCCGACCAGCAGGCGGCCGCCAAAGGTATTGCGCAGGGTCAACAGCGCACGAATCGCAAAACCGGCGCGTTGCCACACAGGCTGACTCACGAAATAGCTTTCGGGATCGTGCTCCGGGCGCGTCAGATGCGGATCGTCGTGATGCTGAAGATGCGCATCGCGGTAGACGCTGTACGGAAACCACACCGCAAGCGGCGCGAAGCCCAGCAGTGCGTTCAGGCGCGGCGAGCGCGTCGGGTGACCGTGCAGCAGTTCGTGCTGCAGGGACATGTACCAGGCGCCCAACAGCGCCAGCAGCGCGGTCGTCAGCGGCAGGCCGAGCGCGTGCGCGTGCATCGCTACGCCGAACCAGGCTCCATAAATCGTGACGATCAGCAGCCACGTCGGCCATTGTGTGCGCCATGTCCAGCTTGCGGCCTGGTGGGCGAGTGCCTTGCGTTGCGTGTCGTCGAGATATGTCGCCATCGGCTGGATCGGTCGGAATGCAGGTTTAGACCGATCCTACGGACCAATTGGCAGCACTAGAACCATTTTGTTCAGCAATGCATCTGCATATAGATGCAAAAGCCGGGGGACACATCGCGGGCCCTTACGCAATGCGGCCCGACGCTGCCTGCCGCCCAGAACGCTTTGTGAACCTCGGGCAAGCGGCGCTCAACCACCGTCCGCCACGCGGCACGCATGATCGAGCAAACCTTCTGCCGTGCCGCTGCCATTGTCGATATCCAGACCGCTATTCACGATGAGCCAGCCGTCCTGTTTCGCCGATGGCCCCGCGCCGGTCACGAGGACGGTTTGCATCGCCATGGCCTGGCTGTTCGGGTTGTCACGCGCAACGATGCGAAACGGATTGTCGGCCTGAGTGAGGGACGTGACGCGCATGATCCGGTAGCGCTGACCGTCGAGCGTATCCCAATGCCACTCGCCGGGAGTGTCCTTCGCGTGACGTGCCAGTGCGTCGCTGATCTTGTCCTGCATGCAATCGATATGAATATGCAGCTGGTTTTGCGAGCGGCGAAATTGCGAATTGATCTCGAGGCCGAGTTGATTGTCGGGAAGGGTCTGCTTGACGGATTTCTCGACGTAAAGCCGCGAAGTCCATGCGTCGTCCCAGTAGTCCGGCGCGTTCGGCGCCAGAATGAACGGGCTTTCGATGCCGGTGACGCGATCGGTCGGAATCAGCAGATGCTGCGAGCGGCCGACGATATCCTTCAGGATCGCGTAGCGTTTGTCGAGATTGACGACGGTACACTGGCCCGGCGTGCCGGTGGCTTGTTGCGACGGCACGCAACGCACGTCGACGATTTTCCAGAGCGCATTCGAATCGATTGCGGCAAGGCGCGCGCAGGCCGCGGCAGTGCAGGCGAGCGCCAATGCCGCGACGGTTCGCAGAATCGTTTGCCGAAGACGCGCGTGCTTTAACCTGCTGGTCGTCAGCACTCGGATCGGCAGTTTTTGAGCGGTGTGTTCAACGGCATCCTTGAGAGGCATCTTCAGGCTGCCCCTCAGAGCGCCGGCGCCGGCAGTGCGCCGAGCAGTTGCTCGACCGCGACGCCAATTGCCAGCAACCGCCGATCCTCGCCGAGCGGGCCATCCAGCTCCAGGCCGACCGGCAGGCCGGCGGCGCTCAGCCCGGCCGCCAGCGACAAGCCCGGAATGCCGGACGTGCTGGCCGGATCGGTGTTGCGCAGGAACGCTTCCATCGTATCGATCGGCGCGGCGCCGTCGATCGAGACGCTCGACGAACCGTTCAGGTCGTCGATGCGCGCCGCGGTGAGGCGCGTGGTCGGGAACAGCAGCGCATCGAGACGCTCATCGGCGAAAGTCGCTGCGATGTACTGCTGCAAACGCGGCCGCCACTGCAGCAGTGCCGCGTCGTAACGGTCGCCGAGCACGTCGGCGAGTACGTCGTCGTAGATCGCGCGCACATCCGGGCTCGCAATGCGGGCCGCCAGTTCAGCCACGGTCTTGACCGGCGCATCGTTGGCGACGAGCCAGGCGCGCACGTCCTCACGTGCCTCGTGGACTGCGATCGGACCGCCGACCAGGCCGTTCAGGGTTTCCAGTTCGCTCATCGCGACAGGCACGAAGGTGACACCCGCTGCTTCGAGACGGCGCAACGCGGCGCGTGCGACATCTTCCACCTGTTTTTCGAGCCCGTCCCAGAGCGGCGCGGGCAAACCGATGCGCAAACCGTTCAAGGCAAGCACGGGCAACGGCCCGGCCCCCGTGATTACGCCGTCGAGCAGAGCGACATCGGCAACCGTGCGGGCCATCGGTCCTACCGTATCGCGCGTATGGCTGATCGGCACGACGGCATTCGGGTCGTGATAGCGCCGCTCGGCGCCACCGTTGCCGACCGATGGGCGAAACCCCACGGTGCCCGTCAACGCCGCCGGAATGCGGGTCGAGCCGCCGGTGTCGGTGCCGAGACCCGCGGGCACAATGCGCGCGGCGATCGCGGCGGCCGTGCCGCCCGACGAGCCGCCAGGGATCAGGGTGGGGTTGTACGGATTGCGCACCGGCCCGGCGTGCGTGGCGAGATTCGTGCTGGTGATGCCGAACGCGAGTTCGTGCATGTTGGCTTTGCCGAGCACGATTGCACCGGCATCGAGAAGCCGCTGTACCGAAGGCGCGTTCGTCTTCGGGACGAAACCCTCCAGAGCGGGCGTGCCCGCCGAGGTCTGCAGGCCGGCCGTGTTGATGTTGTCTTTCACGACGATGGGCAAACCGGCGAGCGGCAACTGCGCTTTTGCTTCGGGCGGCAATGCATCGATGCGCTGCGCGGCGGCCAGTGCACCATCGAGGTCGAGCGTGGTGAGCGCATTGAGGCTCGACAGCGATGCCGCGCGCGCGAGCAGCGTGGCTATATAGTCTGCGGCTTTGAGGCGCCCGGACTGGATCGCGGCGATTGCTTCGGTTGCGGTTAAAGCTAACTGTTGATCGACGGTCCACGGCATTGCAGGCGACTCCTTGAACTCAGGTGTCGTCTATTCTGGCACAGCCGTTTCAAAACCGACGTCAGGTGTCGCAATGAGCAATAGGCAATAAGGACTGTGCTGAAGGCCTGCGTTTGCCGCTTTGCCGGTTTGTTTAGCGGCTTATTTCCGGCTGTCGATCCACATGCGTCCCCAGCGGAACGCATAGGCGAGCGCATGTTCTTCGTCGAAGAAGTAGTCGAGCGCGTCGAACGAATAGGCCTGACCCTGGCTTGCGGTGGTTTTCTCGATAGTCAGATTGGCAGCGAACAGGCCATTAGGCAGTTGTTGCGCAGCCGGTGCGACTTCGTAGCCTTTGTAGCGGATATGTGAATTCATGGTCGTGGCAGTGAGTGTGCCCGCGTGTGTTGCCAGGGAGCCGGCAGGCGGGACGCAACCCTGTGCGTCAGGCAACCGGTGAGTCAGCGGGCAGGATCAAGCGTAGGCCGCGCCGCGCAGCGGGTGAACCAATCTTTCCTCGTAAGCAAATCAGCGACGTTCTGGAACGGTCTTCAGGAGGCTGGATCGGTCCATAGTCACCAAGCGTAAAGACACTATCCAGCCTTGTTCGCGGATGGTCTGTTATGTGGCGCACGGTTTGGAACGGAGCGGGCGCGGCGGGTCGAGAAAATCGGCCGCCGACGGGAGTTCGCAGAGGATTCTTGCAGAATGCGTGGACCGCGAGGCGCGGTCCACGAGGTCACACGAGGTGCGCTTAAACCGCGTGCAGCAAACGGGCGGGTTGTGCTTCCCTGGCAGCCTGGCCGAGCGGCGCGGCCGTCGGCGTGCGATGCGCGTTGAAAGCCAGCGCGAATTGCGCGGCCTGCTGGCCGACCGTGGCGAGCTGATCGACAACCTTGGCGTCCGAACAGGTCTCGACGGTGTCGAAACGCGTTTCGAGCGTGTTGATTCCCGCGCCGAACGGCGTGGGCCAGCCGCGCAACGCATGGACGATCGAGCGCAGCGAGGTCAGCACCGAGCCGGCGGCCTGCCAGCCATACGCGGTGACGATACAGCCGACCGCGCGGCCATCCAGATAAGGCCGCTCGTCGGCGCGCAGCTCCTCGAGCGTGTCCAGCGCGTTCTTGACGAGACCCGAGACGCCGCCGTGATAGCCGGGCGTCGCGATGATCAGCGCGTCCGCATGGCGCACGGCCTCGATCAGTTCGAGCTGTTCGTCGGTGCGTTGGGGGTTTTCCGGGGCGTAGTGGGGCAGGCTATGCAGGAAGGTGCCGCCGAACAGCCGGGTATTCGCGCCCGCGGCTTGCGCGCCACGCAGCGCAAAGCCGAGTGCGCGCTCGGTCGACGACGCCGCGCGTGTCGTGCCGCCGATGCCGATGACAAGTGGCCGGCGCTGATGATCGAAACTGGTCAACGAAATACTCCTTCGGTAGCGGCTCACGGGACGCTGGCGCGGGGCTGCGCGCAGACGAACCGGGGCGAACCGGACTTTGAAGCGTTATCTTAATGAGCGCGGCGAGCCGGGCGAAGCGACTTTTTGTTCTAACGATATAACCGGGCGGGGTAACTGGCGGCTCGGCGGCCTGTTTGACGAAGGCCTCGAAGGCGGCTTCGAACCCGCTTAGGGATCCACTTAGGGACCCGCTCGGAACCCGCTGCGCCATCTTGTGCAATGCAGTTGAAGCCGCACGGGATAAGCATATGGCGAACCATTGTTTGGGGGTGCGATGACGCACGGCTATGATTGAGCCGTCTCCTCCATGACATCTCCTTGACATGGGATTTGGCCTCGCTGCGTCAGTAGCGGGGCCTTTTTTTGTCTGCAGGTTCGGTGACAGAAGCGCCGGCTGCTTCACGATAAAGCCGTTTTTCGCATGCTACGATGGTTCGCGAAGCGATTCCCCGCGAGGTCGAGCAAGCAATGGCAACCCTCTATGACATGCTCGGTGTGCCCATGCACGCCACCGGCGAAGAAATCAAACAGGCCTACCGCAAGGCCGCGATGAAATGGCATCCGGACCGCAACAGCGGCGCCGAGGAAGTGGCGCGCGCCACCTTCCAGGAAATCAAGGACGCGTACGCGATCCTCTCCGACGCCGCGCAGCGCAAGGTGTATGACACGGTCTATGCCGAGCAGATGCGCGGCTGGGAAGCGCAGCGCGCACGCCAGCAGAAGGCGCAGGCCGAGCGCGAGACGGCGGCGCGGGCCGCGGACGAAGCGGCCTATGCCGAGATGGTGTCGCTTGCCATGCGTTTCGCCGACGAGGGCCACAATCGCGACGTGCTGTTCGGCGTGCTGCTGGGGCGTCGATGCGAGGCGCTGCGAGCCGCGCAGATCGCCGACAGCGTGTCGGCTTTGCAGGCGTCGCGCCGTGAGGCGCAGAGGGCGCAAGCTGCCGCCGAGGCAGCAGCAAACGCAGCGGAGGCTCCCGACGTTGCAGCTACGGCTCAGGCACAAGCACAAGCCACGGATGATGCAGCCGTCAGGCGAGGCACGCCGTCTGACCCCGCCAACCACGGCACGTCCCGCAAGCGCGAAGAAAACGCCGGTGACGCCCACCCTGCCGGGGTGCTGGGCGGACTCTGGTTCCAGTTCCTGAACGGCTTGCGGTTCTGAAGAAAACAGTTATCGCGAGCGCCGCCGGATTGGCGCGCGGTTGACAGCATACTGAAAGCATTCTTGCCGTGCGACAAACCAAGTCATGGAAGTGTCACCAACGCGCAAGACTGCTGCGGCAGAATCCGACAGAGAGAAAAAGAACACAGGTACGGGGTGAGCGTGACCAGAAAATACAAGGTGCTGTTTCTCTGTCGAGAGAATTCAGCACGCAGCATCATTGCCGAAGCTTTACTGCGCGAACTGGCGGGACACCGGTTCGACGTATTCAGCGCGGGGCCAGAGCCGGCCGCGCGAGTTCACCCGACTGCGATCGCGCAATTGCGGCCGGGAATTTCGGACCTCGGCGTGCTCAGCCCGAAAAGCTGGCTGGAGTTCACCGGCGAGTGGGCGCCGCGAATGGACATCGTCATCGCCATGGACGAATGCGTCGCCGGTCACCATGCGCCGCTCTTTCCGGGTGAGCCCTCGTTGAGTCGCTGGATCTTTGCCGATCCGCTTGCCAACGGCTTGTCTGAGCCGGAGCAGGTCCGCGTATTTGAAAAGGTGTTCTGGCAAATCGTGCGGCAGGTCAGCGCATTCATCGAGTCGCCGCGGTTCGCGGCGGCGCGGGAGACTGCCGCGAACACGGAGGCGCCGGCTTGCGTGAGCGGTACGATCTGACGGCTTAGCGGTTGGTCTGGCGCGCCAGCGGGCTGCCGGCGAACGGGTCGTTTACCCAATCCACCTGTTTTCTCGGCTGCGGGGCAGGTGCCGGCGTGGCCGATAATTCGAAGTGGTCAATTGATTGACCTGCGCTAATTGCCTGTTTAAGCCATTGAGGCATTTCTCCCTGGCCATCCCAGCTATCTCCGGTTGCGCTGCGGTAACGCGCGGCGGCTTGCCTCTTCGGTTCGGCCGCCAGCACGGCGGCGAGGTCTTCTGGTTTGATACCAAACTCTTCCATGCGATGGCGGAGATACGCAATCATGCTATCTCTCTTCCTTTCGTCCATAAGATATTCGTCCTTCTAAAGCGTGTGGCGTTCTGTCAGTTGCAGATTGCAAGGGGGAGCCGCGACAGCATTGAGCCCATGTAAATGGGGTCCGCCCGCGGTAAGGTTATTGATCGAAGGAAATCCTGCTGGCAGCGTAAAAACGGTGCCTCATAAATTGCGTTACTGCCTATGCCCAGCGAGCCCGCCTATACGGCTGGCCGCGCCAATCAGTCAATATTCAAGCGCTGCGCCGCGCGGCAGGTACGGCTGGGTAAGCCTTGCGGCCGCGATGGAAAAAACGGTGATGACGATACATTGATTGCGAATCGCCTGTCTCACGCCCGCACTCCGCCTTTCGCCGGTGTTTCGCGTGGGCTGCTGATTTGTGCGTTATTCCACCATCATAACGCACTGTTCGGGTAAATCACGCGCCAGCCCGATTGATTTTGTTGTCGCATGTTGTTGATCGGGGTGCGAACAGGTCGCCGCGCCGGGTTTGAAATCCGCAGTGGCCGACCTATAACGGAACTGCAGAACCACAATCTGCGTTTCCAGCCTGGCGGCGACCGATTCCGGCAAGCCACACGTGCCGCTCGCGCACTGCGGCACTTTCCGGCACGCCCGAACCCGTCGCAGGTTTGGCAATTACTTACTCGTTTAGTTCGGTGACTCGCCGCAGCAGTCCCGCATAGGCATTCGCCCGTCCGTCAGGTCGATCTGGCGATAGGACGTTTTTTCGCGGATCAATTCTTTTTGAAGGGGATGACAGTTGCTGCGCCGGATTCGAGGAGTCTGGACATGAAACTACGTTTATTGATGGCATTGGCAAGCGCCGCTCTCTTTCTGGCACCGAATACGGCCGGTGCCTCGGGCAGCCAGCAGGATGAAATCGCGCCGAACCGGGTGTTGATGCAGAACGCAAACGAATCAGTGCAAGACACCACCGACATGTCGTTCGGTGAAACCACGTTGCCGGCCGCCCAGCCGGTGCAGAACGTCTCCTATGGCGGCGTGGCCGCGGGCACGGCTCAAGCGGGAGGCCGGCAGGGGCGGCCGTGCTCGTCCGGGTCGCTATGCAGGGTCTATTTCGGCCAGTAGTCGGGCCAGTAGTCGGCCGATAATCGCCGATAGCGCGACGGCCGTTCAGGAGGCGGTGGGAAGCAGCACACCGCCTCTGTTTCCGATTCGCGCTGCCTCGCTCCGATCGAAATACCCACACGGCCGACTGCAATTTTCCGGGGTCGTCAGCGAGCGATTTAATACGATGTTAAGGTGTGCGCTATTCAGGGTTTCACCCGCTGTCTTTCCAATTGCAATCATCGGCAGGCCAATATCGCCTGCTTTTTATTCATGATTTGCCGTTCGGGAATTGATTAGTCCGGTGCAACTGCTCTAATCCCACCGTTGTTTAGTTACCCGCAAACAATACTATGTTGATGGAAGATAATCTGCCGGCGAGCACGGCCTCGCCGGACGATGGGGCGTCGTCGTCCCTGCGCTCCTGGCTTGCTGTCGTGGCCGTTGCAATCGGTGCTTTTGCCTTCGTGACCACGGAGTTTTTACCCGTTGGGCTGCTGCCGCGCATCGCGGCGGATCTGGGCGTGATGCCCGGCACCGCCGGATTGATGGTCACGGTGCCGGGTGTCATTGCTGCCATCTCCGCGCCCGGTTTGATGCTGGTGGCCGGACGGATGGATCGCCGGCGGGTATTTCTATTGCTCACGGCCTTGCTGCTGGCGTCGAATCTGATTTCCGCATTTGCGCCGGACTTTCTATTCATGCTGGTCGGACGCGCGCTGCTCGGCGCCGCGTTGGGCGGATTCTGGACCTTGGCGACGGCAGCGTCGGCGCGTCTTGTTCGGCCGAAGGATTCGGCCAGAGCGATGGCGACGATTCTCACCGGCGTGACCTGCGCAACGGTGATCGGGGTGCCGCTCGGCACGTTCATCGCCAGCTTCGCGTCGTGGCGCGCGTCGTTCATGGCGACGGGCGGACTGGTCGCGGTCGCGCTCGTCGCCCAGTTTTTCTTCGTGCCGTCCCTGCCGTCGAATGCCGCCTTGCGGCTGCGCGATCTGATCGCGCTATTGCGCCGGCCGCATCCGCGTAGAAGCATGCTGATGGTGGGGCTCGTGTTCGGCGCGCACTTTTCCTCGTACACGTACATCACGCCGTTCCTGCTGCGCAATGCAAGTTTTACGATGTCGACGATCACGTGGTTGCTGCTTGGCTTCGGCATTATTGGCTTCTTCTCGAACTTCGCCGTTTCGTCGACGGTGACGCGCAACCTGAAACTATCGGTTGGCGCGATGGTGTCCCTGCTCATGTTCGCGCTGCTGGCAATGCCGCTCCTGCAGCAATCGCAGCCGGGGGTCGCCGCGCTCGTTCTCGCGTGGGGTGTTTCGTTCGGGGCGCTGCCGCTGTGCTTCAGCATCTGGATTCAGCGTGCGACGCCGGACTCGCCGGAAGCGGGCTCGGCGCTGTTTGTCAGCATCATTCAGGTTGCCATTGCGCTGGGATCGCTGATTGGCGGCGTCGTGGTCGACCATGTCGGCATCTCCGCCGACTTTCTGTTCGGCAGCACGCTGGCGCTGCTGGGGCTCGCCGCGCTCGTGAGTTTTGGGCGGAGTGAACAGCCGGCCGCGGCGAAAGCGATCGCGTGTCCGGCGTGCACGGATTAGTGGCCGCCCGTCGAACCCGGATCGCTCCCGTGATGACCGCTTCCACGTCGCCCGGCGCGCAGTATCTGAAGGATCATCCGCAACGCCATGTACGCATCGAGCGAAACACAAGCGTAGTGATTGGAAAAGACGGGCAGGGCGACGCGTGATCGTCCTCGTGCGTGGCGTCTGAAGAGCGCATCTGATCGGCGCGCGTGCGATTAAAGGCCTTGCATGGGCTCGATCCGGCGTGGCTGCAAATAAGCAACTGTTTGCAGGTCCGAATCCTCAAGTTGGACAACCGATTTGCGTAGCCAGGTCGTTCAAATCCGTCGCGATGAAGTCCCAGGCCTGCTCGGCATGCAGGTCGCTCTTTTGCGCGGGACCATGCTCGGTCGGCCGCAAGACAAACGCCGTTTTGAGGCCGCATTGGCGCGCCGCTGCCAGATCGCCATTGTGAGCGGCGACCATGCATACCTCCGAAGGCTCGAGGCCAAGGATCTCGGCTGTTTCAAGGTAGACCTGCGGCGAAGGCTTGTACGCGCGCACGACTTCCGCTCCGAGAATCGCGTCCCAAGGGAGTGCGGCGCGTTTTGCCATGTCGAGTATGAGCCTGATATTGCCGTTCGAAAGCGGCGCGATCATGAAGCGACGCTTGAGCCGCAAGAGACCCTCGACGGAATCGGGCCACGGGTCGAGGCGGTGCCAGCTGTGGTTCAGAGCGTCGAGTTCATCCGCGGGAATCGAACCGACGTCGATGCCGTAGTCGGCTAACACCTTGAGCAGGTTTTCCCGGTGCAGTACGTCGAGCCGGACAAACGGCCGGCGGCCACTGCGTATCTCGCCCATTGCGGGCACATACTGACGCCGCCATGCATCCGCGAACTCATACGCGTCAATGTGTGCTGCGTGCCGCCCGAGGAAAGGGCGCAGGTCGCGTGCGACCCCGCTGCGCCAGTCGACGACTGTTCCGAATACATCAAACAGAAGCGCTTTGATTTCTGAGCTATCGGTCACGTCGCAAACCTCGTCGCAAGTTGGGCTGAAAGCGAGTCTAACCGGAGGCTGGGATGACGCCTACGAACCGACGCCAAACCTGAACACGCCCACTCACCGATTCGCTTTTGTTATCACCTCCTTCAATACACGGATTGTTGGCGTATCGCACCCCTCGTATATTGACCGAACGAAAGCAAATGCAGCACGAACAGCAGAAATACAACAATTGAAAGGCAAGCCTCGCAGGCATGCCGCAGGAGCACAGCAATGAACCGAATCGATCTGGAGGGGCGTGTTGTCGTCATTACCGGCGGCGCGCGCGGCATTGGCTACGCGGTGGCTCAACGAGCGCTGAAGTCGGGTGCATCGGTCGCCTTGTGGGACATCGACGCCGAGCGGCTCGCGCGCAGTCAGCAAGAACTCAGCGAACTGGGCAAGGTAACGGCCGTCACGGTCGAACTCACCCAGGAGGCATCGGTCGCTCAGGCAGTGGCGCAAACACTCGCGGCGCATGGTGCGATCGACGTGCTGATCAACTGCGCCGGCATCACCGGCGGCAACGGCACGACGTGGGAGTTGGACCCCGAGGTCTGGCGCCGCGTGATCGACGTGAATCTGATCGGCCCGTATCTCACCTGCCGCGCGGTCGTGCCGCAGATGCTCAAGCAAGGCTACGGGCGGATCGTCAATATCGCCTCGGTGGCCGGTAAAGAGGGCAACCCGAACGCCTCGCACTACAGCGCGTCCAAAGCCGGACTTATAGGTTTGACCAAATCGCTCGGCAAAGAACTGGCGACGAAGAACATCCTCGTCAATGCGGTCACGCCGGCCGCGGCCAAAACGGAGATCTTCGATTCGATGTCGCAGCAGCATATCGACTACATGCTCTCGAAGATTCCGATGAACCGGTTTCTGTTGCCCGAAGAAGCGGCGTCGCTGATTCTCTGGCTCTCCTCCGAGGACTGCGCGTTCAGCACCGGTTCGGTATTCGATCTGTCCGGCGGCCGCGCCACTTACTGAGCTATCGCCGGGTGACCTGAGCGGCGGCCGTGGTAGTGCAAGAGTAAAAAACGCAGAGCGCGACCCGCATGCTCTGCGAAGGAGACGACATGAATCCGCATTCGCCCGCTTCGCTGGAGGCGATCAACAGCAAGGTCATGCGCCGGCTGTTGCCGTTTCTGTTGCTGATGTACGTGCTGGCGTTTCTCGATCGCGCCAATATCGGCTTCGCGCAGAAGGCGTTGCAGCATGATACGGGTTTGTCCAACGCGGCTTTTGCGTTCGGCGCGGGCGTGTTCTTCGTGGGCTATGCCCTGTTCGAAGTACCGAGCAATCTTCTGCTGCACCGGGTCGGCGCGCGCGCCTGGATGTGCCGGATCATGGTGACCTGGGGGCTTGTCTCGGCGGCCATGTGTCTCGCGCATACGCCGACTGCTTTCTACTCGCTGCGTTTCCTGCTAGGTGTCGCCGAAGCAGGCTTCTTCCCCGGCGTGATCTATTACCTGACCCACTGGTTTCCGCAAACGGCGCGTGCGCGAGCGGTCGGCGTGTTTTATTTCGGCGCGCCGCTGGCGTTCATCTTCGGCAGTCCGTTGTCGGGCTCATTGCTCGACCTGCACGGCATGCTGGGTCTGGCCGGCTGGCAGTGGCTGTTTCTGATCGAGGGGGTATTGGCTTCCATCGTCGGCGTGTGGGCGTTCTGGTATCTCGACAATCGCCCCGAAGATGCGGGTTGGCTCGACGCGCAAGAGCGCAGCACCTTGCGCGCCGCGCTCGACGACGATGCGCGCGCCGCATCCGCGCAGGGGCCGCATCATATTCTCGCCGCGCTGCTGGATCGCCGGGTGTTGCTGCTCTCGGCGATCTATCTGCTGATCCAGATGAGCGTCTACGGGGTGATCTTCTATTTGCCGCAACAGGTGGCCGCTTTGCTCGGTACCACGGTCGGCTTGCGCGTGGGCCTCGTTGCCGCGTTGCCGTGGCTGTGTGCATTGGCCGTGACGTGGTACGTGCCGCGTCGTGCCGACCGTACCGGCGGGCACCGGCGCTGGGCGGTCGCGCTGCTGGTGCTCGCGGGCCTCGGCATCGGTGCTTCGGGACTCGCGCATAGCCCGTTGGTCGGCCTGATCGCGCTGTGCTTCGCGGCCAGCGGCTTTATCGCGGCGCAACCGCTGTTCTGGACTTTCCCAACGCGCTACCTGACGGGCGCGGCGGCGGCGGGTGGCATCGCGCTAATCAATTCGCTCGGCGGCCTTGGCGGATTCATTGCGCCCAGCCTGCGCACCGCCGCGGAACGGACCTTTTCCTCAACCTCGGCGGGGCTGATCGTACTGGGCGTGTCGAGCCTGCTCGCGGCGCTCATGATCGGCACGCTATTGCGACGTGATGGCGCTCATTCAGCCGGGTCTTTCCAGCACTTGCTGCACCGCGCCCGCTAGGCGCATTTTCGGCTGCGCGTCAGACGCACCAACAACGGAGCCCTCTTCATGGCCATGCCTACTATCCGGCACGTGCGTGCCTTCATCGTCCGCGGCGGCGGGGCGGATTATCACGATCAACCCGACGGACACTGGATCGACGATCACATTGCCACACCGATGGCGCGTTACCCCGAATATCGTCAGAGCCGCCAGTCGTTCGGTATCAATGTGCTCGGCACGCTGGTCGTCGAGATCGAAGCGAGCGACGGCACGGTCGGTTTCGCGGTAACAACGGGCGGTGAGATCGGCGCCTTCATCGTCGAAAAACATCTCGCACGTTTTCTCGAAGGCCAGCTTGTTACCGACATCGAGAAAATGTGGGATCAGATGTATTTCTCGACGCTGTACTACGGCCGCAAAGGCGTGGTGCTGAATACGATTTCGGGTGTCGATCTCGCGTTGTGGGATCTGCTCGCGAAGGTCCGCAAGGAGCCGGTGTACCAGCTATTGGGCGGCCCCGTGCGTGACGAACTCGTGTTTTACGCCACCGGCGCGCGTCCCGATCTCGCGAAGGAGATGGGTTTCATCGGCGGGAAATTGCCGTTGCAGCATGGTCCCGCGGAAGGCGAGGAGGGTCTCCGAAAGAATCTGGAGAAACTCGCCGAGATGCGTAGCCGGGTTGGCGACGACTTCTGGCTGATGTACGACTGCTGGATGAGTCTCGACGTACCGTATGCAACGCGCCTCGCGCAGGCGGCGCATGAGTACGGCCTGAAATGGATCGAGGAGTGCCTGCCGCCGGACGACTACTGGGGTTACGCCGAACTGCGCCGCAACGTGCCGCGCGGCATGATGGTGTCGACTGGCGAGCATGAAGCGACGCGTTGGGGCTTTCGCATGCTGCTGGAAATGCAGTGCTGCGATCTGATCCAGCCGGACGTGGGCTGGTGCGGTGGCATCACCGAACTCATCAAGATTTCCGCGCTTGCCGATGCCCACAATGTGATGGTGGTGCCGCATGGTTCGTCGGTCTATAGCTATCACTTCGTCGTGACGCGGCACAACTCGCCGTTCGCCGAGTTTCTGATGATGGCGCCGAAAGCGGATGAAGTGGTGCCGATGTTTACGCCGCTGCTGCTCGATGAACCGGTGCCGGTGAATGGGCGAATGAAAGTGCCGGACACGCCGGGTTTCGGCGTGCGGCTCAATCCGGAATGCGCGCTGGTGCGGCCATATCCACGCTGAACGCGTTGGATGCGCGCGAAAGGCGATGCAGCCTCGATTTCGATCTGCAAGTCTGCACGACATCGTACTGATTCAGCCAACAGGAGAGGAACGTGTTGCTCAAGGACAAGGTCGTGATCGTCACCGGCGGTTCGCGGGGCATTGGCCGCGCGATAGCGGTTGCATGCGCCGCCGAAGGCGCGGATGTGGCGATCAACTACTGGGGCGATAACGACGCATCGTACGGACGCCGCTCGGCCGTCGCGGAAGTGATCGGTGAAATCGAAGCACTGGGACGGCGCGTGATCGCGGTCGAAGGCAATGTCGCCGCGCGCGAAACCGGTCAGGAACTCGTGCGCCGAACGGTCGAAGCGTTTGGCCGGGTCGACGTGCTCGCGAGCAATGCCGGCATCTGCCCATTCCATGCCTTTCTCGACATGCCGCCCGACATTCTGGAGTCGACGGTGGCCGTCAATCTGAACGGAGCGTTCTACGTCACGCAGGCCGCCGCGCAGCAGATGAAAACGCAGGGCACGGGCGGCGCGATCGTCGCGACCAGTTCGATCAGCGCCCTGGTGGGCGGCGGCATGCAAACGCATTACACGCCGACCAAAGCGGGCGTGCATTCGCTGATGCAGTCCTGCGCGGTAGCGTTGGGGCCGTACGGCATTCGCTGCAACTCGGTCATGCCGGGCACGATCGCAACCGATCTGAACGCGGAGGATCTCGCCGACGAAGCGAAAAAAGCCTACTTCGAGAAGCGCATTCCGCTGGGCCGCCTGGGCCGTCCGGAGGATGTCGCCGATTGCGTGGTATTTCTCGCCTCCGACCGCGCGCGCTACGTCACAGGCGCCGCGCTGCTGGTGGACGGCGGACTGTTCGTCAACTTGCAGTGATGCGCGACAGCGACGCGATGATGCCGACTTCAGCTAACCGGCGCGGATACGGTCCCAGGTTCGGTGATTGCAGTGCTGGAATCGTCGCGCTTCAGCTTGCGCGAGAAGCCACGCAGCAGTTCGATAAAGCGCAGTGCCGGATCGGCGAGGGCTTCTTCCTTGCGCGTGAGAATGCCGAACCCGGCGAGGCTCTTGCCGATTTCAAGGGGCAGCGCGACCAGCAGCTTGCCGCGCACATGATCGCGCACGACCGACTCGGGCAGCATGGCCACGGCGTCGTAGTTCTCGAGCAATTGCAGCGTGGCGAAAATCGACGCGCACTCGGTCAGATTGACCGGCGTCGCAAGGCCGGCGCGTGCGAGTTCCTCTTCGAACAGCACGCGTGCCGGACTGGTGACCGGTTGCGCGACCCACGGCCAGTCGATCAGCTCCCGCAAGCTAATGCGCGAGCGCTGCGCCAGCGGATGCACCGAACGGACCACCAGCAGCAAGGTCTCGCGGGCGAGCGGCTCGAAACTGAAGTCGTTGTGCTGCAGTGGACTGGTCAGGCGCCCGAGCGCCAGGTCGACTTCGCGGCGATGCAGCAATTGCACGACCTGGTCGCTGGTTTCGCCGAGAATGCGCACGTTCAGCAAGGGGCTTTCGGTTTTCAGGGCGGCGACTGCCATGGCCAGCAGATCGGGCGCGGCGCCCATGATGGCGCCGACGGTCAACTGTCCATGTCCGCCGCGCCGTTTGACCTCGAGGTCTTCGGCAAACCGGGTCAGCTCGGCGAGTGCCCGGCGCGCGTAGGCCAGCGTGACGACACCGAGCGGCGTGGGCGTCATGCCGCGTGCGTTGCGTTCGAACAGCAGGAAGCCAAACGCTTCCTCGATGTCGCCGAGCATGCGGCTCGCGCTGGGTTGCGCGACATTGATCGCCTCGGCGGCCTGATGGAGATTGCGCGCGTCGTCGAGCGCGACGAGCAGCGCGAGGTGCTTGAACTTGAGCCGATTGACGAGTGCGATGGCAGCTGAGTGTTGGCTCATGGTTCCGGTGCGATTCGGTTTGTGGATCGCCCAATCCCAACAACGGATTGAGATGCTATCGACGCAGGAATTATAGTCGTATCGGACGCTTCCACGCTTCTCAGGGAAAGCGCCCGGATACGACGGGAGACAGGCCGCAATGGAAACAATCGCTTTCCGGATGGTGCTCAACCCCGGCATGCGCGAAGAATACGAGCGACGTCATGCGCAGATCTGGCCTGAACTTGTTGATGCATTGCACAACGCCGGCGTGCACGACTATCGGATTTTCTTCGACGCCGAATCGAACCACCTGTTCGCTGTTCTGACGCGCACCACGAATCACACGATGAATGCGCTGCCGCAACTCGACGTGATGCGCAAATGGTGGGATTACATGGCCGACATCATGCACACGGCCTCCGACCATACGCCGCTTCAGCAACCGCTCGAACCGGTCTTTCATTTGAGTTCACTTAGCTGATTTTGCCTGGACCCTGGCGTGGAGGATGTTGCATGCAGGTTGTCGATTCGCATATCCATTTGTGGGACCTGAAGACGCATCGTTATCCGTGGCTGGAAAACCCGGGCGTGTCGTTCGTGGGAGACGCGCGCGCGTTGAAGCACGACTATCTGCTCGACGATCTGCTTGGCGAGGCGGGCGATATCGAAGTGTTGAAACTGGTGCACGTGGAAGCGAATCACGACCCCGCCGATCCCGTTGAGGAAACCCGCTGGCTGCAAGCCATTGCGGAGCGTGCGGGCTCGCGCGGCATGCCGAATGCGATTGTCGCCGCAGTGGATCTGTCCGCGGCGAATGCAGCGGAATTACTCGACGCACATGCGTCGTTCGGCAATACGCGTGGCATCAGGCAGATCCTCAACGTGCACGAGAACAAGCTGTTCGATTACGTGGGCCGACATTTCATGCGTGAGCCGCAGTGGCGTGAGCATTTTGCGTTGCTGCGCCGTTACGACCTGTCGTTCGATCTGCAACTGTATCCGTCGCAGATGGAAGCGGCGGCGGAGTTGGCACGCACCCATGCCGATACGGCTTTTATCGTCAACCATGCGGGCATGTTCGTGGACCGTAGCAGTGTCGCCGGTTATCGCGCATGGCGCGACGGTATGCGATTGCTCGCCGGTTGCAGGAATGTCGCGGTGAAGATCAGCGGGCTTGCCATGTTCGATCATCAGTGGACGGTTGAGAGTTTGCGGCCGTATGTGCTCGAAACGATCGATACGTTCGGCGTCGAGCGCGCCATGTTCGCGTCGAATTTCCCGGTCGACCGGTTGTTCGGTTCTTACCAGGATTTGTGGCACGCGTATGCGTCGATCGTCGACGGTGCGAGCGAAGCTGAAAAAGCAGCACTGTTTTGCCGCAACGCGGAGCGTATCTACCGTATTTGACGTACCGGGCGCGTCTGACGCATTCCCGAAAGCAAAAAGAAGGAGACACGTAGTGCAGCCATCCCCATCCGCTGTGCCCAGGCTCGAACTACGGCGCGCGAGCAAATCGTTCGGCCGGGTCCGCGCGTTATCCGACGGCGACCTCGCACTGTGGCCGGGTGAAGTGCATGCATTGCTCGGCGAAAACGGCGCGGGCAAATCGACGCTCGTGAAGATTCTGGCGGGCGTGCATCAGCCGGATAGCGGCGAGTTGCGCGTCGACGGCGTGGCGCGCCGCTTCGCGACGCCTGCCGAAGCACGCGACGCGGGTCTCGCGGTGATCTATCAGGAGCCGACGCTGTTCTTCGATCTTTCGATTGCGGAGAACATCTTCATGGGACGGCAGCCGGTCGACCGGATCGGCCGCATTCAGTACGACGCGATGCGGCGCGAAGTGGACGGCTTGCTGGCCTCGCTCGGGGTCGATCTACGGGCGGATCAACTGGTGCGTGGCCTGTCGATTGCCGATCAGCAGGTGATCGAGATCGCGAAGGCGTTGTCGTTGAACGCGAACGTGCTGATCATGGACGAACCGACCGCCGCCTTGTCGCTGCCTGAAGTGGAGCGGCTCTTTGCCATCGTGCGCAAGCTGCGCGAACGCGATGTCGCGATTCTATTCATCACACACCGCTTGGACGAAGTGTTCACGCTGACGCAACGGGTCACGATCATGCGTGACGGCGCAAAGGTGTTCGACGGCCTGACCGCCGATCTCACCACCGAAGCCATTGTCGCGAAGATGGTGGGCCGCGATCTGGAAACGTTCTATCCGAAGGCCGAGCGCCCGCCGGGTGAAGTGCGCCTGTCCGTGCGTGGACTCACGCGCGTGGGCGTGTTCAAGGACATTTCGTTCGAGGTCCGCGCCGGCGAGATCGTCGCGCTGGCAGGGCTCGTTGGCGCGGGGCGCAGCGAGGTGGCGCGCGCGATCTTCGGCATCGATCCGCTCGACTCGGGCGAGATCTCGATCGGCGGGCAGCGGCTCGCCGCGGGCAGTCCGGCGGCGGCAGTACGCGCGGGTCTTGCGCTGGTGCCGGAGGACCGTCGCCAGCAAGGGCTGGCGCTGGAACTGAGCATCGCGCGCAATGCCTCGATGACGGTGCTCGGACGTCTCGTCAAACATGGCCTGATTTCCACCCGCAGCGAAACACAGTTGGCCGATAAGTGGGGCACGCGCTTGCGTCTCAAGGCGGGCGACCCCAATGCGCCGGTCGGCACGCTTTCCGGCGGCAACCAGCAGAAGGTCGTGCTCGGCAAGTGGCTGGCCACTCATCCCAAGGTGCTTATCATCGACGAACCCACGCGCGGCATCGACGTCGGCGCCAAAGCCGAGGTGTACAGCGCGCTGGCCGAACTGGTGCGCGACGGCATGGCGGTGCTGATGATTTCGAGCGAGTTGCCGGAAGTGCTCGGCATGGCCGATCGCGTACTGGTCATGCACGAGGGCCGTATCAGCGCCGATATCGCGCGCGCCGAAGCCGACGAAGAGCGCATCATGGGCGCCGCGCTCGGTCAGCCGCTTCCTCCGTTGGGGCACGCGGCATGATGCGCCACTCTTCCACCCATCCCGCACCCGTTCAGGCGCCGGCTCCGAGGCGCAGCGGCAGCGCGCCCGGCGGTTTTATCGCGGGCCTCGCGAAGAGCCGCGAGACCACGCTGTTTGTCGTGCTGATCCTGCTGATTGTGGGCACGGGGCTCGCGAAGCCGCAGTTTCTGAACCTGCAGAATCTGCGTGACGTGCTGCTGAATGTGTCGATTATCAGCTTGCTCACAGCCGGCATGACGGTGGTGATCCTGATGCGGCATATCGATCTGTCGGTCGGCTCGACGGTCGGCATCAGCGCCTATGCGGTCGGCAGCCTGTACGTTGCCTTTCCGCAGATGCCGGTGATCGTTGCGTTGCTGGCCGGACTCGCGATCGGTCTGGTGGCGGGCAGTATCAATGCGTTGCTCGTTGCGGTGGGGCGGGTGCCCTCGCTGGTGGCGACACTCTCCACGCTCTACATTTTTCGTGGCGCGGACTATGCATGGGTACACGGCGGCCAGATCAACGCGACCAGTTTGCCCGACGCGTTTTCCCGTCTCGCTACCGGCACTTTCTTCGGCATACCGACGCTCGCGCTGATCGCGCTCGTCGTGCTGGCCGGGCTGGCCGTTTATCTGAAACAGTTTCGCGGCGGACGGGAGCATTACGCGATCGGCTCGAACCCGGAGGCGGCGCGGCTTGCCGGCGTCAACGTCGAGCGTCGCGTGATGGCGGGTTTTCTGCTGTCGGGCGCAATTGCGGGTTTTGCGGGCGCGTTATGGCTCGCGCGCTTCGGCACCGTCGACGCAAGCACCGCGAAGGGCATCGAATTGCAGGTTGTTGCCGCCGCCGTGGTGGGCAGCGTCGCGATCACCGGCGGTGTGGGCACTATTCTCGGCGCCACGCTCGGCGCGCTCGTGCTGGGTGTGATCAGTATCGCGCTGGTCGTGCTGCACGTCTCGCCATTCTGGGAGCAGGCCATTCAGGGCGCGCTGATCGTCGCCGCGATTACCGCCGATACCTTGCTGGCCCGTTCCGTCGCCAAACGCATGATGAGGAAACGCGATCATGGCTAAACCCGATTCCGCGCTGCTCACGCGCAAACGCGAAACGCCGTTGCAATGGGAAGTGCTGCTGGTTGTCGTGCTGGCTTTGTCGCTTGCGCTCGGGCGATGGTTGTCGCCGGTGTTTCTCACTGGTGCGAATGTCAGCAATATTCTCGCCGATCTGACCGAGATCGCATTGATGGCGCTGCCCATGACGCTGATTATCGTGGCTGCTGAAATCGATCTGTCAGTGGCATCGGTGCTAGGCGCCTCCAGTGCGCTGATGGGGGTGCTGTGGCACATGGGCCTGCCGATGCCGGTGGTAATCATGCTCGTTCTGATCGCCGGCGCGCTGGCGGGTCTGCTGAACGGTCTGGTGATCGTCAGGCTCAATCTGCCCTCGCTCGCGGTCACGATCGGCACGCTGGCGCTGTTCCGTGGGCTTGCCTACGTGTTGCTCGGCGATCAGGCCGTGGCGGATTTTCCGCCGGCCTATACGGCGTTCGGCATGAATACGGTCGGCCCGACCTTCATTCCGTTGCCCTTTGCGATCGTGATTGTCGGCGCGGTGCTGTTTACCGTGCTGCTGCAGTCCACCGCGTTCGGCCGCAGCCTCTACGCAATCGGCGCGAATTCTACCGCCGCGGCTTTCTCCGGTATCGAAGTCGCGAAGATCAGGCTGCGTCTATTCGTGCTGTCCGGCGCGATGAGTGCGCTGGCTGGCGTGGTCTACACGCTGCGCTTCACCAGCGCACGCGGCGATAACGGCGAAGGTTTCGAATTGTCGGTGATCGCGGCGGTGCTGTTCGGCGGCGTGAGTATTTTCGGTGGACGCGGCTCGATGTTCGGCGTGCTGTTGTCGCTGCTGATTATCGGCGTGCTGAAAAACGCGCTGACGCTCGACGACGTGTCGAGCGAAACGCTGACGATCGTGACCGGCGTGCTGTTGCTGGCGTCCGTGCTGATTCCCAACCTGGTTGCCCGCTGGCGGGCGGCGCGTGACCGGCGTTTTATCGCGAAGTCCGCTGCATCCTCATAACGTTTTCCTGAACCGGCTCCAGAAGAAATACCGCATACCAAATACCGACAACCCGGACAGCCATTCGTCCAACAACAAAGCAGGAGACGCCTCATGTTCAATCCTCTACGTCACACCGGCAAGGCCGCGCTCTGCGTCGCTCTCGTCGCGATCAGTTGCGCGGCATCCGCTGCCGGTCTGAAAAGCGGCCTGAAGATTGCCTTCGTGCCGAAGCAGATCAACAACCCGTATGAAGTGATTGCCGACGACGGCGGCATGGCCGCGATCAAGGAATTCGGCGGTGTGGGCAAGGTAGTAGGGCCGTCGGATGCGGGCGCATCGTCGCAGGTGCAATACATCAACACGTTGATTACGCAGCGGCAGGACGCGATCGTGATCGCGGCCAACGACGCGAATGCGGTCGTGCCCTATCTGAAGAAAGCGATGTCGCAAGGCATCAAGGTCGTGACCTTCGACTCCGACACGGCGCCTGAGGGCCGTCAGCTATTCGTCAATCAGGCGAACGCGGAGGGCATCGGTCGAGGCCAGATCCAGTTGGTTGCGAAGTTGATGGGCGGCGAGGGCGAATTCGCCGTGCTGTCGGCCACGCCGAACGCGACCAATCAGAACACGTGGATCAAGTGGATGCAGGAGGAGTTGAAGAAGCCCGAATATTCGAAGATCAAGCTCGTGAAGATCGCATACGGCAACGACGACGACCAGAAGTCGTTCGTCGAAACGCAGGGCTTGCTGCAGGCGTATCCGAATCTGAAGGCGATCGTCGCGCCGACTACGGTGGGCATTGCGGCGGCGGCGCGTTATATCTCGTCGTCGTCGAGCAAAGGCAAGGTGCAGGTGACCGGGCTGGGCACGCCGAACCAGATGCGGGCGTTCGTGAAGAACGGAACGGTCAAGGCGTTCCAGTTGTGGGATCCGAATCAGCTGGGATATCTGGCAGCCTATGCGGCGGCGGCGCTGTGCTCGGGAACGATCACCGGCAAGGAAGGCGAATCGTTCGATGCCGGCAAGCTCGGCAAGCGCACAATTGGACCGCAGGGCGAAATCATTCTCGGACCGCCGACCACGTTCGATGCGAGCAATATCGATAACTTCAATTTCTGATTAGCGAGCCGGGCGCCACCATGCCGCGCATTGGCGCCCGGTTCGTCAGACAGCGCGCGCTCCGTTTGGTACGGGATATGCAGGCCGGCCGATCGATCGAAACCGAAAGCCGCTTTGAAGGTGTACAAGCGGCTTCGGCGTGAACTTTGAGACCTATACTATGAATCGGTGATCCGGGCGTGGGCGTCGTGCGCTCGAACTGCTATCGTACTTGCGAACAAATCCCTGCCTGGAGGTGCATGATGAGCGATATGACCTGGCTTGTGGTGGCTGACGGCGGTCGCGCGCGGGTTTTCCAGACGCCAGGATTGACGCTCGCTCTGCAGGAGAAAGAAGATCTCATCAACACCGCATACACCGGCACGATGCTCACGGAAAAAGACCGTGAGAAATTCGCAAAGCGCGTTTCCGATTATCTGGAAGCCGGCCGGCTTCACCAGCTTTACAATCGGCTGAGGCTTGCCATCGAGCCCAAATTCCTCGGCATGGTCAAGGCGAATCTCAGCGAGGACACACGCCGGCTGATATTCGAGCAGGTTAGCGAGGACCTGTCGACGCTCAATGCCAGGCAAATCGAAGCACATCTCGGGCGAAAGCACTGACCGGCGAGCCGTGGCGCGCTAAGCCAGGGCATTCACACGGCGCGGCCAGGATTGCCCTGGATCCTGCCCCGTGGGCTCTACGCGTCACTCACGCGTGTTTCCGAGCCATCGGATTCCTCGGTATTACGGAACCAGTTTTCCGCGTGCGAACGCTCGGCGACCCAGGAGCGGGACTGCGGCGTGTTGAATTCGCGATCGATATACCGGCGTCCCCATTCAACCCCGTCTCTCACGGCCTCCTCCTCGGTTAGCCATTCGGGCTGAACGGTCATGGGCACAACGTCGATGACAGTCTGACCGCCCCGGCTCACACTGACACTTGCGATCCACGCGCCGAGCTTGTTACGCTCAGGGTGCACGGTAATCTCAAACTCGCCGTACGAAACAGAGCCTGTTGGCATCGTTTTCTCCTTTGCCGTGTTCATGATCGTTAGCTGTCAGCAATCCGGCATGCATGCTTCTTCTTACGGACGCCGTGGCGTCATCATGCCGCAATTCCAGGCTTGTAACACGCAGATATCGCAACTCAGCGACAGACCGGCAGACCGCGTCGACCAATAGCTGGCATCGGAAAAAGCCATGTTCACAGGGTCATGAGTTGTTCATAGACTTCCGGTACGAAAGAATGGCAGGCCCTCATATCATCCAGTAGCAGGAGGTTGTATGGCGCAAAATGAATTCTCATATCGGCGATTTCTCATTTCCGCAACGATCGCACCACTGCAAGCCAACCGGGGCGTCGTCACGGTCGATGTCACGGCCGCCGACCCGGAACGCATTGCCGATCTGGGAACAGAACGTTTTATTCATGTGGAGCGCTGGGTCGAGAGAAATGATCCTGCGTTCCTTCAGGTCGTGGTGGACGAGTGCAAAGTCGTTATCGACCATTACGCGGACAACGTCGACGATAGTTGAATCCGCCGACTCTCGCATGAGGTGTTGCAATGCAGGAATTCGATTTCTACCTCAACCTGAAGAAGCCGACACTCGGGCTCTATGTGCGCAAGGGCGCGGGGCTGCCCGACCTGGTCGACACAAGCCAATGGCAATTCGACGGCCATGTGTGGGAGAGCGAGCTCGCGCCGGACATCCTGAAGGGACTGGAGGCCAATGGGCACGCGTTTCAGGAACTGGGTGGGTGAGTTCGTCCGACGCGCGACCCCATGCCAGCGTCGAGATAGCAATTCGATCCTTGCAAATTAGTACTATCCTAGCCTTAGGCTGGATGAAAGCGCGCTGTCGCATGACAGTCTTTCGGTGGATGCAGGCAACGACCGGTCTTGTGCGAAGCCGCATGGGGTCAGGGAGAAAACCATGCCGCAGCAGCAGGTCAATTTGAGTGACGAGTTCATTGCGCAGCAGCGTCAACGTCTCGAGGCAATGCGCCGCGAACTGTTGGGCGGAGAGGAGAAGACGACCGCTGACGAACGCACCGCTCAGGAGGAGCATGGCGACGAGGCCGAAGAGTCGGAGGACGTAGCCCAAGGCATGGCGCAGAACGAAGTCAACCAGGCGCTGCACGACGTGAACGACCAGCGCATTGGCGATATTGAACGCGCGCTGCAGAAGATCGACGAGGGTACCTATGGTCTCTCCGATGAAAGTGGTGAGCCGATACCGAAAGCCCGTCTCGAAGTCGCCCCGGAAGCGATCCTGACCGTTGAAGAGCAAGGCCGCCGCGAGGCACGGCAATGACTTCCGCCGGCGCGCGGTAGTACCGGCTCCACGCTCAATAGCGATTCATAAAGTTCAGTAGAACCCGGCGCGCAGCGCACCATGCCGCTGCGCGCCGCTGCACGTCCGTGAATCGGACCATCCGGGTGAAACGCGTCGGGGCGGATGCCACCCAATGCCTATCATCGGAAAAGCCAATATTCCCTTCTGCATGAGCCGCTCATAGAATCCAGATACGGATTCCGAGTTTCGTCATGCTAATCATGTTTATGAATCTGGCATGACCGATCCGTACTTTTCAGACAGTGCTCGTCAAAAACGGACGGGATAAAGAATCTCAGGACATGCGGTGTCCGATGGGCCATCGCTATCACGGTTCCTCGCTTATTGAACAAAACAAACGGACCGTGGACGGCGGCTCCGGCGTGTTCGCAATTCACATCGACGCGTTCTATAACCTTTGACATAGCCGGATGTTTTAACCGAAAAGGTGAGTCTACGATGCCAGCCCTCTGCGAAATCTGTAACGCCCGTCCCGCTGTTGCCCGAGTGACCGTTGTGCAAAACGGCGAACGGAAGACCATGTCGATTTGCGACTACGATTACCGTCAATTGATGCGGCACCAAAGCATGCTCAACCCGTTCGACTCGTTGCTCGGGGGCGGCGGCCTGTCGCGCTTCTTCGGCGGCCTCGGCGGTGGCGCCGAACACGACGACGAAGATGCCGGATTCGCCGCCGAGGTGCCGCGCGAATCAGTCGATGCCACCGATGCTTTCAGTGAGCAAACGCTCGAATTATTGCAAGGCGCCGCCGAGAAAGCGCACGAGCTTCGTCGCAACGAACTCGATACCGAGCACCTGCTGTACGTGCTGGCGGATACCGACGTGGGCACCGCGCTTCTGAAGGAGCTCAAGCTCTCGCCGCAAGACATCAAGGGCTATATCGATCAGCACGCGCAAACGGGAACGGCGGACCCCGACGCACCGGTTGACAAGATGACCGTGTCGCCGCGTTTGAAAAAGGCGTTCCAGTATGCGTTCCAGGCATCGCGCGATCTGGGGCACTCGTATGTCGGCCCGGAGCATCTGCTTATCGGTCTGGCGGCCGTGCCCGATAGTATTGCGGGCACGCTGCTGAAGAAATACGGCGTGACGCCGGAGGCCTTGCGGCAGAAGGTCGTGAAGGTCGTGGGTAAGGGCGCGGAGGACGGCCGCGTCGATACGCCCACCGGCACACCCACGCTCGACAAGTTTGGGCGCGACCTCACAGCCATGGCGCGTCAGGGTAAGCTGGACCCGGTTCTTGGCCGTGCGCAGGAAATCGAAAGCACGATCGAAGTGCTGGCACGGCGCAAGAAGAACAATCCCGTGCTGATCGGCGAGCCGGGCGTCGGCAAGACGGCTATCGTCGAAGGGCTGGCGCAGCGCATCGTCAACGGCGACGTGCCTGAAGTCCTGCGCGGCAAACGTCTCGTCGAGGTCAACATTAACTCCATGGTGGCGGGCGCGAAATACCGTGGCGAGTTCGAGGAACGCGCGAAGCAGTTGATCGATGAAGTCACGGCGAAGCAGGACGAACTGATTCTGTTCATCGACGAACTGCACACGATCGTGGGTGCCGGGCAAGGCGGTGGAGAGGGCGGCCTCGACATCGCGAATGTGCTCAAGCCCGCGCTGGCGCGTGGCGAGCTGAGTCTGATCGGCGCCACGACACTCAATGAGTATCAGAAGTACATCGAAAAGGATGCCGCGCTCGAACGGCGCTTTCAGCCGGTGCTGGTGCCGGAACCGACGGTGGAGCAAACCATCGTCATCTTGCGCGGCCTTCGCGACAAGCTTGAAGCGCATCACCAGGTAACCTTTGCTGACGACGCGTTCGTTGCCGCAGCCGAACTTTCCGATCGCTATATTACGTCGCGCTTTTTGCCGGACAAGGCCATCGACCTGATTGACCAGGCGGCGGCACGTGTGCGCATCGGCGCGACCTCGCGGCCGGCGGCGATTCAGGAACTCGAAGCCGAGATTTCCCAACTGAAGCGTGAGCAGGACTATGCGTCCTCCCGCAAGCGCTTCGATGAAGCGAAAGATTTCGAGGCACGAATCGGCGAGAAGCAGACGAAGCTCGACGAGCAAATGGAGGCGTGGCAGCGCAAGACCGGCTCGGAAACACTCGAAGTGACAGTTGCCTCGATTGCTGAAGTGGTGTCGCGTCTTACCGGCATTCCGGTCACGGAGCTCACTCAGGAAGAGCGTCAGAAGCTGCTGGACATGGAGAAGAAGCTGCGCGAGCGCGTGGTCGGCCAGGAGGACGCGGTGCTTGCCGTGAGCGACGCAGTGCGCCTGTCGCGTGCGGGACTCGGCCAGCAGAACCGGCCCATTGCGACCTTCCTGTTCCTTGGACCCACCGGTGTCGGCAAGACCGAACTGGCGAAGGCGCTGGCGGAAACGGTATTCGGCGACGAGCAGGCGGTGATTCGTATCGACATGTCCGAATACATGGAGCGTCACGCGGTTGCGCGGCTGATCGGCGCGCCTCCGGGTTATGTCGGTTACGACGAGGGCGGGCAACTGACCGAGCGCGTGCGGCGGCGCCCGTATAGCGTGATTTTGCTCGACGAGATCGAGAAGGCCCACCCGGACGTGAACAACGTGCTGCTACAGGTATTCGACGACGGGCGGCTGACCGACGGCAAGGGCCGCGTGGTGGACTTCAGCAACACGATCATCATTGCGACCAGCAATCTCGGCGCGTCGATCATCATGGGTAACCTCGAGAAACCCGAAGCGGATCGTCAGACCGAGAAAGCGATTCGCGAGGAATTGATGGACGTACTCAAAGGTCATTTCCGCCCCGAGTTCCTGAACCGGATCGACGAGATCATCGTGTTCCACGGGCTCTCGCGCGACAACATCCGTTCGATCGTGCAGATCCAGCTCGAACGCGTGGTGCGCACCGCGGCCGCGCAGGACATTACCCTCAAGATAGACGACTCGGTTGTCGATCACCTCGCCGATGCCGGCTATCGGCCGGAGTTCGGCGCGCGGGAGCTGAAGCGTCAGATTCGCCAGGAACTGGAAACGCGGCTCGCCAAGCAGATTCTCGGCGGCGCCCTGAAATCCGGCGACACCGTCGACGTCAGTTACGACAAGGACAGCGACGAAGTGAAGTTCAACAAGAGCGAGGCACCTGCTGCTCCTGCTGAATCGAAGACGGCGGCCGGCAAGGCGGCCAACGGACGTGCGAAGAAAAAGACGTCGAAAGAGGCCAGCAGCACGGAACCCACTGCGAGCGCCGAATCGAAGGAGTGAGGTGCATATCCGGCAGGGAGGCACCGCCGCGTCATTGTCGGCGGTGTGCCGGGTTGCCGGCCTGATCGAAGGCGGGGGCGGTGTTCATGTGCGTGAACTGTGCACGCCCGCTGCGGCTCGATCTGTATCTTTCGCAGCGCCTCAACGCAACTAGACTGAATTCCATTCAAGCCTTACGCCGTGACGCGGCGTAACCCCAAGTAAAGCTGCCCGCAGATTTCCTGCGGCGGCTCATGGAGTCTCAAATGACCACGCGACGCGAAGTTCCGGGAATCCGGCCGTATGACGGGCCCGCTGGAGGTTGGGGGGCGCTGCGAGCGACTGCCCAGGCCGTCCGCACACAAATGGAAAACATCGAGGCGCCGATTACGTTGATGCGGACCAATCAGCCTGACGGCTTCGATTGTCCGGGTTGCGCGTGGCCCGACAAGGAGCACAAGTCCACCTTCCAGTTTTGCGAAAACGGCGCCAAAGCAGTGACGTGGGAAGCGACCACGAAGCGGGTGACGCCGGAGTTTTTCGCCGACAACACGGTGTCGTCGCTGCTGCAACGAACGGACTTCGAACTGGAGGATCTCGGCCGTTTAACGCATCCGCTCGTCTACGACCGCGCCACGGACAAATTCCGGCCGGTCGAATGGGAGGACGCATTTGCCCGCATCGGCGAGGTGCTGCAAGGCTTGTCTTCGCCCAATGAGGCCGAGTTCTATACATCGGGCAGGGCATCGAACGAGGCCGCGTACCTCTTTCAATTGTTCGCCCGGGAGTACGGCACCAACAATTTTCCCGACTGCTCGAACATGTGCCACGAGCCGACTAGCGTCGGCTTGCCCCAGTCGATCGGGATCGGCAAGGGCACGGTGTCGCTGGACGATTTCGACACGACCGAGCTCATTCTCTCGATTGGCCACAATCCCGGAACGAATCACCCCCGCATGATGGGCACGCTCCACGAGTGCTCACGGCGCAATGTGCCGATCATCGTGTTCAATCCGCTGCGTGAGCGCGCGCTGGAGCGTTTCGCCGATCCGCAGAGCGTGGTCGAGATGGCGACTTTCGGCTCGACCCGAATCGCCTCGACCTATTTCCAGCTCGACGCGGGCGGCGACGCGGCCGCCCTCAAGGGCATCATGAAGGCGTTGTTGCAGATGGACGCGGAGCAGGGCAAGACGGTCCTCGACCATGAATTCATCGCGACGCATACCCAAGGCTTCGAAGCGTTTGCCGCCGATCTGGAAGCGACGTCATGGGACGATATCGAGAAGGCGAGCGGACTCACCCGTGAAGATCTCGACGAAGTGGCGCTCGCCTATGCAAAATCCAACGCGACGATTGTCACGTATGGAATGGGGATTACCCAGCATAACAAGGGCACCGCCAATGTCCGTCTGATCGCCGACCTGTTGCTGTTGCGCGGCAACATCGGCAAACCCGGCGCAGGCATCTGTCCTTTGCGCGGACACTCGAACGTGCAGGGAAACCGCACGGTGGGTATCACGGAAAAGCCGTCCGCAAGCTTTCTCAAACAGATCGAAGACGTATTCGGTTTCACGCCGCCCGCCGCGCACGGTCACGATGCGGTCCAGGCGATGCAGGCGATGATCGACGGCACGGCCAAGGCGCTGATTTGCCTGGGTGGAAACTTCGCGGTGGCGCTACCCGACGCCGGGCAGTCCTTTCCGGCCATGGGCAAACTGGATCTGAGCGTTCACCTCGGCACCAAACTCAACCGTTCGCACCTGCTGGTGGCGAAGGAGACGTACGTGCTGCCGGTGGTGGGCCGCACGGAGCTCGATATCCAGGCGACCGGCCGGCAATCCATTACGGTCGAGGATTCCATGTCGATGGTTCACGCTTCGTCGGGGAAGCTGAAGCCCGCGTCCGAACATCTGCTCTCCGAGCCGGCGATCATCGCCGGGATCGCCAGCGCCACCTTACCGGACAGCAAGGTGGCGTGGTCGAACCTGGTGGCGGACTACGACCGGATACGGGATCTGATCGAGCGAACCGTGCCGGGATTCGAGGCATTCAATGCGCGGATCAGAGTGCCGGGAGGATTCCGTATGCCGCTTCCTCCAACCGAACGCGTGTGGCCCACGCCATCCGGCAAGGCGATGTTCTCGGTGTATGGCGGCGTGAAAGAAGATGCCGACGTTCTCGGCGCTGAAAATGTGCTGCGCCTCATCACGATCCGCAGCCACGACCAGTACAACACCACCATCTACGCGCTCGACGACCGTTACCGGGGCGTATTCGGCCGGCGTGACGTGCTGTTCATGAACGAGGACGATATGGCGGCGCGCGGAATTGAACATGGCGATCTGGTCGACATCGAAACCGTTTCGGCAAACAGACAGCTCCGTCTGAACAGGATCACGGCGATCGCGTACAACATCGCGCCGGGTTCGGTGGCGGCCTACTATCCGGAGGCGAACGTGCTGGTGCCGCTCGACTTCATCGACAAGGAGAGCGGCACGCCTTCGTACAAGTCTGTTCCCGTTCATGTTGTGCGTCCGGCAGAAGCATGACATGGATATCTTCGACGCGTTTCACCTCGCCAGGCTGCAATTTGCGTTCACGGTTTCGTTTCATATCATTTTTCCGGCGATCAGCATCGGCATGGCGAGTTTTCTCGCCGTGCTGGAGTGGCGCTGGTTGCTGACCGGTGACGCGGCCTACAAGGACATGTTTCTGTTCTGGTCGAAGATTTTCGCGGTCGGCTTTGGCATGGGGGTGGTCTCGGGTGTGGTGATGGCTTACGAGTTCGGCACCAACTGGAGTGGGTTTTCCAGCGTTGCCGGCAACGTCACTGGGCCGCTGCTGACCTATGAAGTGCTGACGGCGTTCTTTCTCGAGGCCGGTTTTCTCGGCGTCATGCTGTTCGGCTGGCAACGCGTCAGTCCCCGCTCGCACTTCTTTGCCACGCTCATGGTGGCGGTGGGCACGCTCATTTCCACCTTCTGGATTCTCGCGTCGAATAGCTTTATGCAAACGCCGCAGGGTTTCGCGATCGAGAATGGCCGGATCGTGCCCGTCGACTGGTTCAAGGTGATTTTCAACCCGTCGTTTCCGTATCGCCTCGCGCATATGACGATCGCCGCTTTCATTGTCGCGGGCTTTATCGTGGCCGCGTGCGGCGCGTGGCATCTGTTGCAGGGCCGGCGCGACAAACCGGTCACACGCAGCTTTTCGATGGCATTGTGGATTCTGCTGTTCCTGACGCCGATACAGATTGTGGTTGGCGATGCGCACGGCCTCAATACGCGCGAGTACCAGCCGGCCAAGATCGCCGCGATCGAAGGGCTGTGGGAAACCGAGAAAGGCGGCACGGCGCTCAATCTGGTCGGCCTGCCTGACATGAATGCCGAGGTGACGCGGTACGCGATCCAGATCCCGCATCTGGGCAGTGTCATCCTGACGCATAGCTGGAATGGAGAAATTCGCGGCCTCAAGGAGTTTCCTCCCGAAGATCGTCCGTATTCGCCGATCGTGTTCTGGACCTTCCGGGTCATGGCGGGTATCGGCATGCTGATGCTGTTGACCGCGCTACTGGGCCTGCTGCTCAGAGTGCGTGGCCGCCTCTATGAGACGCGCTGGTTTCAGCGTTTCGTTTTGTGCATGGGGCCTTCCGGCATCGTGGCGCTGCTGGCGGGTTGGATCACGACCGAGGTCGGTCGCCAGCCCTGGACCGTGTACGGTGTGCTGCGCACCGCGGACTCCGTGTCGCCGATCGGTTCCCAGCAGGCAGGCGTTTCCTTGCTGATCTTTGTGCTGGTGTATTTCCTGGTGTTCGGCATGGGGTTCTACTACATGATGAAGATGATGAAGCGCGGACCGGAGGAGCATCTCGAGCGCAGCAAGTCACGCCGGCATCCGGTGCTGCGTAATCGCCCGCTCGACGCACTGGAAGGGGAGTGACGCCATGCAGATCGATCTTCCTGTTGTGTGGGCCGCGATCATCGGACTCGGTGTTTTCATCTACGTGATGCTGGACGGCTTCGATCTCGGCATTGGCCTGCTGTTTCCGTTTTTCGAGGGGAAGGGCGACCGGCAGGTGATGCTCAATACCATCGCACCGGTCTGGGACGGTAACGAGACCTTTCTTGTGCTGGGCGGCGCCGGGCTATACGGGGCGTTTCCGGTGGTTTATTCGACGCTGCTGCCGGCCAACTATCTGCCGCTGATCCTGATGGTGGTGGGTCTGATCTTTCGCGGAGCGGCCTTCGAATTGCGCGCCAAGGCCGTCAGGACCCAGCACGCGTGGGACCTCGCTTTCATTGGCGGTTCCGCGCTCGCGGGGCTTTGCCAGGGCATCGTGCTGGGCTCGCTGCTGCAAGGCATCAAGATCGTCGACGGCCGCTTCGCCGGTGAACCGTTCGACTGGCTCTCGCCGTTCAGCCTGTTCTGCGGAATCGGTGTGCTGACTACGTATGCGACGCTCGGCTGCGGCTGGCTCATCCTGAAGACGGACGGCGAATTGCAGCGCAAGATGCGCGAACTGATGCGGCCGCTCGTGAGCGTCCTGCTTGGCGCGATGATGATTGTGAGTCTCTGGACCGTGATTGGATTGCCGGCAGTTGCGCATCGCTGGTTCGGCAGCGGCAATCTCGGCTGGTTCCTGCCGGTGCCGATTCTTGTGATTGCCTGCGTGTGGGGCGTGTTCCGTTCGGTGCGTCTGAAGCACGAAGCCACCCCGTTTCTGCTCACCCTCGGGCTGTGCTTTCTCGGTTACAGCGGCTTGCTCATCAGCATCTGGCCCAACATCGTGCCGCCTTCGCTGACGATCTGGGAGGCCTCGTCGAGCCACTCGAGCCAGTTGTTCGCGCTGGTCGGCACGGTGATCGTGTTGCCGGTCATTCTCGTCTACAACGTCATGCAGTACCGCGTATTCCGGGGCAAGGTGCGCGAAGGGGACGCCGGCTACCACTGAGGGTGGCGGCGCAGTCAGACTATTACAAGAGCACGTTATGATTGTGAGGCCAGGGCAAAACTGGTTCCGGCTGCTGTTTATCTGGAATGGTTCTGTATTGCAGTCGATTATTCCTCAACTGGTTTTTATGGGGGCTGTCAGCAGTCTTGCCGTGCTGACGCACGGGCGCATTTTCGGCGAGAAGATCCCGCTCAATACGGCGCCGTTCACGTTATTTGGCCTCGCGCTGGCGATCTTTCTCGCGTTCCGCAATAACGCAAGCTATGAGCGCTTCAACGAGGCGCGCCATCTCTGGGGCAGCACGCTGATCTCAGCGCGCTCGCTGACTTCACAGATGCTGTGCTACGTGCCGCGCGGCGATCACAACGTGCAAATGGCCCATACCCTGATTGCGGCCGTGTACGCGTTGAAGCATCAATTGCGTGGGACCGATCCGACGCCGGACCTCGTTCGACTGCTCGGACGCACGCGAGCCGAGGCACTGCAGCACACCTGCTACAAACCGACTGCGCTGCTCAACGACGTTCGTCGCAATCTGGCCGATCTGCAGGTCCGCGGATTGATCTCGGACACGAAGCTCTGGATGCTGGACGCGCAGATCGACGAGTTGGGAAAGACGGTGGGTGGTTGTGAACGGATCGCATCCACGCCGATTCCGTTCGCCTACAGCGTGCTGCTGCACCGTACCGTCTACGCCTATTGCGTGTTGCTGCCGTTCGGTCTTGTGGATTCGACGGAGTTCTTCACGCCGCTGCTCTGCGTTTTCATTTCTTATACGCTGATTGCGCTGGAAGCGATCGCCAGCGAAGTCGCCGAGCCCTTTTCGCTTGCGCCGAATGCGCTGGCGCTTGATGCGATAACCCGCAATATCGAACGCTCGGTTCTCGAACTATGCGGCTGCGAACTGCCCGCCGAGGTGCAACCGCTGCGCTCGTACCAACTGACCTAGCGGCGCTCATCGACGCGCCCGTGCTAACGGGCGCACCTCGCAACCAGCTTGCCGACGGTAATCACCGCCTGTTCGATCTCGCTCGACCAGGCGCTGCTGTAATTGAGGCGGATGAAGTTCCGATAGGTCGTCTCCGAGACCGAGAACATGTAGCCCGGGCCGATGGTGATGCCTTCATCGAGCGCGAGCTTATAGAGCCGCATGGCGTCGACCTTGGGCGGCAGTTCGATCCACAGCACATATCCGCCGGCCGGGTTGGACATGCGCGTACCTTCGGGGAAGAAGCGCGCGACGGTGGCCTTCATCAGATTGGCCTGCTGCGCATACGCTTTTCGGACTCGTCGCAGGTGATGCTCGTAGCCGTCGCGCTCGAGGAATTCCGCAATCGCCATTTGCGGGATCGACGGAGAAGTCAGGGTGTTCAGAAACTTGAGTTTCTCGACCTTGTCGCGATACCGGCCCGGCAGCGCCCAACCAATCCGGTACGCTGCCGTGAGGGTCTTCGAGAACGAGCCGCAGTGCAGCACCAGTCCCTTCGTGTCGAAGGATTTCAACGTGCTCGGGTGCGTGCTGTCATAGTGCAATTCGTTGTAGACACCGTTCTCGATGACCGGAATGTCCCACTTCGTGAGGCGTTGCACGAGTTCGCGCTTGCGTTCGTCGGGCATCAGAAAGCCCAGCGGATTCTGGAAGTTCGGCATGATCATGCAGGCCGCGATGGTCTGCGATTCCACAATCGCGGCCAGTGCCTCGATATCGATGCCGTGTTCCGGATGCGTCGACACTTCAATCGCTTTCATGCCCATCCGTTCGATCGCGTGGAGCATCGCGTAGAACGTCGGTGACTCGACCGCGATCACGTCGCCGGGTTTCGCGACCGCCTGGAGGCACAGGTTGATCGCTTCAGTCGCGCCGACCGTGATGACGATCTCGTTCGGATCGACCGCCATGCCGTTCTCGAGGTAACGACGCGCGATCTGGCGCATGAGTGCCGCGTTGCCGGGCGGCAGCGCATCCGTCACGCCCCAGCGGGTCTTGCCCCGGCCCGCGTCGTAAGCGTAGCGGTTGAGCTTTTCGAATGGAAACAGCGTGGCATCGGGATAGGGCGAACCGAGCGGCACGGCGTCGTCGACACCGATCGAGCGCAAGGTGGACAGCACGAGGCGGCTCACATCGACCGGCGACGAAATCGGGATCGGTTTCGACGGCCGGAGCTCGAGCGCTTTGCGCTCGCCGCTGTCGCCCCGGAAGTTGACGAAATAGCCCGACTGGGGCCTCGCCGTTAGCAAACCACGGCTTTCGAGCAGCAGATAGGCGCGGATGACGGTCGTCACGCTCAGCCGATGCTGCTGGCTGCTCTGCCGTACCGACGGCAGGCGTTCGCCATGCCCGTACATGCCTTGCCGGATCAGTTTCTCGATATCGTCTGCAAGCTTCTTGTAGAGATTCATCGGACGATTCCCTTAGCGTTTTGCCGCCGCATCCGTGCCGGTCTCCGCGCCGGCTGATGCGCGCTTGCGTGGCTGTGCCGCACGGCTGGTGCCGAGATCGTAGCAGAACTGTACTGGCCGGAGCCGGTCCGATTTGTGCACTCTGCGAGCGACTGCCCGGCCTTACTCTGTTCTCCATCGAATACGCATTGCCAGGTCCCCACGCCGGGGCCTTGCGATGCGTAAGAACGTATTCGGATGATGCGAAATCGGTACATAGGGAGAATGGGCACCATGAATCTGCTAGAAGCCATGCGGATTTACGTCAGAGTGGTTGAACGGGAGAGTATTTCCGGCGCGGCGCGAGACCTGAATATCGGTCAGCCGGCCGCGAGCGAGCGCATCGAGCGGCTCGAGAAGTATCTGGGCTGCCGGCTTCTGCTGCGTAGCGCGCGCGCTTTCAATTGCACGCCTGAAGGGCTCACCTTCTACGAGCGCAGCAAGCGGATCCTGCATGCCGTGGAGCAGGCGGTCGCCGAAGTGTCGAACGACGGCGAGGAGCTCAAGGGCACGATCCGTATCGCGGCGCCGCACTGCTTTGGCGAAACGATCGTGCCGGAGGTGTTGACGCGGGTGCGTGAAACCTATCCGCAACTGGAACTGGAACTGGTCCTGAACGACAGGATCGTCGATCTGGTGACGGAGGGCGTGGACATTTCATTTCGTCTTGGGCAACTGGGCGAAGGGGCTTTCATTGCCCGTCAGTTGGGTCAGGTTGGGCGCGTGCTGGTTGCCGCGCCGGGCTATCTGGGCCAGCACGGTCCGATTGCCGAGCCGTCTGAACTGGTGAAGCATCCATTCATCCGGGTGCAGGGCATGTTCGGCACGGACCAGTTGCCGCTCAGGCACGTCGCGACGGTGGTGGAAAGCGTGCCGATCCGCACTGCGATCAGGACGAGTCATTGGCGGCCCATGTATGAAATGATCCTCGCGGGTGCGGGCATCGGCGTGCTGGAAGAGCCGGCGTGCGTCGAGGCGCTCGCGGACGGGCGGCTGGTCCGCATCCTGCCGGAATTCGAAGTGCTGCCATTCGATCTGAATGTACTGACGCAGGCGCAACGTCCGGTGCCGCCGAGGGTGCGGACGATGGTGACGACGTTGAGAAAGTACACGTCGGAAATTCTGGAAAGAGTGCACGTCGATTGCGGCGAAGTGACAAATCGCTTCGAAGTACTTCCCGACGATGAGGTGTCCGCGATTCTGAAACCGTCGTTGCGGGCCTGAGCCCTCGACGAGCGGGTCAGCTTCTGTTTTCCCGGCGAAGTCACTCCGCTGGATTATCGAGCAACTTGCCAGGTGGAAACATCCTCCGCGCACCGATTCTAAATATCGGCTCAGGCTGTTTCCAGTTTGGCTAGCGTGTGGGCCGGATAGGCGATTCCTCAACCGATAGCAGGAATCGGGAAGAACAAGTGGCAAGTTTGACGGGAAGGACTATCTTTCATAGGCAGCGCAGTTCATTCACGCAGCTCGCTCATTTAGCTTCCGGCATTCGCTGCCTGTTTGCTCGATTCCGCAAAACGCGATGAGGTTTGACGATGGTTGAAGGCAAAATCGTGCAATGCATCGGCGCCGTTATCGACGTGGAGTTTCCGCCTGGGCACATTCCAAAGATCTACGACGCGCTGGTGCTGGAAGGCTCGGACCTCACACTCGAAGTCCAGCAGCAGTTGGGCGACGGCGTAGTCCGCACCATCTGCCTGGGTTCGTCGGACGGCTTGCGCCGGGGCCTGATGGTAAAGAACACCGGTCACCCGATTTCCGTGCCAGTCGGGAGGGCAACCCTAGGCCGCATCATGGATGTACTGGGGCGTCCGATCGATGAAGCAGGGCCGATCGATAGCGAGCACACGCGTTCGATTCACCAGAAGGCGCCCGCATTCGAGGAATTGTCGCCGTCGACGGAGTTGCTCGAAACCGGCATCAAGGTTATCGACCTGATCTGCCCGTTTGCGAAGGGCGGTAAGGTTGGCCTGTTCGGTGGCGCAGGCGTGGGCAAGACCGTGAACATGATGGAACTGATCAACAACATCGCTAAAGAACACGGTGGTTACTCCGTGTTCGCCGGTGTTGGCGAGCGGACCCGTGAAGGGAACGACTTCTATCACGAGATGAAGGATTCGAACGTTCTCGACAAGGTGACGCTCGTGTACGGCCAGATGAACGAGCCGCCGGGCAACCGTCTGCGTGTCGCGCTGACCGGTCTGACGATCGCTGAATACTTTCGTGACGAAGGCCTCGACGTACTGTTCTTCGTCGACAACATCTACCGTTTCACGCTGGCAGGCACGGAAGTGTCGGCACTGCTCGGCCGTATGCCGTCGGCAGTGGGCTATCAGCCGACGCTGGCTGAGGAAATGGGCAAGCTGCAAGAGCGTATTACGTCGACCAAGACTGGCTCGATCACGTCGGTTCAGGCCGTGTACGTCCCTGCGGATGACTTGACCGACCCGTCGCCGGCTACGACCTTCGGCCACCTGGACGCAACCGTCGTGTTGTCGCGTGACATCGCTTCGCTGGGTATCTATCCGGCAGTCGACCCGCTCGATTCGACCTCGCGTCAGATCGACCCGAACGTGATCGGCGAAGAACACTACTCGATTACGCGCGGCGTGCAGCAAACGCTGCAACGCTACAAGGAACTGCGCGACATTATCGCGATTCTGGGTATGGACGAACTGGCGCCGGAAGACAAGCTCGCCGTGGCGCGTGCGCGGAAGATCCAGCGTTTCCTGTCGCAGCCGTTCCACGTCGCCGAAGTATTCACGGGGACGCCGGGCAAATATGTATCGCTGAAAGAAACGATTCGTGGCTTCAGGATGATCGTCGACGGCGAATGCGACAGCCTGCCGGAGCAGGCGTTCTACATGGTCGGCACGATCGACGAGGCTTTCGAAAAGGCCCGGAAAATGAAGTAGATCCGGGCCTGGGCAGGCGCTTGTTCCAGCGGCCTTATTTGGCCTGCCTCATTCGGCCTGGGTCATTCGGCCTGAGTCAGCGACACCGATGCTTCACTCGTCAGCGCGAGGAAGGTCAGCGTCTCGCGCAGATAGAGGCGCACTACCGTGTCGGTATGGCTCGAATAACCGATCGACAGTTCTTCGCCAAGGTGCAGTTCGAAATCGCCGCCTCGCGTGGAGATCACGCTGCCGCCTGCCAGCGCGGGCGCCCAGATGACGTCGCCGCTCACAATCCGCTTGATGTGTTCGATGACCGGATAACCCTGATCGCGCGCCTCGGCGAGTGCCGTGTAGGCGTCGGCGCCAAGCAGCACGGAATAGGGACCGTCGACACCGGCAAGCCGCAGTTCTTCGAGCGCGTTGCTGATCGTGTTCGGATAAGCGGCAATGTCGGCCGGCAGTGCGAGCGCCGGGTTCGACGAGCCTTCGCGCAGGCCGCCGATACCCGCGGCCTTGTAGCCGTCGAAAATCGCGCGATCTTCGGCATAGGCGAGTTCTTTTGCGGCTTCCTTCGCGGGCTGCCAGTCAGCATCTTTTGCGCCGCGCAAGACGCTGTCGATCGCTTCGCGCTGCAGTTCGAACGGCACGGTCAACTCGACAAGGCTCTTGACCTCGGACAGCTTCGCCACAACGCCCGGCTGCGGCGCGGCGATCGCGATCTGGTGCCCGGTGCCGACGCCGGATAGTTCGGTTCCGCCAGGGCCCTTGACGTCAACCACTCGACGGCCGGCAACACTGCGCTTGAAGGTGCGAGCCACTTCGTCTTCGATCTGCGACCAGGCGGCATGAGAGATGGGGGCAAGCTCGCGATGCAGATTATTCATGTTGAGAGATTCCCTTGAGAGAGCCAATATTCAGCGAGCCGTCATGACGCGGCCCTGCGGATGAAGAGGAGTCGGGCGCTGGCGCGACCACGGCGGCAGTTTGCGGATCGCGATCCGCGAGCGCCTCGAGCAAGCTGGCCGACGGCACGAAGAAGAGGTTGCCCGTGACCGCGCGGCTGTAATCGAGCAGCCGGTCGTAGTTGCCCGGCGGCCGCCCGACGAACATGTTTTCCATCATCTGCTCGATCGGTTCGGGCGAACGCGCATAGCCGATGAAGTAGGTGCCGAACTCGCCCATGCCGGGGCGCCCGAACGGCATGTTGTCGCGCAGGATCTTCACTTCCTCGCCGTTTTCGGTGATCGTGGTGAGCGAGCTGTGCGAACAGGTGGGTTTGACCGCTTCGTCGAGTTCGATATCGGACAGTTTCGTGCGGCCGATAATGCGCTCCTGAGTCTCGACCGAAAGCGCGTTCCAGCCGGTCATGTCGTGCAGGTACTTCTGCACGATGACGTAGCTGCCGGCCTCGAATTCCGGATCCTCGTCGCCGATAAGCGTGAAGTCCACGGCCTCGCGACCTTCTGGATTCTCGGTACCGTCGACGAAGCCCACCATGCTGCGCAGATCGAAGTTGCGAAATCCGTGCACTTCTTCGATCACCGTGACCGCATCGCCGAGCCGTCCCGCCAGTTGCGTGGCGAGTTCGAAGCAGAGATCCATCTGATCCGCGCGGATGTGCAGCAGGATATCGCCGGGCGTGCTCACGGCGCGACGTTCACCCGAGCCGAATTCGCGAAACGGATGCAGGGCCGCCGGGCGTGGCGCGCCGAACAGCGTGTCCCACACGTCGGAGCCGAAGCCGACCACGCACGACAGGTTGCCGGACGGGACGCGCTTGCCCACCGAGCGCACCAGGGCGGCAACGTCGCCGCACCACGCACGCACCTGTTCAGCGGGGTCCTGACCATCCTTGAGGGTCGCGACGATGAAGATCGCGCTACGGGTAATGTTATTACATACGGCTTGCGGTTCTGGGATGTCGTCTTTAGGCATCGGATTGATTATGGATAAACCGTCACGGATTCCAGGAGTGGAGCGAATGCTTTCTGTTTGCTATACACCCGGGGATGTTATACCGCCGAGGCACTTTATGGAAAGTGCGTGAAGGTCTTCAACGAGTTCGCACGCGGCCTTGAGAAGGCCGAATGACGGTTCGATAGCGTTGCGCGGGCTGAGTCAGCCGGCGTTGTGCCAATGCGGTGTCGGGCGTGATTGGGCGCCGATATGTTTCGACATTATTCTGTCGTAATTCTCTGCGTCTGTTTCGATACTTCATATTGGGTCCGACGGTCTTTTATTCTCCTGTCATCCCGTTACCATCCGAACAGGCTTCGCTATTGTGGCCCAGAAGGCGACACCAATTAATTCGCATTGCGAATGGAGGTTGAGTACGGTGAATCTGCTCGAAGCCATGCGCATCTACGTCAGGATGGTTGAACGCGGGAGTATTTCCGGCGCGGCGCGAGACCTGAATATCGGTCAGCCGGCCGCGAGCGAGCGCATCGAGCGGCTCGAGAAGTATCTGGGCTGCCGGCTTCTGCTGCGTAGCGCGCGGGCTTTCAATTGCACGCCTGAAGGGCTCACTTTCTACGAGCGCAGCAAGCGGATCCTGCATGCCGTGGAGCAGGCGGTCGCCGAGGTGTCGAACGACGGCGAGGAACTCAAGGGCACGATCCGTATCGCGGCGCCGCACTGCTTTGGCGAAACGATCGTGCCGGAGGTGTTGACGCGGGTGCGTGAAACCTATCCGCAACTGGAGCTGGAACTGGTTCTGAACGACAGGATCGTCGATCTGGTGACGGAGGGCGTGGACATTTCATTTCGTCTTGGGCAACTGGGCGAAGGGGCTTTCATTGCCCGTCAGTTGGGTCAGGTTGGGCGCGTGCTGGTTGCCGCGCCGGGCTATCTGGGCCAGCACGGTCCGATTGCCGAGCCGTCTGAACTGGTGAAGCATCCATTCATCCGGGTGCAGGGCATGTTCGGCACGGACCAGTTGCCGCTCAGGCACGTCGCGACGGTGGTGGAAAGCGTGCCGATTCGCACTGCGACCAGGACGAGTCATTGGCGGCCCATGTATGAAATGATCCTCGCGGGTGCGGGCATCGGCGTGCTGGAAGAACCGGCGTGCGTCGAGGCGCTCGCGGACGGGCGGCTGGTTCGCATCCTGCCGGAATTCGACCTGCCGCCATTGGAATTGAATCTCCTGAGTCAGACACAGCGCGAGGTCTCCACGCGGGTACGGCTGATTGTGACGATGCTGAACAACTGCACGCCGGACATTCTCGGCAGAGTGCGCGCGGAGATCGATGCTCACTTCGACCGATGCCATGCATCGGAAATAAACCGATGGCACGCGCTGCGAAAATCACTATCTTTGATAGACACCGTCGCCGATACGAGGAGCTATCAAATGGCACAGCAATTGATTGTTGCAGTTTTCGACAGCGTGGACGTTGCCGAAAGAGCGGGCCGGGATTTCAGGAATTTCGAGGAAAAAGACCTTGGTTTCAAAATCGAGAGCGGCGTACTGGTTCAAAAGGACGCTACAGGTAAGCTGATTTTGCTCGACAAGCAGACCCGGCCGTTTTGGGGCACAGTGATCGGTGCGTTAACTGGCGGTCTGATCGGAATGCTCGGGGGGCCGGTCGGGTCGATCCTTGGCTTCACGATCGGAGCGAGCGGTGGATTGGCTGAGCACGCAATCAAGGACGCGTTCGATGACGACCTGGTCGCCGCGATAACCAGCAAACTGAGTTCCGGCCATGTCGCATTTATCCTCGAAGCGCAGGAAGCGTCACCGTTTGAAGTCGACAATATCGTGCTCGGTTATGGCGGCACCATTTTCCGCAAAGCGCTACCCTGATCGCGAGCACCATCCAATCTTCAGGAGTAACCGGACATGACTGTACCGCCCGACGAAGCCGTCACCCGTGAAGCGATTGAAGGGCTCTATCGCGCCTTCGAGCAGAAAAGCGTCCCCTTGTTACGAAAGGTGGTGACCCCGGACTGGGAATATGTTCCCGAGCCCGTCGGCGTGGCGCCAGGACCCGACCAGATGGTGCCCATATTCGCGACCCTTGCCACAGCGTTGCCGGATATGAAAATCGCTATTCTCGACGTGCTGATTCATGGGGACCGGGTAGGCGTTCGTGCGGAGGTCAGCGGCACGCAAACCGGGGAGCTACTTGGCATTGCTGCCAGTTCCAGACACATCAGTTTCGCGATTCACTCTTTCCATCAGATGCGCGGAAGTCTGATCGCGAAGACGTGGCACCTGGAGGACTGGTTATCGGTATTCCGGCAGCTTGGGCAGTTGCCGCCCACGCTCGGACGGTCTTGAGTTGCCGCCGGTACGGACGCGTTGGCGCCGGGAAAAGTGTCAATGCGCGTGATGGATTGCTGCCGCGACCAGAAGATGAAACGGCAGCACGAGGAGTGCCGTACCGCCGACGCCGAGCAGCCACAATGCAACGAACCATAGCAGACCGTGGCGCGGCGTTTCAGGGGTATCGCGGCTTGTCTGTGACATGGCATGACTCCTGTCGGCATGGGCGCGAATCTGATAACGAAGCGGGCGCTTGTTCAGTTTGCTCGATTTATTCTAGGCGATCGAATGGTATAGAGCTATCTAAAACCAGACGAACGAGGCGCACCGAAGGATTGACCTTCGGCGCGCCTCGCTCTGCTTTACCCGCGTCAATGCATCAGAACCGATGCTGAATCCCCGCCGTCACACCCGCTTGCGTATCCGCCGCGCCGGTCAGATCGCGCGACAGGCTGACCGCGTTGCCATGCTTGGCCATGGCATAACCGCCCGCCAAATACAGCACGGTTCGTTTTGACAACGCGTACTGCCCGCGCAGGGAGATCAGCGTCGGATCGGCGTCGCTCGCATCCTTGATGTCCTGGTGATAGACCGCGGCAAACAGCGAGAAGAACGGCGTCACGTCGTATTGACCGCCGAGCCAGTACATATCGCTGCGCAACGTCGGCGCGGCGGTGTGGAAGGTGCGCCGATAGTTGCGATAGCCGGCCATCGCCTTCACCGCGCCGAAGTCATAACTCAAGCCCGCATGAATGCCCTGGATGTAGTTGGTGGTGTCCGCGGGCGTCACGCTGTCGTTGGCGCCGTTCTGCCGGTCGAACGTAGCGACCACGGCGAATGGACCATTCTCGTAGCCCAGCCCGAAGTCATATTTCGAGCTCGACTTCATGCTGCCCGGCACGTTGCCGAAGCCGTACATGGCGCCGAATTTGAAACCGGAGAATGTGCCGTCATAGCGCACGGAATTGGCCGAACGCGAGAACAAACCGTCCTTGCGGCCACCCGTCGCCGTGGATGAGGTCGCCCACGAGTAGTTCGGCGCGTAACCCATCGGGTCGAACTGCAGCATGTAGTCATAGGTGGTCGTGAAATTGCGGCCGAGCGTGATTTGCCCGAAGCGGTTTTTCAGGCCGATCGTGGCGCGGCGGTCGAAGATCGCGCCGGGGCCGTCGTCGAACTGACCGTTCGCAATGTTGATGCCGCTCTCCAACTGAAAGACCGCTTTCAGGCCGCCGCCCAGATCCTCGACGCCACGCAGGCCCCAGCGCGAAGTGTTCTTGCCGCCGGACACGAGACGCGCGGCGCCACCGTCCTTGCTCGCGTGATTCACATACTCGACGCCCGCGTCGACGATGCCGTACAAGGTCACGCTCGATTGCGCATGCGCCGCTGCTGCAAATCCGGCGAGGCCGGCGCAGGTCATGCCAAGGGTTGCCTTCTTCATACTCCACTTCATCAACAGTCTCCTGTGCTTGTTTTTTTTACTTCGGTTGGGGATGCGGTGCTGCCGGGTCCATAGACACGTGTTAGCTCGCCTGCGCGAACGCCCAGCAGTCGTTGGCGGGAAATTCAATCCAGTGGCGGCCGGCCGCGCGCGGCACGTGGCCGAAGGCACGCAGGCGCAGATCGCCGCAATGGAACAGGTACTCCCAGCGGTCGCCGAGATACATCGAGGTAATCAGGTCGGCCTCGAGGCGGTTCGCGCCCGGACCATCGGCGACCTGCACACGCTCGAGGCGAATCACGGCCTGTGCGTTTTGCCCGGTGCTGAGCGCTTCGCGCGCCTGCGCCTGCAATTGCCAGCCGTCGCCGGCCAGCGTCACGCGTTCGCCGTCGACCGCGGCCACGCGTGCGTCGATGCGGTTATTGCTGCCCATGAACTCGGCGGTATAGAGCGAGCGGGGCGCACCATACAGTTCGGCCGGCGTGCCTTCCTGTTCGATGCGCCCGTTGCGCAGCAGCAGGATGCGATCGGACATCGCCATCGCTTCGGTCTGATCGTGCGTGACGCACAACGCGGACAAACCCAGTGAAACGATCAGTTCGCGCAACCAGGCGCGCGCTTCTTCACGCAGCTTGGCGTCGAGATTCGACAGCGGTTCGTCGAGCAGAATGACGGGCGGGTTGTAGACCAGCGCGCGCGCAATCGCCACCCGCTGCTGCTGGCCGCCGGAAAGCTGATACGGATAACGCGCGGCGAGATGGCCGAGGCCGAGCTGGTCGAGCGCGGACTGCACGCGTTTTTTCTGCTCAGCGGCCGATACGCGCCGCAACTTCAAGCCATAGCCGACGTTGTCCGCCACGGTGCGATGCGGCCATAGCGCATACGACTGAAACACGAGACCGAGCGAGCGTTGTTCGACCGGCAGATCGACTTGAGCGGTGCCGTCGAAGAACACCTTGCCGTCCAGTTCGATACGGCCCGAAGAGGGCTGCTCGAGTCCCGCGACCGCACGCAGCAGGGTGGTCTTGCCGCTGCCCGACGCGCCGAGCAGGCATACCACTTCGCCGGGGTTCAGGTCGAACGACACACCCTTCAGAATCGGGTTGTCGCCATAGCTGAGAAACAGGTTGTCGACCGAGAGCTTATCCATGCAATTTCACTCCGAAGCGCAGGGCGACGCCGAGTCCGACGCCGACCATCGCGATGTTGATGACAGAAAGCGCCGCGACCTGATCGACCGCGCCGGTCGCCCACAGCGACACCAGCAGCGCGCCGATCACTTCAGTGCCGGGCGAGAGCAGATAGACCGCGGTCGAGTATTCGCGCTCGAAAATCATGAAAATCAGCAGCCATGCCGCGAGCAGGCCGAAGCGCACGAGCGGCAGCGTCACGTCGAGACTGACGCGTGCGCGGGTGCCGCCGACGCTGCGGCCCGCTTCTTCGAGTTCGGGTCCGACTTGCAGCAGTGCGCTTTGAATCAGGCGCATGCCGTACGCGAGCCACACGACCGTGTAGGCAATCCAGATGCTCCACATGGAGTTCTTCAATTCCTTCAGGCCGGGCACGAAGAGGAAAATCCACAGGAAGGCGAGACCGGCGAGCAAGCCGGGCACCGCACGCGGCAGCAGCACGAGGTAATCGAGCAGGCGCGTGGCCCAGTCGTTGCGGCGATGGCCGGCAAAGGCGACCAGCGAATAGAAACCCACAGCCAGTGCGCCGCCGATTACGCCGATGCCGAGCGTGTTGAGAATCGCGCGAACCAGGTTGTCCTGTTCGAACAGTTCGGTGAAGTTCGCGAGCGTCAGCACGTCGGCGAGATTCACGCCTTCGCCCCAGTTGGTGACGAACGCGCGCAGCGTGATGCCGGAGAGCGGGACGAACACCGTGAGCAGCAGCCACAGCGCGACGATTGCCAATGCAACCCAACGCCATGCGCCGAGCGGCAACACGGTCTGACGTCCCGCTTTACCCTTGACCGTGACAAAGCGGTTCGCGCTCTTCAGCAAGCGTCGTTGCAACAGCACCAGCGGAAAAGTGATTGCGACGATGCATACGGCGACTGCGGCCATCAGGTGATACGAAGGCACGCCGAGCTTGTTCGTGAGCTTGTACAGGTACGTCGCCAGCACGAGATGGCCTTCGGGGTCGCCGAGTACAAGCGGCAGGCCAAACACTTCGAAGCCGAGGAAGAACACCAGCACGCCCGCGAACAACAGCGCGGGCAGCGTCATCGGCAGGCTCACGTCGAGCGCGACGCGGAACGGCCGCGCTCCGGCGACGCGCGCGGCTTCTTCGACATCCGAACCGAGATTGCGCAGCGCGGCCGACGAATACAGGTACACGTGGGGCACATGCGTGAGCCCGACGATGATCGTGATCGCGAGAACCGAATACACGCTCCAGGGCGCTTCGGCGGCGCCGAACAATGCCTTCCACCAGACCGAATAGAAACCGACCGGGCCGGCCGCGACCACGTAGCCGAATGCAAGCACCATCGGCGAAACGAACACGGGGGTGAGTAGCAGCGGTTCGAGCCAGCGGCGTCCAGGCAAGTCGGTGCGCACCATCAGGAACGCCAGAATGCCGCCGAGCGGGATCGAGATGAACAGCATCCCGCCCGCGATGATGAAAGAGTTCTTCAGTGCGGACCAGAAGTCGGGGTCGCTGAAAATGAATTCGAAACCGGCCAGACCGAATGTGCGTTTCGCGTCGAAGAACGGTGCGTTCAGCACGCTTTGCAGCAGAATGAAGCCGAGCGGCAGCGCCACCGCGACGGTCAGCACCGCGACGACGAGCCAGCGCAGCAAGCCCGCAAATGGCTGCAGACCGCCGCGCGGCAGCGCGCCTCTCGTGCCGCCGTCGGCCGCGCGTGGTGAGGCATCGCGGTGTCCGGTTGCGCTAGTGGAAAGCATGAGTGTCCCCCTGCAGCGTAAAAGCCGCATATCGACAGGTAGTCAGGAAAGGTAGGGCGCCCGCGCGTTTCGGCGCGCGCGCCGTCAGGTCAGTCGAGGCTTAGCGCTTGATCGACTGTTGCCATTGCTTGAGGAATTCAAGCCGCTTGGACTGGTCGAGATACACCAGCAGGCCGGCGCCGATCGGGATCGGCTTGAGCGAGTCGCCAAGCTGCTTCGTCAGACCGGCCATCGACGTTTCACCGTCTACGTCCGCGCGAATCGAGAACAGGCTCGCCTGGTTCGCGAGCAAGGTCTGACCGCGTTGCGACAGCAGATAGTCGACCCACAGCTTCGCGGCATTAGGGCTTTGCGCCTTCTTCGAAATCGTCACGAGGCGGCTCACCACCAGCGTGTAGTCCTTCGGATAGACGTAGCCGATCGACGGGTCTTTCTTCGCTTTGGTGAGCGCGTACGAGCCAAGAATGTTGTAGCCGATCAGGTTTTCACCCGACGAGATGCGTTCCATCATCGCGCCGGTACTCGATTGCAGCTTCGGGCCGGTTGCGCCCATGGCTTTCACGAGATCCCAGGTGACTTGCGGATTGACGCGCGCGTCCTGCGTCAGATAGTTGAAGCCGACACCGGATTTTTCGATGTCGTACGTCGTGACCTTACCCTTGAACTGATCGGGCTTGTTTTGCAGCAGCTTGATCAGATCGGCGCGCGTTTGCGGCACTTCGCCGGCCGGCAGCAGGCGCTTGTTGTAGACGATCGCGAGCGGCTCGTAGGTGGTGCCGTATGCCTGCTTCTGATACTGCGCCCATTGCGGCAACTGCTTCGCTTCGGGCGATTCGTAGCTGGCCATCAGACCGTCGTTGACGAGCTTCACCTGCAGGTCCATCGCGGAACTCCACAGCACGTCGGCGCTGGTGCTGCTGGCCGCGTTCTCGCTGATGTAGCGGTTGTACAGCTCGGTGCTGTTCATGTCGTTGTATTCGACCTTGATGCCGTACAAGCTTTCAAAATCCTTGATGAGCGGGCGCACGAGGGCGGTGTCCGTGACCGAATACACGATCAGCTTGCCTTCCTTCTTCGCCCCGTCGACGGTGGTCTGGTAGTCGCTGGGATAACCGGCCGGAAAGGCCGCCCACGCTGAGTTTGCGGCGAATGCAACCGCTACGGCGAGATACTTCAAAGAGATTTGCACGTCTTCCTCCAGAAAACATTGTGTTTGTTTTGTGTAGGCGAATGGTAAGAGAGGCGTGCTTTCTGAATGCTTTCAGTTTTCGAAAGAAATGCGTCACAATGGTCGAATCCGCCTCATGGATTTCCCTGGGATTCTGTTTATGCGTGTGCTGCTCGTTGAAGACAATCCGATCCTTTCCCGCTCGCTGACCGACGCGTTGACCAGCGCGAAACTCACCGTCGATTGCATGCACGACGGCGAATCCGCCGACCATGTTTTGCGCACGCAAGACTACGCACTGGTGATTCTCGATATCGGTCTGCCCAAGCTCGACGGTCTCGAAGTGTTACGCCGTCTGCGCGCGCGGCGCAACGCGGTGCCCGTATTAATGCTGACCGCGCATGGTTCGGTGGAAGAGCGCGTGCGCGGCCTCGATCTCGGCGCCGACGACTACCTCGCCAAGCCCTTCGCGCTCACCGAACTCGAAGCACGTGCGCGGGCGCTGTTGCGCCGCAGTCATGGGCAGGAGCCGCTGCACGCGCAGTGCGGCACGCTGCTTTACGACAGTGTCGATCGCGGCTTCACGCTCGACGGCGAGCCGCTCGCGTTGACGCCGCGCGAACGGTCGGTACTCGAGGTGCTGATCCTGCGCAACGGCCGCGCGATCAACAAGGACACACTCTCGGAGAAAATCTTCGGGCTCGACGAATCGGTGAATGCCGATGCTATCGAAATCTACGTACACCGTTTGCGCAAGAAGCTCGAACGCAGTTCGGTCGGCATCGTGACGCTGCGCGGGCTCGGCTATCTGCTGGAAGCGAAAGACGTATGACGCGGCCGAATCTGCGCGTTCGTGTCGCGCTCTGGTTGTTGCTGCCCTTGCTTTTGCTACTCGCTTTCGATGCATGGCTCACGTATCAACGCGCAATGAACGCGGCGCACGCGGCCTTCGATCGCACGCTGGACTTTTCGCTGCGCTCGATCCGCGATGGCATCCGTTTGCGCGACGCCCAGATCGAAGTCGATTTGCCGTATCTGGCGCTGGAGATGTTCGAATCGAACGGCGGCGGCAATATCTACTATCAGATTCGCGAGGAGGGTGGCCGGGTGGTGACCGGCTATCCGGACTTGCCGGCAGGCACGAAGGCGTCTGGCGATCTCTACAGCGTGCAGTTTTACGACGACATGTTTCGTGGCCGCCCGCTGCGTATTGCGATGCTGCGGCTGCCGGTCCACGACGTGCCGAGCGCGCAAACGCGCGTGGTGCTGGTGCGGGTCGGCGAAACGATCGAACAGCGCCAGGCGCTGGCACGCGAAATTCTGATCGGCTCGTTGCAACAGGAATTCCTGCTGGTGGTGCTTGCGCTAGGCATTGTGTGGCTGGGGGTTGCGCGCGGCTTGCGGCCGCTGAACCGCCTGTCGGCCAAAGTCGCCGCGCGTGCCGAGAACGATCCGACGCCGCTCGATACGGTGGGCCTGCCGAGCGAAGTCGCGCCGCTGGTCGATTCGATCAATCAGTACATTGGCCGTACGCAGTTGATGCAGTTGTCGCGCAGGCGATTTTTCAACGACGCCGCGCATCAGTTGAAGACGCCGCTTGCGATCATTCAGGCCGAGTCGGAGCTGGCGCTGCGCGATATCGACGGCGGTGAAGAAGCCTCGCTCGGCAGCCGGCGGCAAGGCGTGCATTTGCGGCGGCTGAATCGAGCGGTGCAGCAGGCGGGGCGCATCGTGCAGCAACTGCTGTCGCTCTCGCGGCTCGATGCGGACAGCGGATATACCGTCAAGCATGCCGCTGTGCCGCTGCACAAGGTAGCGCGCAGCGTGACGCTCGACTGGTCGCCGGTCGCGCGCGCTCGCGGCATCGATCTCGGCTTCGAACAGGACGTGCGCATCGAGGTGATGGGGCAGAGCGATCTGCTGGCGGAACTGGTCGGCAATCTGATCGATAACGCAATTCGTTATTCCGGCGATGGGGCAGTGATTACCGTACGCGTTGCATGTGAAGCCGGGCAGGCGCTGCTGCAGGTGATCGACAACGGACCGGGGATTGACGTCGGCGAACGCGATGCGGTGTTTGAGCGCTTCTATCGTAGTGAGGCGACGCAAGCGGTCGAGGGTAGCGGGCTGGGCTTGTCGATCGTGCGGGAAATTGCACGCGTGCACGGCGCGTCGATCGCACTGAGTGAGGCGCCCGGCGGTGGTCTTGTGGTCAGCGTGCGGTTTCCGATGTTAGAGGCCGCGCTCGCGTGATGACCACGCCGTAATCACCGCAGCGCTCTCTATGCGCGGATAGCGAAGCTCCTTGCGTACGCGGTGGCGACCGTCTCGCTACCCCACACCTTGCCGTCGATGAGCCGTGGGGCATGTTCATCGCCAGGCACGGCTACGCCAACGCGCGCCGCTGCTTCGCGATACAACTGCGTCTGATTGATTCGCGCCGCGATCTCCGCGTAATCCGCGCGCGCGTCGATCATGCCCCAGCGTTCGAACTGCGTGAGAAACCAGGCGCCCTCGGCGGCGCGCGGGTAGTTCACCGCGCCGTTGTCGAAGAACCGTACCGGCAGGCCATGCGGCGCCGATGCAGCGATTTCGTTGCCTAAGCGCGCTGCGATCAACGCTTCATCGATGCCGATGAATTCGGGCCGCGCCAGCCAGTGTGCAATCTCCTCGCGATGCCCGGCGCCGTCGAGCCAGCGGCATGCTTCGAGCATCGTCTGCACGAGGGCGCGGGCGGTATTCGGATTCTCGTCGACAAAATCGTGCCGGCATGCCAGCACCTTCTCCGGATGATCGGGCCACACCTCGCTCGTATAGGCGACCGTTCTGCCGACACCGTTCGCTTCCGCCATTGCGTTCCATGGTTCGCCGACGCAGAGGCCGTCGAGCTTCTCTTCGGAAAGCGCGGCGACCATTTGCGGCGGTGGAATCACCACGCTCTCAATATCGCGCAATGGATGCACGCCTTGCGACGCGAGCCAGTACGACAGCCACATTGCGTGCGTGCCGGTGGGGAAGGTCTGCGCGAACACCGGCTTGCGGCCGAGCGTCGCCAATGCTTTCGGTAAGCTGCCGTGTTCGGCCAACGCATCGGCGAGGCGCGTTGACAGCGTAATCGCCTGGCCGTTGCGATTGAGCACCATCAGCACGGCCATATCCGTTTGCGGACCGCCGAGGCCGAGCTGCACACCGTAGACGAGACCATAGAGCACGTGGGCCGCATCGAGATCGCCGCTTAGAAGCTTGTCGCGCACGGCAGCCCATGACGGCTGTCGGCACAACTCCAGCGTCAGGCCATGGGCGTGGCCGAATTCGAGCAGCTTGGCGGCGACGAGCGGCGCGGCATCGGAGAGTGCGACGAAACCGAGCCGAAGATGAGTTTTCTCGAGCGGTGCGGGCACGGACGAGGAGGAGGCGGAGGCGGCAGAGTTCATGAGCGGCGCTTCATTTGAGCGATTCCGCCGACGCGATGACAGCACGCGCGACTTCGGCGAGTTTGACGCCCTGGTTCATTGCGCGTTTGCGCAGGTTGGCGTACGCAGCGTGTTCGGTGATCTTCTGTTGATCCATCAGCAGGCGTTTGGCGCGATCGATCAGCTTGCGTTCGGTGAGTTCGCTTTCGACTTGCGCGAGCCGCTCGCGTAACTGCGACTCCTGCGCAAAGCGTGCGAGCGCCACTTCGAGAATCGGCGCGAGCCGTTCCGTGGCGAGCCCTTCGACGAGATAGGCCGTGACGCCCGCACCGACCGCGTCGCGAATCAGTTGCTGGTTCGCGTCGTGGCTGAACATCAGCACCGGGCGGGGTGCGGTGGCATTCATCACCGCGAGCTGTTCGAGCGTATCGCGCGACGGCGATTCCGTATCGATGATGATGACGTCCGGCCGTTCGCTCTGCACCACGCGGTGCAGCGCTTGCGGCGTCGCCGTGCCGGCCAGCATCTCGTAGCCAAGTCGTGCGAGTGCGTCGCGCAGATCGCCTATCGGCTTGTCGGTATCGGTAACGAGAAGAACACGCAGCATGGGGGAGGGTTTATCGACGGCTGACAATCGATAAAGCAACCTGTATGCCAGTGCCGGCCAATCACGGCGAAGCTCACGCAATCACGGGCTTATCTGCGGTGCCGGCAAAGGCGGCTGCACTTGCGCGGTGCGTCCGTGGGGTGTGCACCGAAGCGGGGCGCTATATCATGCCACACCCGCACCGCAGCACGCACTCTTCATGCCGGCGGCCAGTTTTGCGATGACGCCCGACCGGGCAAAGCAGCGAAAGCGAACGCGTGCGCTGATCAATACCACCGCGCGTAACTGCGAGGCGAGAACAGGCAACTGACTGCAATCATGGCGGCTATGCTGACGGCGAGCATGATCCATGCAGCCCCAAACCCGCCGCTCCAGCCGCGAACGATGCCGGCAAAAACGGGCGCGACGGCGGCGACGATAAACCCGACACCCTGAGTGAACGCGACCAGTTTTCCCGCGACGCGATGATCGGCCGAATGATCCATGGCGGTCACGAGCGTCAACGAGAACGTCCCGCCAAGTCCGGCGCCGGCAACGCCGACCCAGACCAACGGCGCCGCATCGGGCCATAGGATCAACCCGAGCAAGCCGACGAATTGGGCGGACAAGCCCAGAACCAGCCACGGTCGCCGGTCCCGGAATGGCGCTGCGGCCAGCGGAAGCAATAAGGCTGCTGCTGCCTGAAACATCGTCATGCTGGCAAGCAACGAGCCGCTATCCGTGACACTCACGCCACGCTGCTGGTAAAACGCGGGCAACCACGCGACGAGCGTCGTGTAGCCACCGTTGACGATGCCGAAGTAGAGGCCAAGTGTCCACGCGCGCCGTTTGCGCCACAAAAGAGGCGCCACGGGACGCGTGACAGCGGACTGTGCTGCAACCCCGGCCGCAGACCGAAGATTCGGACCCAACCAGCAGATCAGTGCGATCAGCGCAGGAATAGCCCATACCGCGAGCCCTGCATGCCACGATCCCATCGCGTTGCTCACCCATGGACTCAGGCGCGCCCCCAGTCCGCCGCCACCCATGATCGATGCCGAGAAGACGCCCATCGCCAACGGCACCCGCGTATGGAAGCGCTGCTTCATGACCGCGGGCAGCAGGGCCTGAATCGCCGCGACACCGACGCCCGCCAGCGCAGCCGTGAACAACAGGCCGGCGCCGCTTGCGGCCGTTGCCCAGCGCGCGCCGCAAGCCAGGCCGATCGCCAGCAAACCGAGCGCGACACCGCGCGTCTCGCCGACCGTACGGGTCAGCGCGCCGGCACCGAACGCGCCGATGCCCATCGCGACAACCGGCAGGCTCGTCAGCAATGACGCGCCGTAGAAGCTCAGACCGGTTGCCGCACGGATCGTCGTCATCAATGGGCTGATCGACGTCAGCAAGGGCCGCAAATTGATGCCGATCACCACGATCACGCCCAGCCACAAGGCATCACGCCACGTCAGCGCTTGGGAGGCAGGGATGGCGTCGGTACGGGCTGAAGTGGCGCTGGAGTGCGAATTCACAATGGACCTGGAGGCGAGAGGTGGACGCTGCCGGTAGGCGCGAAAAAACTGTGCGGCTTTGGCGGGATGGCTGGAATAGCGTGTCGAAGGGAACGGAACACTCATCTGGGGCGTATTTTGGTCAACAATAGTATCATTGAATGGTTAACCATTTTTTGTGATTCCCGGTATAGGCAACCGGATAGTCGCGCCGTGAACGCGTGGCGCCGGCCGTGCGCCATCGCTACAATGCCCGGCGATATCGCTTCCTTTCCGTCACTGAATTCATGGCCCCACGTTCCCGAAGTGCATCGTCTGCCGCTACAGAAACGCCTCTTCACACCGTGATCGAAGACGACGCGGTCACGATCGAAGAGCGCATTTACACGTCGATTACGGCGGCGCTATTGCAAGGCCGTTTGCGGCCGGGTGCGCAACTGGTCGAGCGCGATCTCGCTGCCGCGTTTGGTTGCACGCGCGGCGCGTTGCGCAAGGTACTCGCGCGGCTGGGTTTCGAGGGCAAGCTGGTGCTCGAGGCGAATCGCGGCGCGTTTGTGCCGTCGCCGTCGGAGGAGGATATTCGGCAGGTGTATCGCGCCCGGCAGATCGTCGAGGCCGGCATAGTCGCGGCTTTGTGCGGGAGTTTGAGTGCGGCTCACAAGCGCCGCCTGCGCGCGCACGTGCGTGGCGAGGAGAAGGCGTCACGAGCGGGCGCGGTCGACGAATCCGTGAGGCTCGCGGGCCAGTTTCATGTGTTGCTGACCGAGCTCGCGGGTGGTACGGAATTGCTTGGCCTGGTAGGTCAACTGGTCGCGAAGACCGAGCTTTACAAGGCGTTGTTCGATCCGTCGAAGGGCTCGACCTGCTCGGCGGACGAGCACAGGCAGATTATTGAAGCGCTCGATGCGGGAGACCTGCATGCGGCACTCGCGGCGATGCGCGAGCATCTGTCGGAACTGGAGGAGCGGGTGGTCGAGCAGGTGCGCAAGAGCGCCGCCGGAGAGGATCTCGTTGCGGTGTTCGGGGCGTAGGAAGGCACGGAAAGCGCAGGGAAGCGCAGATAAAGAAGGCGTAACGTGTGCGGCGCCCAGGCGCGCCGCTCAGGCTCGAGTCGATGATTCAAGCCGGAGAAGGCGCGCGAAAGGCTTCGCTAACAACCGGACAACAACAGTTCACCACGCGTTGACCGACCACGAAGCAGGTCGTTGAACGGTCAGCGTGCCGCCAGTCTTAACGGCGACGGAATTGCGTATTGCGTGCGCCGCCGCCACCGGTGGCGCGCTCGTCTTTGTGACGGAAATTGATCCGGCCTTTGGTCAGATCGTAAACCGACAGTTCCAGCGTCACGCGGTCGCCCGCGAGAATACGGATGTGATTCTTGCGCATGCGCCCGGATGCGTAAGCGCCAACCACGACGCCGTTGTCGAGCGTCACGCGGTAACGACTATCCGGAAGTACTTCGTCGACGATACCGTCAAGTTCAAGCAGTTCTTCTTTCGCCATGCATAACTCCTGGTCGATGGGATAAGTGGGTGTTGGCCACGCAGTTAAGCCTGGCGCAACATCTGATACGGTTGACAGCTGGCTTTCGGGCCAACTGCTGCGGCACCAGCAGATTCGCTGATAGTACCGCTCAAAGATCGGCGACGGACTGGCCGTCTACACGGCCGTCGATCAATTGCTCGGCGTGGGCCATGCACGCAATGCGCGCCTTGCCCGTGCCGTCGAACGGAAACAGATACTGCAGACGGAACACACGCCCGTCGGCCGCCGGATTGGCGCCTACGCGGCAGATGCGCACCGACGCGTCGTAGCCTGCGTCCGGATTGCGGCTCGTTTGACCGTCCGCCGGGCGGCGCGGATAGACGAGCGGGTGAATTTCGTAACCCTTGTACGTCTTGACAGCTGAATTCATGAAGCACGTGTCCTGTATTACGTGGCCCCCGTGTCACGCGTGTTACGCGCGGCACAACAGGCCGGGCAGCGCTGCACCTTGGGGCGCGCCGCCATGGAAAAGGGTTGGCACAGGCCCAATGGCAAGGGCATGAGCGCGGCCGCGCAAAATCGCGGATTCGATGGAGAAGAAACACGCTGATGTCGCGCAGACATCGGGCGCGTAAATGAACTACTCAGCTGCACAACTCGCGACGGCGAATGCAGGCGGCGCATTGCCGGAGTGACGGGATCGCCGACAGGCGGCGGTCGAACAGTCGGGGGTGGTGCGGAGACGCCAATTGAAACTGTGCTTGATACTGCCGGTGTTACGGATGCGGAATACAGCTATTCCAATATGATGCACTAAATGGGGCTAATTGGATAGCAAAAAGTTCCGTGCGCGGGCAAACCGCCCAACTGGCGGGGCGTTGGGCGAGAAAAGGCTGCTGCGGACGGGGCGCCGGCAGCGGACCGGCGCGCCGCGCCCGAGACGGCGCCGGGAGGATAAAGGCGGGTCTCAGCGGGTCGTTTCGGCGACGCGCTTCTGCAACTCGCGTGAAGCGGCGAGCGGAATGCGTGCGTCGTCCCAGCCGGCCAGCCATTCGACTTCCTTCGACGTAAAAATCTGCCCGTGATTGCGCAGCGTGTATTGCAGGGAATCGATGATGTGGTTGCGAATGATTTCCGGCGTGCCTTCATCATCGAGCACGGCGCGAAATGCTTCGAGCGTGGCCATCTGTTGCTCCGTGAAAGGGTGGATTGTTTTATCGCACGAAAAAAAAGCGCCCGCCACGCGGACAAAAATGCTTCGGTGCGGATGCAACAACGGGAACCCGGGGAAATCATCTGATTGAACGCCCATCAAAGCGCTGCGCGCGATGCGGCCCCGCAATAAAACCGCGCGGCGCAGTCCTCATGCCGTGGCGGTCGCGGTCGTCGAGTGGGGTCGTTACAATGGCGCGTTATTGCATGTTATTGCGCCTCGCTGCCGGGCAGCGTTGTGCTTGCCGCGCCTGACGGCCATAACCCCGGCGCCTTGCCTGGCTCTTCGGAGCACAAGCGGCGCCGCATCCCTCGAACACTGCGATTCATCAATGCGCAAGACAACCGTCTCTCCCGTGAAAGATCTGCTGCTGGAGCGCTACGCATCCATCGCGGACGGTATCGCGGCGCTGTTCTACCCCTGTGCCGAAGTCGTGATTCACGACCTGCGCGACCAGACGATCGCGTATCTCGTGAACAACCTGTCGAAGCTCGAAGTCGGCGGCCCGTCGGTGCTCGATGAAGTCCACTATGCGGCGCGGGGCCGGACGATCGGGCCCTACGAGAAGCTGAACTGGGACGGCCGGCGTATGCGCTGCGTCAGCAATATCCTGTTCGACGACGAAGGCAAGCCGGCCGGCATGCTGTGCGTCAACTTCAACATCGCGGTGTTCGAAGACGTGCGCTCCACGCTCGATCTGTTCATCAAGGGCGGCAATCTGAGCGCCGCGCCCGCGGAGGAACTGTTTCGCGACGACTGGCAGGACCGCATCAATACGTTCCTGCACACCTGGCTGCGCGAGCGGCAAATTGGCATCAATGCGCTCACGCGCGAGCACAAGCGGGAAATCGTCGAGGCGCTGCACGCGCAAGGCGCGTTTCGCGGCCGCAGTTCCGCGAATTATGTGGCCGCCGTGCTGACCATGGGGCGCGCCACCGTCTATAAGATTCTGAAGCAGATGAAAGAGGGTGGCTGAGCGTCACTGCACGGTCGTGTCGATCCGGGTGCCCCGTTTGATGAACAGGGTGACCGGCGTTTTCTCGCAGATCTCGGCGAGGCGGTTGCGCTGGCTATCGTCGAGCGGGCCCTCCACCGAGACGGTGCGCCGAATGAATTGACCGCCGTCGCGCTCGACGTGCAATTCCGTGTCGACCTTGATCCGGCCGCCCGGCCAGGCCTTTCTCTGCATGTACATCCGCAGCGTGGCGGCCGTGCATGCCGCGAGACCCGAGAGCACGAATTCGAACGGCGCTGGGCCGCTATCCTGGCCGCCTTCTCGCGGCCCTTCATCACCGAGCAGGCTGTGTGTGCCCGCATCGACTTTGACGACATAGTTGGGCGCGTCTGCGTCCGAGATGGCGCTTGCGATCGCGAGAGTCATTTTTGTCCTCACTGTTTTATCCATGGACCATCTGGCTGAAACGCCCGGCGTTGAAATACGCGCTTGCCGGCCGGAATCTCGTCGGGCAGATCCATCACGAAGAGACCCTGCACCGGATGCAGGATATCAACGTGGCGTCGCGCGTGCATCCTCGCACCTCACGCTGCTTCCAATCGACGCCTGAAATCGACGCCGTGTGACGCGCTTCATCGTGCTCCCGGATGGTTCGGCGCAATACGATGGTTCTACTCTCTGCTTGCCTTCGTGAAAAATAGCTGCTATTTTTTCATGAAATTATTTGGCTATTTTTCACGGGGCAGCGCAGATGTTCCATCAGTCCGCCGAGCACGTCGCGAGCTACTATGCGCGCACTTATCCTGGCCCGATTCCGCTGCGTCCGGCTCTCGAAGGGCGCCTGGACTGCGACGTGCTGATCGTCGGCGCAGGTTTCAGTGGCTTGCACACGGCGCTACGCCTCGCTCTGGGGGGCAAGCGTGTGACCGTGCTGGAGGCGAGCCGGGTGGCGTGGGCGGCTTCCGGGCGCAATGGCGGTCAGGCGCTGCTCGGCTGGTCATGCGATATGCCGCCGCTGGAAGCGGCGCTGGGGCTGGAACGTTCCCGGCGGCTATGGGACAGCATGTGCTGGGCCGCCGCAGAAATACGGGCGTTGCCGCAGCGGCATGGCTTCGATGCGGACTATCGCGCCGGCAGTCTGTGGGCGGCGGTGCTGCCGCGCCGCGTTGCGCTGCTGCAGCAGGCGCAGCGGGAGGCCGAGGAGAAATGGGGCTACGACCGGATGCGCTTCATTCCTCGCGAGGAGATGCCGGCGTGGATTGCGAGCGAGCGCTACCAGGCGGCGCTCTACGATCCCGAGGCGGGCCACCTGAACCCGCTAAAGCTGGCCCAGGGTCTGGCGGCGGCGATCGAGCAGGCCGGTGGACGTATCTTTGAGCAGAGCCGCGTGCTGGATTACGGCGAGACGCCGGGCGGGCTCGGCGGCTATGTAGCGCGCACCGACAAGGGCGCGGTGCGTGCCGACGTACTGGTCCTCGCCTGCAACGCGTATATCGACCGCCTCGACCGGCAACTGGCGAGGCGCATGTTGCCGGTCGGCACTTACCAGGTGGCCACGGCGCCGTTACAAGCGGAGGTGGCCCGTTCGCTGCTGCCGCGCAACAGTTGCGTGATCGACAACCAGTTCGTTCCCGATTACTTTCGCCTCAGTCCTGACAACCGTCTGTTATTCGGTGGCGGCTGCACGTACGCGGGCGGCATTCCCAAGGATATTGCCGCGGCCACCCGGCCTTACCTCGAACGGGCGTTCCCGCAATTGCGTGGGGTGGAGCTGGAGTTTGCCTGGGGCGGACATATCGATATCAGCATGAAACGCACACCCGATATCGGCCGGCAAGGCGAGCGCTACTGGTTGCAAGGCTATTCGGGGCACGGCGTGCTTCCCACGCTCGCCGCGGCCCGGGCCGTCGCCGACGCGATCCTCGGCGACGATGATCTGCTGGATCTGTATCGGTCCATCGAGAATCCGCCGTTTCCCGGCGGCGCGTTGCTGGCGGCGCCGCTGGAGGTCATGGGTAAGACCTGGTACCGTCTGCGCGACAGAGTCTGAGAGAGCCTGAAGAGGGGATGGAAGGTGAACAAGCAGGAAGAAATCGAAGGTCTTGCGATACTGATTCGCGACCTGCGCAAGCATAAGAAAGTGACGTTGGGCGCATTGGCGGAAAAGATCGGCCGCTCAGTGGGTTTTCTCTCGCAAATCGAGCGTGGTCTTTCGCGTCCGACCGTTGGCGATCTGACCGCCATTGGTGAAGCGCTTGGCGTGCCTACCACGTATTTCTATAACCTGAGCAAGCCGCGAGCGCTGCCTTGGGTGACCCGACCCGATGAACGCCGCACCCTCTATTACGCCGAGGGCGTGACCGACGTGCTGGTGTCGCCGAACATGTCGGCGGGCTTTTCGATGCTGGAAAGCCACCTGGCGCCCGGCGCCAGCAGCGGCGACAAACCGTTGAACGACAGCGACGAGCAAGGTGGCTTCGTCCTCGAGGGCGAGTTGACCATCTGGCTGGACGACGAGGCGCAGCCCGTAACCCTGGGTCCTAACGACGGCTTCCAGGTGCCGGCGCACGCCCGGTTCCGCTACGCCAACCTCTCCGATCAACCGACACGGGTGCTTTGGGTGTTCACCTAGCATTGCGGCGGCCCGCTCGATCAAGCATCGGAGCTGATGCGGAACAAAAATATGGATTGCTAATTACTGACATCGTCAATGAACGTGATAAGCGACCACGGTGAATTTAACATCCCATCATGGCACTGACTTGCCGGCCCCGATCCATCGCAACTTTGCACTGAATCTCAACCCTCGCGCTTGCGCGTGAGAAGGACAACACCATGACGTCCCCCAGCGCTGATCTGCTTAGCGAAGTGAGAGCCTTCCGCGCGGCCTATCCCGAGGTGCGCTACGTCGACCTCATTTGCCTCGACATCCCCGGGCACTTTTACGGCAAGCGGTACCCCGTGGAGATGCTCGAGAAGGTCGCGGGAGGCAGTCTGCTGAAACTGCCGCAGAACTGCATTCTGCTGGGTGCGCAGGGCGGCCTGTACCCGATTGGCGACTATTGCTTTAACGACGGCGACCCGGATGCGGTGCGCCGCCTGATTGCCGGCACCCTCAAACCCGTGCGATGGGAAAGTCAGCTGTTGGGCCAGATGTTGATCAGCTCGGACGGCACCGCGGCGCCCATCGTGTTCGAACCGCGCGAGGTCCTCGCGCGCGTGCTGAAACGCTTCGAGCGGCGCGGCATCCGCCCGGTCGTGGCCTTCGAACTGGAGTTTTACCTGTTCGACGCCCGGCTCGCCGACGGTCTGCCGCAGTTCCCGCGCGATCCATTCTGTGACGACAGGGACGACCAGCCGAACATGCATATCGAGCGTCTGTCGCGCTTCTCCGGGGTGCTCGATGAAATGGTCGAAGTCACACGTGAGCAGGGCGTGGAAGCTACTGTAATCACGGCTGAACTGGGACCGGGGCAGTTCGAGATCAACTTTGCCCACAACGACGATGGCCTGCGCGCCGCAGACTGGGCCGCCCTGTTCTGCCGCAGCACGCGCGGCGTGGCGATGAAACATGGCTACCGCGCCAGTTTCATGAGCAAGCCTTATTTGCAGGCGCCGGGCAGCGGCATGCACGTGCACGTGAGTCTCTACGATGAGGCCGGCAACAACCTGCTGGCGGCGGACGGCCAGCGCCCATTACGCCACGCTGTGGCCGGGTGTCTCGCGCTGTTGCCGCATTGCATGCCGGTCTTTGCCGCCAATCACAACGCGTTTCGCCGCTACGGCTGGAAGGCGAATGCCGCGAGCCGGGGCAGTTGGGGTTTTGAAGACCGCGACGCCTGTATTCGCATTCCCGAATCGGACGATCGCAACCTGCGCATCGAACATCGTGTGGCGGGCGCCGATGCGAACCCGTACCTCGTGCTGGCCGCGATACTCACCAGCATGGAGCACGGCCTTGACACCGGCCGCGAGCCCATCGCGCCGCTCAATGAAGACCGCGCGAGCGGGATCGACTTCCCGAAGGACATGCTCACCGCGGTCGCGGCAATGCAGGATCATCCGGTGGTGCGCGCGGGGATGGGCGAGGAGTTCGTCATGGTCTACTGCGAGAACAAACGGCAGGACCACCTGGATTTTATGAACGAGGTGAGCGCGCGGGAATACCGCTGGTTCCTTTGAGCGCGCATCGAGACTGTAGATCGCTTGCCGCGCGAGTCTCAACGCGTGATTTTTCACGTCCCGACACGGGTTTAAAATAACGGCCGCAACAAGACCGCGTGCTCTGTTTCGGAGGGCGCCGGGTCGTCTACATACATTCCGTCGACCGGAACAGGAGCAGTTGAATGGTGCGTTATCGGCATTACAAAGGCGGCATTTACGAACTGATTTGCGAGGCCACGCTGGAGTCCGACCCAACGGTCACGATGATCGTGTACAAAGCCAGCAATGGTACGATCTGGACGCGTCCGGCTTCGGTATTTTTCGAGCTGGTCGAAATCGACGGCGCCAAGGTGCCGCGTTTCGCGCCGATCAACTAGACGGGCTCGCTCAGGCGATCGCAAGTGCGATCTCTGCCGGAGAGCGCGTGCCGCCAGGTCATTACAAACAGGAAATCTGAATGCGTTTATTGCTTGCCATCATTCTGCCGTGGTTTCAGTTCTTCACGATCGGCCGGCCGTTTGCCGGCATCATCTGCCTGATCTTGCAGATCACGCTGATCGGCTGGATTCCGGCCGCGATCTGGTCGGTGTACGCGTTGAGCCAGTACAACACCGACAAAAAAATCGCCCGCGCAATGGGCAACGGCCGTTGAGGCCGGCTGCGAGCTTATTCGCCGCGCGCCTGTAACTCGACCGCATCCGGTACTTCGAGCACCACGTCGGTTTCCGCAATCGCCACGCACGGCAGGACGTAGCCTTCTGCTTTTTCTTCCCGGCTGAGGCCGGGCCACTCGATCGTGTAGCGCACGCGTCCTGCCGTCATTTTGCAAATGCAGGTGCGGCACGTGCCATTACGGCACGAGCGCGGCAGGCGGAGATTCGCAAAGCCGGCGGCTTCGAGGATCGTGAGCGAATCGGGCGCTTCGAAGCTTTGGCCGAGCGGCTCGACGCGAACGAGAGGCGGGCGGGTGGAGTCGGACATCGTGTGAGCGGGTGACAGATTGCGCCACACTTTACACGCTACGCGCCTGCAGCACGCTGCCGGGCGTCCATGCCTCAGCGTCGCCGGGTCAATGCGTCGTGTTTCCGCGCCGCAGATACCGATACACCGTATTTCGCGCCAGTCCCAGCTCGCGCGCGGCAGCCGACACATTGCCGTCCAGCCGCTCGAGCGTTTGCGCGATCAAGGTGGCCTGCCAGTCTTCCATCCGGGCGGGTGATGCATGCACGGGTGCGGCCTGTCGTTCACGCCCATCACCCCCGTTAGCATTGCCTGAGTGGGTCGAGTGTGCCTCCAACGGCTGGGCGGCGGCCATCGAATCCCTGCAATCCTGCAGAAAATCCTCCGGCAAATCTTCCAGTTCGATCTGCTCCGCGCCTTCGGCCATGATGCTTGCGGTGCGCAGCACGTTAGCCAGTTGCCGCAGATTGCCGGGCCAGCGGCATTGCGCAAACCGTTCCAGAACCTCATCGGATACACGCCGCGGCAAACGCTCGCCATCCGCTTGCAAGGCCAGCATGCGCTCGACGAGCACTGCCAGATCGCTGCGCTCGCTCAGCGCCGGGAGGGTGACGACGAGGCCGTTGATCCGGTAATACAGGTCTTCGCGGAAGGTGCCGGCTTCAATCATCTCGCGCAGATTGCGGTGGGTTGCGCAGACGATGCGCAGATCGACCGGAATCGCCCGCGTGCCACCGAGCGGCACGACGGTGCGCTCCTGCAGGACGCGCATCAGGCGCACTTGCTGGGCGAGCGGCATATCGCCGATTTCGTCGAGAAAAAGCGTGCCGCCGTCGGCCTGCACGATCTTGCCGACGCTGCCGCGTTTCTTTGCGCCAGTGAACGCGCCGTCCTCATAGCCGAACAATTCTGCTTCGATCAACGTATCGGGCAAGGATGCGCAATTCAACGCAACGAACGGCGCGGAGCGCCGCGGCGAATCGTGATGGATCGCGCGGGCGAGCCATTCCTTGCCGGTGCCGGTTTTGCCGAGCACGAGAATCGGAATGTCGCGGCCACGCAGCTTGGCGACTCGTCGCAGGATGGCGGAGACGTGTGGGTCGCCGGTATCGAGCGTTTCGAGTGTCGCGGGCGGTGTGGGTGGCGTTGCTTCGCACGGACGACCCGTCGCGCGCGCGCCATTGGACGCGGACGCACGCGCCGCGTCAGGCAGGGCTTCCGCCGAAGCCACATAGCGTGGCGCGGCAAATTCACCGCGTGCGACCACCCGCACGCCGCTTGGCAAGGTCAACTCGACGCTTTCGCCGGGCGCGCGCGCGATCTGTTGCAGCAGCCGGGCGAACGCGGTACCGAACAGCGCATCGAAGCGCTGTCTTTGCAGCTCGGCGAGTGGCTGGCCGAATTGAAACAGCGCGCTGCGATTCGCGGACAGGAACACGCCGTCTGGGGCAAAGGCGGCTAGTCCTTCGTACAGCGTACCGATGAATTCGGCGCGTGCGTGAAAGTGGACACGAATCGCGTCGGCGAACTGATTGGAGAACAGGTGATTTTCGATCATCTGCGCCGACATCCGCACGAGCGCCAGCGTGTGCTTGTGGAAGCCGCGCGTGTCGCCGCTGACATCGAGCGCGCCGATGGTGCGCCCGAACGGATCGGCGATCGGCGCGCATGAACAGGTCAGGATCCGGTTCGCGTGCAGGAAATGCTCGCCGGCGTGCACGACAGTGGGCTGCCCGTCGACGAGCGCGGTGCCGATCGCGTTCGTGCCGCGATCCGCTTCGGCCCATGACACGCCCGGGCACAGCGCGACGCGATTGGCTTTTTCGATGAAGTCGCTGTCGCCGAGACTGTGGAGAATCACGCCGTGATTGTCGGTAAGCAGCACCATGCTTTGCGTGTCGACAATCTGCGCGTGCAAGGTCTCCATGACGGGGAGCGCGTGCGTATAGAGCGACTGATTGCGCTCGACAAGCTCACGCAGCGCGACGCGGCGCAGCGGCTGAAAGTCCGGCGTTTCCGACGCCCGCAAGCCGACTTCGAGCGAGCGGGCGTGAGCCTGCGCGATGACATCTGGACGACCGACGGCGGGCGGCGTGGCAGCAGGATGAGTCAAAGCATGTCTCCGGTTATCGGACCCGGCAGGTGCGTTGCCCGCCATTGCGTTGCGCAGTGCAGCATACGGGGTGGATGCGTGCTTGCGGCTGAACACCGATATTACAGGACGAAACGGGACCGGAGCGTAACCGCCGCAGCAGGAAAAGATCCGTTCGCACGACCGGGGCGGTGCCTCAAAACAGCACGTCAGGCACCAAAATCAAGCAAACAAAAAGGAAAACTTGCGCAGCGCCCGAACTCGTCTACAGTGAATCCAATCACCTCCGCGAGGCGCGAAGTACGGCGCGCTCGCAACCGCGAGGTGACGGACCCGCACTACCGGCATCCGACCAGGGGGAAAAAGCGCTGCAAGTGCGACCAGACTCAACCAGCGTGCGCAGTACCGACCGATTCATGCGCAGCACCCAACCTTTCAGGTGAATCCCATGCAGATCCTCTTCCCGAACGAAACCCCTGAATATTCAGGTCGCGAACTTACCTTGGCGTTTCCGGCAATGGTCGATGGGCAAAGGGTGGAATGCATGATCACGGCCGAGGCGCTGGAAGACCACTTTGGCGCCGCCTCGCCGCGTCTGGAAGACATGGTCGGCGCATTCGACGCGCACCGGGCCCGGATCGAAGCAGCGACGAGACGTCTGCTGTCGGAAACACGGGCGCAATGTCTGGTGCTGAGAAGCGGTTACGTGCGCTTCTATGAAGCGAACTGGCGCAACTGAGCGCGTGCGCCAAAGACCCGGCGCCGGCTTAAACCATTCGCCGCAGCGTCTGGTCCTTGAACACGACATGGTGTGCAATCGCCGCCAGCGCGTGTAATCCGATCACCCAATAGAACGCGTTGCCGAGCCACACATGCGCGGTCTTGAGCAATGGCTTGGCGACCGGATCCGCGCCGATCAGCGTGTAGTTGACGTTGATCCAGGCGAGCGTGACCGGATGCCCGCCGGCATTGATCATCAGGATGCCGACCAGCGGCTGCGCGAAGATAAAAGCATATAGGGCGAGATGCGCGGCGCGCGCCAGAAACGCGAGCAGCCGGTTGCCGGTGAGTTCCGTGGGTGCGCCGGCCCAAAGCCGCCACAGCAGGCGCAGGACCGCTAACGTCAGCACCAGGGTGCCGGCCCAAAGATGCACGCTGCTCCAGAAAGCCCGGCTGTCCGACCCTTTTGGCCCACGAATTTCGATTGCCAGATAGGCGAGCGCGACCAGCAGAAAAATCGCCCAATGAAAGAAGATCGCGGGCGTCGTATAACGGCCCGAGGCGCGGTGGTAGGACATGCAGGGAACTCCTGTGACCAGATCGTTGGTTTTTATCAATCATCGGATGATAAAGGGTGCCAGAGCTGAACGGACGCCTTCAGGGAAACGATTATTGATCCAGACCGAACCGTGGCCAAACACCGTGGCGCTATCGCCGTGCTCTCAGCCGGGAGCGGCATGGCATTACGCATTGAGCGCTGCCATGCCATGCCGCGTCTTGTTTTGTTTTGTCCCGAACCGGTTCCCGGCTTGCGTGCCAGAAGCCGTCGTGTTTATTCGCTGCCGAGGTAGAAATAGCGGAACAGGAAAATCGCCGCGATGATCCACACCACCAGCTTCACTTTGCGTGCTTGCCCGGTCAGCAGTTTCAGGCCGGCATACGAGATGAAACCGAACGCGACACCATTGGCGATCGAATAGGTGAACGGCATCAGTAGCGCGGTGAGCGCGGCCGGCACGACTTCGGTGGCGTCGTCCCACGGCAAGTCGAGCATTTCGCGCAGCATCAGGCACGACACGTACAGCAGGGCCGGCGCCGTCGCGTAGCCGGGCACGACGGCCGCGAGCGGTGCGAAAAACAGCGCCGCGAGGAACAGCACGGCGACGGTGATCGCCGTCACACCGGTGCGGCCGCCGGCCTGTACGCCCGACGCGCTTTCGATATACGCGGTGGTCGACGACGTGCCCAGCATCGAGCCGGCCAGAATCGCCGTGCTGTCGGCGAGCAGGGCGCGGTTCAGCCGGAACATCTTGCCTTCCACCAGCAGTCCGGCACGATTGGCCACGCCCATCAGGGTGCCGGTCGCATCAAACAGTTCGACGAGGAAGAACACCAGGATCACGTTCAGCACGCCGGTGGAGAGCGCGCCGCGAATGTCGAGCTGGAACAGTGTCGGCGAAATGGACGGCGGCGCGGAGACGATGCCGTGGAACTGGTTGCCGCCGAAGAAAAAGCTCAACACCGTCACGCCGACAATGCCGATCAGGATCGCGCCGCGCACCCGCAGAAAGTCGAGTGTGACGATCGCGAAGAAGCCGATCACCGCGAGGATCACATGCGGGTTGTGCAGATCGCCGAGCGTGACGAGGGTGGCCGGATTGCCGACCACCACGCCCGCCGTTTTCAGCGAAATGATCGCGAGAAACAGGCCGATACCGCCGGTGATGGCAATCCGTATCGAATGTGGAATGCCGTTGACGATCACTTCACGCACGCGAAACAGCGTGACGATCAGGAACAGGCAGCCGGAGATGAACACCGCGCCGAGCGCGGCTTGCCAGGTGAACCCCATGCCTTTAACGACGGTGTACGCGAAGTACGCGTTCAGGCCCATGCCGGGTGCGAGCGCGATGGGGTAGTTCGCGTAGAGGCCCATGATCAGCGAGGCCAGCGCGGCCACGATGCAAGTCGCGACGAAAACGGCGTCCTTCGGCATGCCGGCGTCGCCGAGAATCGCCGGGTTGACGAAGATGATGTAGGCCATCGTCAGGAAGGTTGTCAGCCCTGCGAGCACTTCGGTGCGCAGGTCCGTGCCGGCGGCGTCGAAGCCAAAGTATCGTTTTATGGAGTCCATGTGGCGGGTCTCTCGTTGTTCAAAAAGCGTTTCTTGTGGTTGATACGGGCTATGCGCAGCAGATGAGCAGGCCACGAGCATGGCGACCGCACCGTCCGACACGGATCTGATCGCTGATGCGCCACGCAGCCAGGCCTACCGGCGGATTGTAGTCATGATTGGCGGCGCCGCCCAGATTGCGTGACGGCAGGCTGCACTGAAGGGGCGTGATGATACCTTGTCGGCGCGCGGCGTGGCGCGGCGCGGAGTGGCAAACAGGCTTGCGGCGTTGCGGCGTTGCGGCGGGGAGGGAGGTTTTGCGAGGAGGGCGACGGCAGAGGCATGCCTTACAGACGCGCCAGATGCATTGTCTGCGCAGCGGTAAGGAACACTGCGCCGGCATCGCCCGCAACCGTTGCAGTCGCGGGCGGCCGGCTTGCCGTTCGAAGGCTGGGGTGAGACCGGTTACTGGGTCATGCTTGCGCCTTGCCGCTGCGCGCGACGCGCGGCGACAATGCGGCCGGCGCGCTGCGCGTTGTCCGGATAGTCGATCCAGTCGAGCGGATCGTAACCGGCGGCGCGCCAGTCGGCCAGATCGGCTTTCACCTGGGCACGCGTGAGCGGCGCCGACGGGTCGTAAGGCCGTGAAGTTTGCGCAAACGCGGTGCTCATGCCAACGGCGGCCAATAGCGCGCCGAGTCCAACTAAAGAAACGATTTTCATGATTGGCTCCTATGGAGCGGTTAAAAACAATCCCCGCATTTTAATTTTCGTAAGCTTTTCGATTAAGCCGGTTGAACGTAATGCACCGTTTCATCCGGCGCTTCAAAGCGGCCCCGATTGACGCCGCGTGCCGCTCGTCTCAGGGAGGCGAAGGCTTGCTGAAGCGGTCCAGCACCGCGCTCAGCAGATCGATCGGCAGTGGAAAGACGATCGTCGAATTCTTGTCGGCGGCAATCGTCGTAAGGGTTTGCAGATAACGCAACTGCATGGCCTGTGGTTGCCGTGAGAGCGTCTGCGCCGCCTCCAGCAGATGCTGCGAGGCCTGCAGTTCGCCTTCCGCATGAATCACCTTGGCGCGGCGTTCGCGTTCCGCTTCGGCCTGACGCGCAATCGCGCGGATCATCGTTTCGTTGATGTCCACATGTTTGATCTCGACGATCGATACCTTGATACCCCACGCATCGGTCTGGGCATCGAGTACCTTCTGGATGTCGGCGTTCAATTGCTCGCGCGCCGCCAGCAAATCGTCGAGTTCGTGCTTGCCGAGCACCGCGCGCAGCGTAGTCTGCGATAACTGGCTGGTCGCCTCGAAATAGCGCGCGACCTGAATCACTGCCTTCTCCGGATCGACGACGCGGAAATACACCACCGCATTGACCTTCACCGACACGTTGTCACGCGTGATGACATCTTGCGGCGGCACGTCGAACACGACGGTACGCAAATCCATCCGCACCGCCTGCTGCACGATCGGGACGATCAGCACGAGCCCCGGCCCTTTGACCTTCCAGAAGCGTCCGAGCATGAACACCACGCCGCGCTCGTACTCGCGAAAAATCCGTATCGACGATGCAATCAGTACCGCCACCAGCAGAATCAGAATGCTGCTGAAGCCAAATGTGAAACCGATCATGTGTGTTCTCCTTGTTGTTGTACTTCCGCGGGCACCACGGTCAGCGTCAGTCCGCGCCGTGCCGTGACGCGCACCGCTTGACCGGCTGCGACCGGGGCCGTGCTGGACACCCGCCAGCGCTCACCTTGTACCTGCGCCCAGCCGGCCAGCGTGCCGCCCGTGGTGGCGTTGGTCGTGGCGATTCCCGCTGCATTCGCACTTGCGCTTGCGGCTGCGCTTGCGTCTGCGTTTGCGGTTACGTCTTCAGTTACGCCCCCAGGCAGCGGACCCGCGTCGAGCATGACGCCGAGACTGCCGATCAGCCCTTCGGAGCCGGTCACCACGGGCCGGCGTCGTGCCCGCAACGCGAGCCTCGACACACCGAACACAAACGCGACGCTGAACACCACCACCGCCGCGATCAGCGGCAGCGGAATGCCGTAGCCGGGCACGTCGGTATCGATCAGCATCAGCGCACCGATCACGAACGCGATCACCCCGCCGAAGCCGAGCGAGCCGAAGGTCGGCAGAAACGCCTCGCCGATCAGGAAGGCAATGCCGAGAAAGATCAGGCCGAGCCCGACGTAGTTGATCGGCAGCATCTGCATCGCGAACAGTCCCATCAGCAGACTGATGGCGCCGACCACGCCCGGCAGCAGGAAGCCGGGATTGGCGAACTCGAAGAACAGCCCGTACATGCCGATCATCAGCAGCACCAGCGCGACATTCGGATCGGTGATGACCGCAAGGAACTGGCTGCGCCAGTCGGCTTCGAGCGCGACGACCGGCGCATTTGCAGTGTTCAGCCTGACGTCGCCGCGGCTCGTGCTGATCGTGCGGCCGTTCACCTGGCGTAGCAGGTCCGCAATGTCGCGCGCATTCAGATCGACCACGTGCTGTGCGAGCGCCTCGCCGGCCGACAGGCTGACGGCCTCGCGCACGGCGCGTTCGGCCCAGACGGCGTTGCGGCCGCGCAACTGGGCAAGACCGCGGATGTAGGCAGCCGCGTCGTGGACCTGTTTGCGCAACTCGGTGGATTGGGTGTCGAGCGGCAGGGCGGCGCTGGCCGGCGTGGCTGCGCTGGCGGCGTTGGCCGGGCCGGCTGACGCAGCGGCGCCGGGTTCGTTTTTGGGTGCGCCGGCGCCGGGCAGACCCGGCATACCGCCGCCCGCCGGCGGTTCCGCCCCGCCGATGCCCATCTGGATCGGCGTCGCCGCGCCGAGGTTGGTGCCAGGCGCCATCGCGGCAATATGGCTGGCGTAGACGATATAGGTGCCCGCGCTCGCGGCGCGCGCGCCACTCGGGGCGATGAAGGTGGCGACAGGCACTGGCGAAGCGAGAATCGCCTTGATGATCTGCCGCATCGACGTATCCAGCCCGCCGGGGGTATCCAGTTGCAGTACGGCGAGTTGCGCGCGCTGGTCGGCGGCGCGCTGCAGGCTGCGCACAATGAAGTCGGCACTGGCCGGACTGATTGCGCCATTCACCGGAATCACGACCACGCTATCAGGCGCGATGCTGGCCTGGGCAGCCGAGGCCGGCGGTGCGTTTTCGCACAACGCGAAGCCGAGCGCCAACAGGACGCCGAACGCGGTCATGCCGCGCATCAACCGGCCCGCGACGCCGCCACGGATAAGCGCGGCGCGCGGACCAGACTGCCGGAACGGGAGACGTGGATACGTGCTCATCGCTGACGGCTGCCGCGCCATGCCGACGGGTATCGACGGCGCGGGCCGCTACCTCAGGAAGGCTGGCCTGCTCCTTACAGCTTAGTCCGATTCCGTGCGGCGCGTGAAATCCGCATGCGCCGGCCGGTAGTCGCCTGGCCGCATGCCGGTCCACTTGCGAAACGCGCGATGAAACGCGCTCGGTTCGGCAAAACCCACGGCGGTGGCGATGTCGGCAATCGTGCGCCCGCTGTCCTGCAACTCGCCGATTGCGATGTCGCGCCGCAAGTCGTCCTTGATCGACTGATACGTATAGCCTTCCTGCTTCAGATGGCGCCGCATCGTCGCTTCGGCGACATTCAGGCGCAGCGCCATCTGGTCGGCGGCGGGCCAGCTGGCCATCGGCAGCGCGCGCAGCATTTTGCGCACCCGCGCGGTAAGCGAGCCGGGATTACGGTATTTGACGATGAAGCTGCCGGGCGCATCGCGCAGAAAGGGCTTTGCCGATTTGCTGGTCTGGATCACCGGGAGGTCGAGAAACGCCGTCGAGAGGTCGACGTACGACTCGGCCTGATCGAACGCCATGTCGTCGCAGAACATCAGACGGTACTCGTGCGCGGCAGGCGGCTCGGCGCAGCGAAAACGCGCTTCGATAAGCGGAATGCGGCGTCCGACCAGCCAGCACAACAGGCCGTAGACGAGGATGAAGTAGGTCGCGTAAGCGAACATGGCGGGCGGCTTCGCGCCTTCGCGTTCGACATAGCGCAGCCGCACGCGCTGCGCGTCCGTCTCGATCCGTGCGCCAAGGTCGTCCAGCACGAGCTGCATGAAGCCGACCGCCCGCTTGAGCGCCTGCGCGCCGTTACGTGCGCTCAACGCCATCTGCGTCATCGCGATGAAACTGCCGCTCTTCATGCGGTGCGAATCCTGACCGAAGAATTCGTCGTCCAGCGCGCGGGCGATGCCGGCCCATAACGCGCCGTACTGCGCCGCCGAAACCCGGCTTTTCGGCGACGCCAGCATGGTGGCCGCAATGCCGGCGGCTTCGGCGAGCGGCAGCGCATCGAAACCGCGCGCCCGTGCCAACGCCAGAGCCTCTTCGACCAGGCTGACGGAAATCGTGCCTCTGTCATTCTTGAAGTTCTTCATGTTTCTCATGGCTGTCTGGCAAACGCGCTCAACATTTTCCTTGGAATGAAGTGCGAATCCCCTGAAAAGTCGGCCTGATCCGGCCTTTCATGATACAGGCATGGCAAATGCGCTCAAACAGAATGATCGGGCTGAGCATCGAACCTGTCCAGCGGCTTGCCTACACTTGATCTGAATCGACCGCGGGACGCATTGCCCGGAGACACCCGGCGAGCCAGCCTCGCCGCCGCGACTCGATGCATATAACAGGATTGAGCCATGGATAGCTTCTATACCGAAGAGCAGCGGATGATCCGCGACGCCGCGCGCGACTTCGCCACTGAGCGCCTCGCGCCGCACGCCGCCCAATGGGATCGGGATGCGTTACTGCCGGCAGACGTGGTCGCACAAATGGGCGAGCTGGGTTTCCTCGGCATGATCGTGCCGTCCGAGTGGGGCGGCTCCTATACCGACTACGTGGCTTACGCGCTCGCAATCGAAGAGATTGCCGCGGGCTGCGCCTCCTGTGCCACGCTGATGAGCGTGCACAACTCGGTCGGCTGCGGGCCGATCCTGAACTTCGGCACCGACGCGCAAAAGAACCGCTATCTGAAGGACCTGGCCACCGGGCGCGCCATCGGCGCGTTCTGCCTGACTGAGCCGCAAGCCGGCTCCGAGGCGAACAATCTGCGCACCCGTGCCGTGCACAGCGACGGCAAATGGGTGCTCAACGGCAACAAGCAGTTCGTGACCAACGGCTCGCGCGCCAATGTGGCGATCGTGTTTGCCGTCACCGATCCTGAACGCGGCAAGCGTGGCCTGTCGGCCTTCATCGTGCCGACCGATACGCCGGGCTTCAACGTCGGCAAACCCGAACACAAGCTAGGGATTCGCGCCTCGGACACCTGTCCCATCTCGCTTGAGGATTGCGCGGTTCCCGAGGCCAATCTGCTCGGCGAACCGGGCGAAGGCCTGCGCATTGCGCTGTCGAATCTCGAGGGCGGCCGTATCGGTATCGCGGCGCAGGCGGTCGGCATCGCGCGTGCCGCGTTCGATGCCGCGCGCCGCTATGCGAGCGAACGTGTCCAGTTCGGCAAGGCGCTCAAGGACCACCAGACTATCGCCAGCATGCTCGCCGACATGACCACGCGCCTGAACGCCGCGCGTCTGCTCGTGCACCATGCGGCGCGGCTGCGCACGGAAGGTTTGCCGTGTTTGTCGGAGGCCTCGCAGGCCAAGCTGTTCGCGTCGGAAATCGCCGAGGATGTGTGCTCGAAGGCGATCCAGATTCATGGCGGCTATGGCTATCTCGAGGATTACGCCGTGGAACGCCACTATCGCGACGCCCGCATCACGCAGATTTACGAAGGAACCAGTGAAGTGCAGCGGATGGTCATTGCGCGCCAGGTTTAAACGCGAAGCAAACGGTGTTTGAGCGCAAAATAGCCTGGAAGCAGGGCAAAAAGCACGGCAAAAAGCAGGACAAAAAAAGCAGAAGCTAAAAGCAGAGCGCATAGCGCGCCATCAGCATGGGATCGGACGAGGCGCCAAAGCGCTCACGCCGGCCGACAATGGAGACGACGATGACTGTAGCGAAGGGTTTTCTCGAAGCGCGTGACCTGTTATTGCGCCATCGCACCGACTACGACCGCGCCTACCGCGAATTCGCATGGCCGGCGCCAGGCGAGTTCAACTGGGCGCTCGACTACTTCGACGTGATCGCGCGAGACAACGACAACCCGGCGCTATGGATCGTCGACGATCTGGCCAGTGACGGCTTGCGGCTCTCCTTCGCGCAGATGTCGGAACGCTCGTCGCGCATGGCGAACTTCCTGCGCGGTCTCGGCGTGGGGCGCGGCGACCGCCTGTTGCTGATGCTGCCGAACCGCGTCGAACTGTGGGACGTGATGCTTGCGGCCATGAAGCTCGGCGCGATCGTATTGCCCGCCACGACCCAGCTTTCCGCCGACGACGTGCGCGACCGCGTGCAGATCGGCGGCGCGCAGTTCGTGGTGGTCGATAGCGCGGAGCTCGCCAAGTTCGATGCGCTCGACGTGCCGCTGACCCGCATCTCGGTCGGCACACCGCGCGACGGCTGGATCGACATCGCCGCCGCTTATGATGCATCGCCGCAATTCACGCCGGAGGGCGTCACGCGCTCCACCGATCCATTGCTGCTGTACTTCACGTCGGGCACCACCTCCAAACCGAAGCTCGTCGAGCACACCCACCAGAGTTACCCGATCGGCCATCTGTCGACGATGTACTGGATCGGTCTGCAGCCGAACGATATCCACTGGAACATCAGCTCGCCGGGCTGGGCCAAGCACGCGTGGAGTTGCTTCTACGCGCCGTGGAATGCGCAGGCCTGCGTGTTCGTCTACAACTTTCCGCGCTTCGTGCCGAAAGATACGCTCGACGTACTGGTGCGTTTCAACGTCACCACGCTGTGCGCGCCGCCCACGGTCTGGCGCATGCTGGTGCAGGAACATCTCACCGACTATCCGGTGAAGCTGCGCGAGATCGTCGGCGCGGGCGAGCCGCTGAATCCGGAGATCATCGAGCGCGTCAGGCATGCGTGGGGAATCACGATTCGCGACGGTTTCGGCCAGACCGAAACCACCTGCCAGATCGGCAACCCGCCCGGCCAACCGGTGGTGGCGGGATCGATGGGCCGACCGCTCCCGGGCTACCGGATCGAGCTCCTCGATGCCGACGATCAGCCCGTCACCGAAGGCGAAATCTCGTTGCCGCTGGCCGAACGTCCGCTCGGTTTGATGACCGGTTATGCGAACAACGCCAACGCCACCGCGCAAGCCATGCGCAACGGTTTCTACCATACGTCCGACGTCGCGCTGCGCCGCGATGACGGTTACTACGTGTACGTCGGCCGCGCCGATGACGTCTTCAAATCGTCCGACTACCGGCTCAGCCCGTTCGAACTCGAAAGCGTGCTGATCGAACACGAGGCGATCGGCGAAGCCGCCGTGGTGCCGAGTGCCGACGCGCTGCGCCTGTCTGTGCCTAAAGCGTTCGTCACCGTGCGGCAGGGCTATGAAGCCGGCCCCGAACTCGCGCGCGCGGTGTTCGCGTTCTCACGCGAAAAGCTTGCGCCGTACAAGCGGATTCGCCGTTTGCAATTCAGCGAGCTACCGAAAACCATCTCCGGCAAGATCCGCCGCGTCGAATTGCGGCGCCGCGAAATGGAGCGCGAAACCGAGCCCGCGCGCCTGCCCGGCGAGTACTGGGAAGAGGACTTCCCGGATCTGCGTTGATTCGTTGTTTCCAGTCACCGGTTGGCCCTCATAGGGCCGTCCATGGTCACCGATACGGCCACCGATATGGCCACTGCACAGGAGTTCCAGCATGAACACAATTGCTTCGAACCAGGTCCCCACCGTCAAGCTGCTGATCAATGGCGAGTTCGTCGAATCCAAAACCACCGAGTGGCGCGACATCGTCAATCCGGCCACCCAGGAGGTGCTCGCCCGCGTGCCGTTCGCCACCGCGAATGAAGTGAACGAGGCGATCCAGTCGGCGCACACTGCGTTCAAGACGTGGAAGGACACGCCGGTCGGCGCGCGCATGCGCATCATGCTGAAGTTTCAGGCGCTGATTCGCGAGCATTCGCCGCGTATCGCGAAGACCTTGAGCGCCGAGCAGGGCAAGACGATTCCCGACGCGGAAGGCGATATTTTCCGCGGGCTTGAAGTGGTCGAGCATGCCTGCTCGATCGGCACCTTGCAGCAGGGCGAATTCGCCGAGAACGTCGCAGGCGGCGTGGACACCTACACGTTGCGCCAGCCGATCGGTGTATGCGCCGGCATCACGCCGTTCAATTTCCCCGCGATGATCCCGTTGTGGATGTTCCCAATGGCGATCGTCTGCGGCAATACATTCGTGCTGAAGCCTTCCGAGCAGGATCCGTTGTCGACGATGCAACTGGTCGAATTGGCGCTTGAAGCCGGCGTGCCGAAGGGCGTGCTGAATGTGGTGCACGGCGGCAAGGACGTGGTCGACGCGCTCTGCACGCACGATCTGGTGAAAGCGATTTCCTTCGTCGGTTCGACGGCGGTGGGCACGCATGTCTATCGCCTTGGCAGCGAACACGGCAAGCGCGTGCAATCGATGATGGGCGCGAAGAACCACGCGGTGGTGCTGCCCGATGCGAATCGCGAGCAGACCTTGAACGCGCTGGCGGGCGCCGGGTTTGGCGCGGCGGGACAGCGTTGCATGGCGACTTCGGTGGTCGTGCTGGTCGGCGCGGCGCAGCAATGGCTGCCCGATCTCGTCGCGAAGGCGAAGACGCTGAAGGTCAACGCGGGTAGCGAGCCGAATACCGACATCGGCCCGGTGGTTTCGCGCACTGCGAAGCAGCGCATTCTCGGCCTGATCGAACAGGGCGTGAAAGAGGGCGCGACGCTCGCGCTTGACGGCCGCGACGTGAAGGTGCCCGGCTATGAGCAAGGCAACTTTATCGGCCCGACCGTCTTCACCGACGTCACCACCGACATGGAGATCTACCGCCAGGAAATTTTCGGCCCGGTGCTGGTGGTGCTGAATGCCGCGACGCTCGACGACGCGATCGCGCTCGTCAACCGCAATCCGTTCGGCAACGGCGTGGGTCTCTTCACGCAAAGCGGCGCGGCGGCGCGCAAATTCCAGAGCGAGATCGATATCGGCCAGGTCGGTATCAACATTCCGATTCCGGTGCCGGTGCCGTTCTTCAGCTTTACCGGCTCGCGCGGCTCGAAACTCGGCGACCTCGGGCCGTACGGCAAACAGGTCGTGCAGTTCTACACGCAGACCAAAACCGTCACCGCGCGCTGGTTCGACGACGACACCGTCAACGACGGCGTCAACACGACCATCAGTTTGCGCTGAGCCATTCAGTCCAGTGGAGACAACACCATGAAAATAGGCTTTATCGGACTCGGCAACATGGGCGCGCCGATGGCGCTCAACCTGCTCAAGGCGGGCCACACGGTCAAGGTATTCGACCTCAATGCGCAAGCGGTGCAGGCGCTCGTCGAGGCGGGCGCCAATGCGGCCGCTTCGCCGAAAGCGGCGGTGACCGACGTCGAATCCGTGATCACGATGCTGCCCGCGGCCGCGCACGTGCGCAGCGTACTGACCGCGGACGACGGCGTGCTCGCGGGAATCGCGAAAGGCGTACCGATCATCGATTCGAGCACCATCGACCCGGCCAGCGTGAAGGCGTTTGCCGAACTGGCCGCGCAACACGGCAACACCTTCGTCGATGCGCCCGTTTCGGGCGGCACCGGCGGCGCGGCGGCCGGCACGCTGACCTTCATGGTGGGCGGCAGCGCGAGCGCGTATGAGCAGGTCAAGCCGGTGTTGTCGGCGATGGGCAAGAACATCGTGCATTGCGGCGACACCGGTACCGGCCAGGTCGCGAAGATCTGCAACAACCTCGTGCTCGGCATCACCATGGCCGGCGTGGCCGAGGCGATGGCGCTGGGCGAGGCGCTCGGCATCGACACGAAAGTGCTGGGCGGCATCATCAATACCTCGACGGGCCGCTGCTGGAGTTCGGACACGTATAACCCGATGCCCGGCGTGATCGAAACCGCGCCGTCCACGCGCGGTTATACCGGCGGCTTCGGCACCGATCTGATGCTCAAGGACCTGGGGCTTGCCACCGACGCCGCGAAATTCGCGCGTCAACCGGTCTATCTCGGCGCGTTGGCGCAACAGCTTTATCAGACGATGAGCACGAGGGGCGCGGGACGGCTGGACTTTTCCGCGGTGATCAAGCTCTACCGCGACGACAGCAAAGACGGCAAGGGCAGGGACGCGTCATGATCGAACTCGACTATGCCCACGACGGCGCCGTCGCGCTGCTGACGCTCAAGCGGCCACCCGCGAACGCATTCACGCCGGATGGCTTGCTGATGTTGCAGCAGACCGTCGAACGTCTGAACGGCGAAGCGCGCGTGCGGGCCATCGTGATAAGCGGCGACGGTCCCAAGTTCTTCAGCGCGGGCGCCGATCTGAACACGTTCGCCGACGGCAATCGCGAGGTCGCACGCACAGCGGCGACGCGCTTCGGCACGGCGTTCGAAACCTTGCAGAGCGCGCGGCCGGTGGTGATCGCGGCGATCAACGGTTATGCGATGGGCGGCGGGCTCGAATGCGCGCTGGCCTGCGATATCCGCATCGCCGAGCAACACGCGGTGATGGCGCTGCCTGAAACGGCGGTGGGCCTGCTGCCCTGCGGCTGCGGCACGCAGACGTTGCCCTGGCTGGTCGGCGAAGGCTGGGCCAAGCGGATGATCCTGACCGGCGAACGGGTGGATGCGGCGACCGCCTTGCGTATCGGTCTCGTCGAAGAAGTAGTGGACAAGGGCGCTGCACGCGAGGCCGCGCTGAGCATGGCCGCGCGTGTCGCGACCTTGAGCCCGCAGGCGGTCGGCTTCAGCAAGACGCTGATTCATCAGGGCCGCAACGGCGTGCCGCGCGCGGCGGCGCTCGCGGTGGAGCGGGAACGCTTTGTCGATCTGTTCGACGGCGCCGATCAGCGTGAAGGCGTCAATGCGTTTCTCGAGAAACGCGCGCCACGCTGGCAGGTGACGCAGGTTGAGCACGCAGGGCAGCTCCAACCGGGTGCCAACGTCGAACAGGAGCCCCGTCGATGAGCGCTTTGCAGAGCGTCGCCACCGATACGAGCGCGGAAGCGGAGCGCGAGATTCTGTTTCGCGTGGTCAACCGTGTGGCGATCATTACGCTGAACCGGCCTGCCGCGCTCAATGCGCTGTCGCATGCAATGGTGCGCGAGCTTGCCGTACTGGTCGAACATTGCCGTACCGACGACGGCATCGTTGCCCTCGTGCTGAAAGGCGCGGGCGCCAAAGGTTTTTGCGCGGGCGGCGACGTGCGCGAGGTGCACCGGCTCGCGAAGAATGGCGATAGCCGCTGGCTGGCGTTTTTCGTCGACGAATACCGGCTCGACTATGCGCTGCACCGGTTTCCGAAGCCGGTGGTCGCCTTGCTCGACGGTATTTCGATGGGCGGCGGCATGGGGCTCGGTCAGGGGGCGCGGCTGCGCATTGTCACGGAGCGGAGCAAGGTCGCGATGCCGGAAACGCGCATCGGCTTCCTGCCCGACGTTGGCGCGACGCGGTTCCTGAGCGTGATGCCGGCGGAAGTCGAACTTTACGTCGGGCTCACCGGTGCGACCTTATCCGGCGCCGATGCGCTGCGCCTGCAACTCGCGGATCTGTGCGTACCGGCCGATTGGCTTGCGACTTTCGAAGAGCGCCTGCAGCGCATGCCGCACGCGGGGGACCTGCTGGGTGCGTTGCGCGGCGTGTTCGAGCCGCCTTGCAATATCATTCCCCACGCCGCATTGGGGCCGTTTACGCAACTGATCCTGAAACACTTCGACCGGCGTTCGAGCGTCGAGCGGATTGTCGCGACGCTGCGCCAAGACCTGGAGCGCGAGCCGCCGCGCGAGGTGAGGCAGTGGCTGCAGTCTACCTACGACGCGATGGCCGGGCATTCGCCCACGATGCTGTATGTCGCGCGCGAGGCATTGCTGCGCGGCCGGCAGATGAGCCTCGCGGAGTGCTTCCGGATGGAACTGGGCATCGTCAAGCGGGTGATCGAGGAAGGCGATTTCTGCGAAGGCGTGCGGGCCCACTTGATCGACAAGGATCGCAAGAGCCGCTGGGCGCCCGCGACACTCGCGGAAGTGAGGCCGGAACGGGTCAGGCATTTTCTGGCTTCGCCGTGGAAGCGGGAGAGCCATCCGTTGGCCGCCTTGGGAGCGGAAGAGGGCTGAAGTCCAACGCCTGCGGTAACCAGCACCCGCCACGCTTGCCACGCAGCATGCGGCGAAGGCGGGCGCTTTTTGCTGCTTGCGTGCTGCACCTGGTGCAAGTGCACCAGTAAGCCTGGTGCATTGACCATTGGCGCCGCGGCGCGTTTTGGGCGATTCTGGCGTCTGGACAGGCTCTCGCGTGCTTCCCGCACGTCCACAATAATGACTGCAACACCCTCCGCCGCGCCCGCTCCACCGCTGTCGACCGACGCTTTGGACGACACCCCGCCGCCAGCCGACGACAAGGTACTGCGCACCCAGACCGACCGTCGCCAGTTGCAGCAGATCATTACGGGGTTGACCGAGGGCGTGATCCTCGTCGAACCGGACCAGACCATCGTCTGGGCCAATCAGGCCGCGCTGCAGATGCACGGCATCACCGAAGTCGCCCAACTGGGCGCGGACGTCACCGAATACCGCGAGCGCTTCCGGCTGCGTTACCGCAACAATCACCCGCTGCCGGAAGGCGGCTACCCGATCGAACGGGTGGTGGCGGGCGAGTGTTTCAGCGACGTGGTGGTCGAGGTTTTCCCCGCGCATGACGATGAAGTGAACTGGGTGCACCGCGTGCGCAGCCTCGTGCTGACCAACGCCCGCGGCGAGCCCGACTGCCTTGCGCTGATCCTGCACGATGCAAGCGAATGGGCGAGCGCCGAGAAGCGTTTCGAGAAGACCTTCAACGCCAACCCCGCGCCGGCGGTTATCTGCCGCCTCAGCGATCGGCGCTACATCAAGGTCAATCAGGGCTTTCTGGAGATGACCGGCTATGTGCGCGAAGACGTCATAGGCCGCTCCGTGTACGAACTCGATGTGTTCGAAGGCGCGGAGAAGCGCGAACTGGCAATCGAACGGCTCAGCGAAGGCGCGACGATTCCGCAGATGGAGGCGCTGCTGCGCCTGCCGGAAGGCGGCAACAAGTTCGTGGTGGTGGCGGGACAGCCGATCGACATTGGCGAAGAAGCGTGCATGTTGTTCACGTTCATGGATCTCGAACCGCGCAAACGCGCCGAGAGCGCGCTGCGGCAGAGCGAGGAACGCTTTGCCAAGTCGTTCCGGATGACGCCGGTGCCTACCGCGCTGTTCGTCGCCGACGACTACATGACGCTCGATATCAACGATGCCTTTACCGCGACCACCGGCTTTTCCTCCGAAGAACTGCTGGGCAAGCCGCTGGACCGGAGCGGACTGTGGAACGGCGACGCCTGCGAGCGGATCAGCGCGGCGTTGCAGGAGTCGGGCAGCCTGCGCAACGTCGAATTCCAGGTGAGCAATCACGCGGGCGACGTGCTGAACTGCCTCGTGTCGGCTGAAGCGGTCAGCATTCACGGCAAGGATTGTGTGCTGATGACCTTGCTCGACATCACCGAGCGCAAGCGTTCCGAAATGGAACTGGTCACCGCGATTGAAACCGTCATGCAGGACGCCTCCTGGTTCAGCCAGACGCTGATCGAAAAACTGGTCAACGTGCGGCGCGCGAACGCGCCCGACGCCGGCGGCCATCTCGCCGACCTGACCGCGCGTGAGCGGGATGTGTTCTCCTGTTTGTGCGCGGGTCTCGCGGACAAGGAAATCGCCAGAGAGCTGGGGCTCGCGCCGAACACGGTACGCAACCATGTCGCCACGATCTATGCGAAGCTGGATGTACATAGCCGGGGCGAGGCGATCGTGTGGGCGCAAAGCCGTGGCCACTTCGGGCTCGCGCCTGGCAAAGCCGCCAAAGCGCCACGCCGTAAGGGTTCGAAGACGGCTTAGGCGGATTTCCATTGCGCTTCACTCGCAGGCGAGGTGGCCGGGAACGAAGCGTGCTACACAGATGCGTCCGGGCCGCTGCGGGACGAAGCGGCGCAGATCGGCTCGCGGGTTCAGGCGCGCGGGCGTGCGGTTCAAATGCACCAGGCGATCCGGTGCATTCGCGCCTGTCGGCAGATGCGGTGAAGCTGGACAATGAGTTCCTGCGTCGAGTGTTCGTGGGCAAGCGCTCAGGCTTTTCTGACGCGACGTGCTCGACGTCTTTGGTGCACAACCTAACCTTTCAAGGAAAATCGTCATGGATAAGAATCGTGTCGAAGGTGCGGCGAAACAGGTCAAGGGCTCCGTCAAGGAAGCGATTGGCAAAGTCACCGGCAACCGGACGACCCAGGCCGAGGGCGCGGCCGAAAAACTGGCCGGCAAGGTGCAGTCGAAAGTCGGCGAAGCTGCGGACGCGGTCCGTGACCGCGTGAAGAAGTAATCCGGCAACAACCGTAAAGCGCCCGCTGCGGCGGGCGACGCTTGCTCACTCTGTTCAAGGAGAACGATGATGAATTCAAATCAGATCGAAGGAACCGTGAAAGATGCGGCAGGCAAGGTGCAGGACGCGGTCGGCGGTCTGACCGGCGACGTCGACCTGCAGGCCGAGGGCAAGGTCCGCCAGCTTGCCGGCAAGGCTCAGGCGAAGTATGGCGACAGCGTCGAGCAGGTCGCCGAGACCGCACGCAACAATCCGCTCGGTGCGTTGTTGATTGCGCTCGGCGTCGGATTTCTGCTGGGCAAGCTGATGTAAGCCGGATCACGGCGCTTTGCGACGCGTGGTGCATGGCGTCGCGAAGCGCGCGTCTTTAGCCTTGGCGGGCGCCTGGTTGTCCGATGTTCCCGGCGGCTTTCAGGCGCCGGGTTCGCCGTCTGTTCGAGGAAAGTTAATGCTGGGATTCGACGTCTGCACAGCCAGGAAAGTCTGGACTGCGTTTCTGATTGCGCTGCTGCTGTTCATTATCTATACCGCGTCGTCCACATTGTTAGTGGTCGTATTCGCGGTTTTTTTCAGCTATCTGATCTACCCGATGGTCGATTTCGTCGACCGCTTCCGGCCGCGCCCCGTGCCGCGGGTTGCCTCGATTGCGCTGGTGTTCGTGGTGGTGGTCGCGGTGATCGCGGTGGCAGGTTCGCTATTCGGTGTGCAACTGCAGGATCAGGCCACCCGTCTGTTCGCGCAACTGCCCGAACTGATGAAATCCGACGTGCCTAACCGTCTTCCGTTGCCGCATTTTCTCGAGCCGCTGCGCGAGCGAATTGTGGATTTCGTGCGCGGGCAGATCGAGACCGGTTCCGACAAGGCCGTGCCGATGGCGCGCAGTGTCGGTCTCGGCGTGATGCATGCAGCGAGCAATCTGATTTACCTCGTGCTGATTCCTATTCTGAGCTTTCTGCTCATCAAGGAAGGCCCGCAGATGCGTGATGCGTTTCTTGATCTGCTGACGGACCGGCATCGCGTGCTGTGGGGCGAGATCGTCACGGATCTGAATGTGCTCCTGTCGAAGTATGTACGGGCATTGTTGTTCCTGTCGCTCGCGACGTTGATCTGTTACGGGGTGGTTTTTTCGTTGCTGGGTGTGCCGTATGCGTTTTTGCTGGCCGTTAGCGCAGGGTTGCTGGAGTTTGTGCCGTTCGCCGGGCCGCTGGCGGCGGTGGCCATTACGCTGGTGGTGGCCGTTTTCAGCGGGTATGCGCATTTGCTTTGGCTGGTGATTTTTATTGCGCTGTACAGACTGTTTCAGGACTATGTGCTCAATCCCTATCTGATGAGTGAAGGGGTGGAGGTGAGCCCTTTTCTCGTGATTGTCGGGTTGCTGGCGGGGGATCAACTGGGTGGTGTGGCGGGGATTTTCCTCGCCGTGCCGGTGATTGCCATGTTGAAGATCGTTATTGGCAGGGCGCGGGTTTTTTATGCGTCTTCTGCGAAGGGAGAGGCCGCGCGGCGGGCTCTGGTGGGTGAGCCGGATTAGCAGTTTTTTCTGTGTTCTCGGCCATTTCACCCCGATAACAAGGCCTTCATTCTTCCGGCTGCACCGCGCGCGCCGACGCGGTGCTCCGGGATGGACGCCGGCTTACCTGTTGTCTCGGATTCTCTAACCTTCGCCGACTGCGTTGCTTCCCAATGGCGTGATTGGCGGCAATGAGCTTTCTGCCCCGTGCACTCGCGATATCCAGAATATCGCGACCAGCGCGACGGCGACCGCTGCCCAGCCGACCGTTCCGTACCCCACGATCTGCCCGCTCGGCGAACTGCTTAGCATCAGACCGCCGATCCATGCCCCGCATCCCGTGCCCAGAGCCTGTAGCGCGCTATTTGCGCTTAGAAAAGCGCCTCGGCGGCTTGACTCGGGGACGGTGGTCAGGAGTGCCTGCATCGGTACCATGCGCGCGGACATCAGCACCATGAAAAACGGGAAGAACATGACCAGGACATAGAACGGCAGATCCGGCAGATGCGTGACGAACAGGACGGGTAGAAACGAAAGTAGCGCTGCTATCCGGAATACGCGGCGTGTGCCGAACCGGTCAGCAAGTTTGCCCACGCGGCGCGAAGTGAAGAATGTTGCTGCGCCGCCCGCCATGTACAGCCAGGACAACTGCGCCGGCGCCACCCCATGGTTGGCAACCAGTACCGGTGAGATAAAAGGGATCACCAGCATGTGCGAGACCATCATCATGAAGGTCAGCGCAAACGCATTCATATGGCGCGGGTTGCTCAAGATCCGCCACAAGTCAGGCAGCACCTCGCCAAGCGCCGGCTGACGGCGACTCAGATGCTCGGTAAGCGAAGGCACCAGTTGTGAGCCCGCAACCCACACAAGCAGCGACAGCACTACCAGTAAATAGAAGGGCGCGGCCCAGTTGAAATGCGCGCCTAACATCACGCCGGCCGGCACGCCGGCGATCGCGGCCAATGAAAAGGCCGTCATGATCGTGCCGGTTGCGGCGCCGCGGCGCTGCACCGGAATCACGTCGCCGACAATCGCCATGATCACCGAACCCAGCACGCCGCCCGTAATGCCGGCAAATGCGCGCGCAGCAAGCAGGAGAGGGAAGCTGGTGGCCAACGCACACGCCAGGTTCGATAGCGCGAAGAGCGCATAGACGGTCAGCAACAGCCGGCGCCGGTCGAAGCGGTCGATATAGGTCGCCGCGAATAGGCCCGAAAGCCCTGAGCACCACGAATACGCCGACACGGCCGTTGCAAACGCAGCGGGTGTGATGCTGAATGCGTGCATGATCTGCGGGCCGAGCGGCATCATCACCATGAAGTCCATGATGATGGTGAGCTGCGTCAGCGCAAGCAGCCACAGTAAGCGGCGCTCGTGCTTAGTGCTAATGGAGTACATCGGTCAATTCCTTGTCTTGTTGTTCGGGGCACGCCGCTTGTCGTGCGATCCAGTTTCGCGCGGCCCCGCAGTTCACCCGGCTTACATGGCTCACGTGGCTCACATCGCTCACCCGGTTTGACCGACGTACGCCATCCGCTGCACGCACGCTGTGGACCGTCAATCGTCGAGCGATTCGTGTACCGCTTCGGCGCCCTGTTTCCAGTAGCTGGCCGCGCGAATCCGCGACTTGTCGATACCGCGCTCGGTGCACAGGTGGTAGCGCACCGCACGCATCGTCGCGGATTCGCCCGCGGCCCATACGTAGCCTTCGCCGTCTTCAGGCAAATAGATCTCACGTACTGCCTGCAGCAAGGCCTCGCCGCGATAGGCCGATTCGCTGCGGTGGCGCCAGACCATATGCAGTTCGGCTTGCGTCGTGAATTCGATCTGCGCTGACGGGTCGGCCACTTCGATTACCGCTGCGACACGGGTGCCGGGCGGCAGTTCTTCGAGCCGGCGGGCAATGGCGGGCAACGCGGTATCGTCGCCGATCAGCAGATGCCAGTCGAACCCGGTCGGAATCACCAGCGAGCCGCGCGGGCCGCCAATGCCGAGATACTGGCCCGCTTTGGCTTGCGCCGCCCATGTTGCCGCCGGGCCGGCCTCGTGCATGGCGAACTCGATATCCAGTTCGCGCGCCTCGGCGTCGAAGCGGCGCGGTGTGAAATCCCGGGCGATCGGCCGCGGCTGGCCGGTGGGAAACACCGGACCGTCGGGGCCGGCTTCCGGCAGCACGGGTTTGTCGGCACCGGGTTCGGGAAAGAACACTTTGATGTGATCGTCGAACGAAGCAGAGACGAAGTCGTGCAGATCCTCGCCCGTAAACGTGACGCGAATCAGATGCGGATTCAGCGCGTGGACTTTTTTGACCTGCAACAGACGGAACTTCAGCGGATGCCGTACGCGATGGACGGCCAGATCGGCGCGGTTGTCATTTGTCAGCATAAGGGTGTCATTCCTCGTGGTTGGATTGGCGCGCGAAGGTGGGCATGGGCGCCTTCGCGCGCGAGTGGCAGATCGCGTAGTCTCAAACGGTCGGTTCGCCGCTGGTTGCGTCGTTGCCAGGATTGCCGTCAGCTTCACGTTCGATTTCGTTGACCGCGCGCATCAGAATTGCGGCGATGCGGCGTTGCTCGTCGGCCGGCACGTTGTCGCGGCGCAGGAGCGCATGCTTCAGCGCGCGGCGCGCCTGGCTCAGTTCCGGCAACCAGCCGCCTTCGCTGATGTCGGCCGGCTCCTCGCCGGCGAACGCGCGGCGCACGGAATCCATCTTGCGGGCGATATGCGCCAGTTTGGCGAGCATCAACTCGACGCGGTCGCGATTGGCGGCCAGATATTCGCGGCCCGTTTCCGATAGTTCGTAGCGCTTACGGTTGCCCTCGAGTTGCACGGTGACGTAGCCGAGTTCTTCCAGATAGGTGAGCGCCGGGTAGACCATGCCGGGGCTCGGGCTATAGAAACCGTTCGAGCGCGTTTCGAGCGCTTTGATCAACTCGTAGCCGTGGCTAGGCTGGGCGTCGATCATCGAGAGCAGCAGCAATTGGAGATCTTCGGAGCTGAATTTGCGGCCGCGCGGAAAACCGTCGCCGTCGCCACCGAAGCCTCCGGGGCCGCCGCCGAAGCGTCCGCCACGGCCACCCCCACGATGTTCGTGCCCCCGGCCGATCGCGTGCCACATTGCGTGAAACGAGAAGCGGTCGTAGCCATGGCGGCCGAAGTGGGAGGCGCCGAGATCGTCGCGGTCGCGGCGCTCGTTGCGCTCGCCATGGTGTCCGTGACGACCGTGGCCGTGTTCGTCGCCGTGGAACTCATGCCAGGCGCCGCGGCTGCCGTGACGGCGTTCGAAACTTTCTTCATATCGCTCGCTGCCGCGCTCGCCGGCTCGCTCGTAGCGGCGGGCGAAGGCGTGCCAAAGCTCATGCAGCGACGGGCGGTCATGTCCGGCGAAGAAACCGTCGTCCGCGCCGCGCGAACGGGAAAAACGAGGGTGATGACGCATCTTGGGTACTCCGGTTATGTCTTAAGATGTGTCGTAAGATATATATCTAAAGATAGTTTGTCAAACTTATTTTCTGACGGCGCCGGCAGGGGGACGAATGGAACGGGAGTGATAGGGAGCGTCTCGCGGTACCGTATATCGGTGGATTGAGCGCGGGCGGTGCGGGGCGGTGCGATTGTCGCGCTGCTTTACTTCAGCATGGCATTGGGCAAAGTCACCGTTACCACGCTCAACGCTTGCGGCAGCTTCATATCGCTCAGATTAGTGAACGAGCAACGAAGCGTGAAAATTGCTGAATGTAAGAGCGCTGACAAACCGTAATTGCGCAGACCGACGGGTGCAATTCAAACGCCCCCGGTCTTGTCCAAGTAAGGTGGACCTGCTGCCGAGGCGCGCTTATCGCGACGAGACGAATAGAGCACGTCATGCATGGACCACTCTTTGCGAGGGAGGCATCGTGCAAAAGAAAATCGTCATTCGAATCGTCGCGGGAGGCATCGGCCTGATGGCGCTGTCCGGCGTTGCATTCGCTCAATCGCTGGCGTATACGAATCAGCCTGTGGACGTTTATGCGGGTCCGTCCGGGGACTATCCGGTGGTGGCGCAAGTGCCCCCGAGCGCTCAGCTCACCGTGTACGGTTGCGTCTCCGATTACAGCTGGTGCGACGTCGAAGCGCCCGGACTGCGTGGTTGGGTCTACGGCGGATATCTCGACTATCCGTACCAGGGGAGCGAGGTGCCGGTCATGACTTACGGCGTGCAGATCGGACTGCCGGTCGTGGCGTTCTCGTTCGGAACTTACTGGGATCATTACTATCGCGGCCAGCCCTGGTATCACGACCGGGACCGCTGGGCGAATCACCCGCCGCCGATGCGGGGCGCTCCGCCGCCGCATGGCGGTCCGCCGGCGGCGGGCGGTCCGGTTGTGAATCCGAGGCCGGTCATGCACGGAGCCCCGCAGCCGCAACCCCAGCCCCAGCCGGGGTACGCGCATGGGCCGACGCCGCCGCAGCCGGGGTACGCGCATGGGCCTGCGCAGCAGCCCGGACACATGATGGGCGCTCCCCAGGGACAGGCTCCCATGCACCCGGGCGGTCCGTCCGGTGAGCGCGGCGGCGAGGCGCGCGGCGGCAATGAAGACCGCAATCATCCACCGGATAACCATTAGCGATTGCATTTAGCTGACGTATGGGCGAGGTCTTGCGGTCGTGGCCAATCGCCAACCCGCAAATTCCGGACTGTGCGTGCCCTTTACATCAATCCATCGGTGGAAGGGTCACCCGGCGCCAAAGAAAACAATCAACCTCGCTCACGACGAATTGTTTATTCGGCAGCATCAGAAAATCGACCGCCCCGTATAAGTCGTCAACCATTCCAGCGCCAGCACGCCCGCGAGCGAGTTCCCATTGCTGTCGAGTCCGGGCGACCACACACATACGGCCATCTCACCCGGCAGCACCGCGACAATTCCGCCGCCCACGCCGCTTTTCGCCGGCAAGCCGACCCGGTAGACGAAATCGCCCGCCGCATCATAGGTGCCGCAGGTGAGCATCAGCGCGGAGAGCCGTTTCGCGGAACTGGTGTCGAGAATCCGCTCGCCGGTGGCGGGCACCACCCCATGATTGGTCAGGAACAGCGCCGCCTTCGCCAGCTCCACGCAGCTCATCGAAATCGCGCACTGCCGGCAATAAGCATCGACCACCACCTCGGGCGGCATCTCCATGTTGCCGAAGCTCGCCATGAAATGCGCCATCGCGCGATTGCGGTGCGCGTGCTGCAACTCCGATAGCGCGACGCGCGAATCGTAGTCGATGCTGGTTTCGCCTGTCAGCCGTCGCATGAATTCGACCAGCGCGGTTTCGGCCTGCACGAAACGGCGGCACAACACATCGGTGACGACCAACGCTCCGGCATTGATGAACGGATTGCGCGGCTTGCCGTGTTCGGCTTCGAGTTGGACCAGTGAATTGAAGGCGTTGCCGGACGGCTCGCGCCCGACGCGTTGCCAAAGTTCGTCGCCAAGCAGCCGGAACGCGAGCGTGCAGGCGAATAGTTTGGAAATACTCTGAATGGAAAAGCGCGTGTCGGCAGCGCCGGTGCGGAATACGTCACCCGATGCCGTGACGATCGCCATGCCGAAACTCCCGGCAGGGACGTTCGCGAGTTCGGGAATGTAATCGGCGACCTTGCCGGCGCCCAGATACGGCTGAAGATCGCGATGAATCTGTTCGAGGATGGATGCGTAGTTCATTGGGGCTCGGACCGTTGAAGCCGCGATTCTACTGGCATCCTGCTGCGAATTGGTGATGCGGCGTAGCGCCGCCGTGCCTGCTCGCGCGGCAGCGCCGTCGCCCGGAATCAGTGCGCGCCCGCCGCACCCGGACCGCCGCCACCCTTGGCCGGCTTTGTAATCCAGATCAGCGGAATGATCAGAATGAAAATGATCGCCGACACATAGAAGATGTCGTTCAGGCCCATCATCGCGGCCTGCGTGTTCACCGTGAAATCGAACAGCGCATGCGCCGATTGCGGATTCAGTTGCAGCAGCGACTGGGTGGAATCGATCTGCTGGTTGAACAGCGGGTTGTTGACGCTGGCCTGCTCAGTGAGCCGGGCATGATGCAGCACCGTACGGTTATTCCACTCGTTGCCGGCGATCGACGTGCCCACCGCGCCGCAGAACACGCGTGCGAAATTCGACAGCCCGGCGGCGGCCGGAATCCTGTTTGGCGGCTGTCCGGAAAGAATAATCGCCGTCAGCGGCACGAAGAACAGCGCCATCGGAATGCCTTGCAGCAGCGTGGGCAGTACGAGGTGCCACGTGTCGATTTCGATCACGTACTTCGAGCGCATGTAAAACACAATCGCGAAGCCGACAAACGCGAGCGTCGCGATGATACGTGCGTCCGAACGCGGCAGCACGCGGCCCATGATCGGCGCGAGAATCACCGCAAATACGCCGAGCGGCGCGGTCACGAGGCCGGCATCCACGGAGCGGTAGTTCAGATACTCCTGCATCCATTGCGGCAGCAACACCAGGTTGCCGAAGAACACGCCGTACGCCACTGAAATCGCGATCGTGCCGCCGAGAAAATTGCGCTGCGTGAACAGCCGCAAATCGACGATCGGGTTCTCCTCGGTCAGCTCCCACACAAGGAAAAACGCGAAACTGATCAACGCGGTGATGCCCAGAATCAGGATTACCGGCGACGAAAACCAGTCGAGATCCTTGCCCTTGTCGAGCATGATCTGCAGCGACGCGACCCATGTCACCAGCAGGCCCAGCCCGACCACGTCGATGGGTGGCTTGCGGGTTGGCGATTCGCGGGTGCGATAGATTATCCACGTGACGCCGGCCGCGAAAATGCCGACCGGTATATTGATGTAGAAAATCCACGACCAGCTATAGCTATCCGTGATCCAGCCGCCGAGCGCGGGACCCGCAATCGGGCCGACGGTGGCCGTCATGGCCCACAGCGCGAGCGCGGTCGACGATTTCTCCTTCGGATACGAACCGAGCAGAATCGCTTGCGAAAGCGGGATCAGCGGGCCGGCCACCGCTCCCTGGAACACCCGCGCGATCAGCAGGATCGGCAGCGTGGGCGCAATGCCGCATAACCACGAAGCCAGCACGAACATCAGAATCGCGCCGACGAACAACCTGATCTGGCCGATGCGTTGCGTGAGCCAGCCGGTCAACGGAATCGAGACGGCATTGGCGGCGGCGAACACCGTGATAACCCAGGTGCCTTCGTCGACCGATACGCCGAGGTTGCCCGAAATGGTTGGAATCGCCACATTGGCAATCGACGTGTCGAGCACGTTCATGAAGGTGGCGAGCGCGACGGCGATGGTCGCCAGAACCAGTTTGCCGCCTTGTAGCGGCGGCGGTGGTGCCGGCGGCGCGGCGGCAGGCGCGGAAGAGGGCTGGCTCAAAACGATTCTCCGGATTGCGGTGCAACGGATGTCTGATACGGCGTGATGCTCTGCCCAGGCAGTGAGCCGGGCGGCTGCGCGAATGCCCACAAAAGCATACCTGCATTCACGTTCCGGCGTAGTCGAAGCACGCAGATCGGACGGCAGGAAGCGTTCCGGCAGCGTATGCTCCCGGCTGAGGCGCCGCGGCGGACTGCACGTCGCCGCCTCGCTGGCCACACGTGCTGAAACACGGAAGCGCGGACACGAACCGGAAGTACAGCGAGTACGAAGAGAGGATTTGACTATGGCCTGGGAGCAATTCGAACACGGCTGGCGGCGCGCGCCGTCAGCCACGCCCGCGAGAGCGCTGGTGGTGCTGTTGCACGGCGTGGGCAGCAATGCGCGCGATCTGATGCCGCTTGCGGACATCTGGAGCGAGAGCCTGCCGGACGTGGCGTTCACCTCGCTCGACGGCACCGAGGCCTTTGACGGCGGCTTCGGCGGACGCCAATGGTTCAGCCTGCGCGACGTCAACGAAGGCAATCGCGAAACCCGCGTCGCTGCCGGCTATCCGGCCTTGCGGCGCGTACTCGAGGCGGAACTGGCGTACTGGCAGCTTCCTTTCGATCGCCTTGCGCTGGTCGGTTTCTCGCAGGGTTCGATCATGGCGATGCATCACGTCGCGACGAGCGCGGAAGGCGCTGCCGCCGCGCTCGCGTACTCGGGGCGGCTCGCCTCGGTGATCGTCGCGCAGAACCGCACGCCGCTCACGCTCGTGCACGGCGAGGAAGACGAAGTGATCCCGGTCGAGGAGCTGGAATACGCCGCGGACGCATTCAACAGCGCCGGTTACGCGGTCGACGCCTACGCGTTGCCCGGCATTGGTCACACGATAAACGCGGACGGTGTCGAGCTCGGCAAGCAGGCGCTGGAACATACCTTGGGTGCTTTGCCGCGCGGTTGACTCGCCCGGAATTGAAAAGTGGCCCTAAAGATTCTGATTTACTTGCCGTTAACTGCTCATTGGTATGAAAATCACCCCCGCCGCGCGGATCGCGCAACGCCCAACTGGGCGTGCCAAGCGGTTCGGGTAACCGGGGGCGCATTTTCAGACTGCCCAGCAAGGGCGGATAACGACACATCAGAGCCTTCCTATGGCCAGACCGACGCCGCATTACCCGATTTTCGATCGACTGTTCCGTCATTCCGTGACGGTGGACCTCGGCACGGCCAATACCCTTATCTATACCGACAACGGCGGCATCGTGCTGAACGAGCCGTCCGTCGTGGCGTTCCAGAAAGAGTCCGGCGCCGGCCAGAAACGTGTGGCGGCCGTGGGCACCGAAGCGCGCCAGTTACTTGGCCGCGCTCCGGGCAACGTCGAAGCCGTGCGGCCGATGCGGCACGGCGTGATCGCCAATTTCTCCGCGGCCGAACAGATGATCCGGCAATTCGTCGACATGGCGCGCCCGCGGCCGCTGTTCAGCCGGCGCGCGGCCTTCACCCTGTGCGTGCCGGCGGGGGCAACCCAGGTCGAGCGCCGCGCGATCAAGGAAGCGGCGGTGGCAGCCGGCGCGTGGAAGGTCAGTCTGATCGGCGAATCGCTGGCGTCGGCGGTTGGCGCGGGCTTGCCGGTGTCGGAGGCGGTTGGCTCGATGGTGGTCGACATCGGCGGCGGCACGACCGAAGTCGGCGTGATCTCGCTCGGCGGCCTCGCCTATAGCGGCTCGGTTCGCGTGGGTGGCGACAGTTTCGACATGGCGATCGTCAGTTACGTGCGCAGCCTGTACGGCGTGCTGCTCGGCGAGCAAACCGCTGAACACGTCAAGAAGGGCATCGGTTCGGCCGTACGCGACGTGCCGCTCGAGCATATGAACGCAACCGGGCGCAGCGTCGACGACGGCTTGCCGCGTACGGTTCAGGTGAGCAACCACGATATCGCCGATGCAATCGAGGGGCCGTTGCGTCACGTGATCGGCGCGGTGAAACGTGCGCTTGAAACGGCGCCGGCCGAACTGGTGACCGATATCGCCCATAGTGGCATCGTCCTGACCGGCGGCGGTGCGCTGCTCGGCAATCTGGCCCGCCGCCTGACCAACGATCTCGGACTCGAGGTCCGCGTCGCCGATGAACCGCTCACTTGCGCGGTGCGAGGCGCGGGCGCGGCAGCGGCCGCCGGTTTGCTGGATGACAACGCCTACGAGTGAATCGACTCGACGTGATTCGGCGTGATTCGCCCCCCGCGCGCCGAACGAGCTTCAGCGGATATTCAACGGCTGTGTGACAATACGCGTCGTATCCCAATTTTAGGGATGCGACTCCGCTTTCTTCTTCGAATCCATTTCTAGCCGTCGCCGCTGACAGGTTCAGCCGTCGCCGCGCTGTCCGTGAACCCACCTGTGAATCAGTCCGTTTCGGCTTCGTCCTCTGCTGTCCCTCCGTCCTTTATCGAACTGCATAGTGGCCTGCGCATGCCCTATGTGGAAGCCGGGGAGGGTGAGCTGCTGCTGTTCGTGCATGGCTCGCTGTGCGATTACCGCTATTGGCAACCTCAACTGGCGGGTTTGTCGAAGCAGTATCGCTGCGTCTCGGTGAGCCTCACGCATTACTGGCCGGTGACGGATACCGAGCCCGACCAGCCGTTCAGCTGGAGCGAACATGCGGACGATGTGGCTGAGTTCATCGATCGTTTCGGCGCCGGGCCGGCGCACGTGGTGGGTCACTCGCGCGGCGGCTGCGTGGCATTCCATTTCGCGCGGCGTCATCCGCAGTACGTGCGCACGTTGACGCTGGCCGACCCGGGCGGCCCGTTGCAGATCGCCGGCCGCCCGCCTGCGACTTTGCCGGAAACCGTCAATGCATTGCGTGCGAAAGCCGCACAACTGATCGAAACAGGGGAAGTGGAAGCGGGCTTGCAGCTGTTTGTCGATTCGGTGAGCCGGCCCGGGTTCTGGGCCATGAGCACGCCAGGCTTTCGCCGGATGGCGACCGACAACGCCCACACGCTCGCGCGTCAATTCCGCGACCCGTTGCCGGCTTACGTGCCCGAGCAGGCCGCCGAGGTGCGTTGCCCGGTGCTATTGATCGACGGCGAGAAGAGTCCCGACATGTTCCGCCGCACGGCGACGGCACTGCAAACCTGGCTGCCGGATTCGCGCCGCGAAACGGTGCGTGGCGCTTCGCACGGAATGAATCTCGCGCATCCGGCAGCATTCAATCGCTACGTCGACGAGTTCATTTGCTCAGTGGACGTTTGATCAGCGCGCGATGAGCGCGTCGTGCACTCGCCCGCGTATCGGGGGCGGTGCGCTTTCAATTGATCGCCTGGTGCGGTTCAGGCCTTGCGATGCGCGTCTTTATCGAGTGCACGTTCCGCGGCTTCGCCGACGAGACCGTGGTAATAGAGGTGCACGCCGATCGCGAGTGAGTCGTTGCGAATCTCGTGGAAGGCTTTCCATGCCTTGACCGGATCTTTGAACAGCAGATAGTGCGCTTCATGCGCGATCAGATCCGCGACTTCATGCAGCCCATGGCCGTGCAGGACATTCACCAGTGCGTCGAGGCTGCGATGGGTACGCGCGTCGGTGCGCGGGTAAAGCATATGCAATACCGCCACGTCTTGCGCTTTTAGTGCTGCCGACAAAGCCACGACGATGTCCTGATGATTCAGTGCGGTGACCACGTTGTCTTCGTTGTGGACGTGATCCGGAAACAGCATTTCGAGAGAGGCGTTCATCTGGTCCTTCCTGTTCTTCTGGCTGATTAAAAAGGCCCGCCGTAGGACGGCGGGCCAAAGACAGCGACGTGTTTGCAGGGGAAGCAAAACACGACTTCAGTATCGCAGAGCGACGGGGCTTGCGCAGCTTGACTGCCGCAAAACATTGTTGCAGTAAGCGCGCTAACCTCATTTGGCTGGCAACGGTGCCGAGCGGTTGCAGCATTTTCTCAGACCGTGTACTCGCCGGTTATTTGCGCATGTTTCCGGCGATGGTGCTTATTTTCTGTGCAATGAATGTTGCGCCAGTCGAGATGGATTGTTGCGGTCAATCGTCGCAATCTAAGCTCTTTCGGACCGTAGAATGCGAAGCGGAGCCTGAGCATGCCAAGCGGTGATCCGACGATCGGGCATGCCGGCACGTGTGCGATGTGAAAGTAAAAGGAACGTGTAGATGAACTCGAAGACACACGCAACGCTGAGCTTTTCCGACAGCGATCAGACGATTGATTTGCCTGTCTACCAGGGCACGCTCGGGCCGGATGTCATCGACATCCGCAAGCTGTACGCTCAGACTGGCAAGTTCACGTACGACCCGGGCTTCATGTCCACGGCGGCGTGCAACTCCGAAATTACGTATATCGACGGTGACAAAGGCGAGCTGCTGTATCGCGGTTATCCGATCGACAATCTGGCGCAGAACGCCGACTTCCTTGAAACGTGCTATTTGCTGCTGAAGGGCGAATTGCCGAATGCGCAGCAGAAGGAGGAGTTCGTCACCACGGTTACGCAGCACACGATGGTGCATGAGCAGATGCATTTCTTCTTCCGTGGATTTCGCCGTGACGCGCACCCGATGGCGATTCTGGTGGCGGCGGTTGGCGCATTGTCGGCGTTCTATCACGACTCGCTGGACATCAACGATCCGCAGCATCGTGACGTATCGGCGATTCGCATGATCGCGAAGCTGCCGACGCTGGTGGCGATGGCGTATAAGTACACCGTGGGTCAGCCTTTCGTTTATCCGCAGAATGACCTGTCGTACAGCGCGAATTTCATGCGGATGATGTTTGCGAATCCGGCGCAGGAGTACGAGGTGAATGACGTGCTGGTGCGCGCGTTGGACCGCATTCTGATTCTGCACGCGGACCACGAGCAGAATGCGTCGACGTCGACGGTGCGGCTGGCGGGTTCTTCGGGTGCCAATCCGTTTGCCTGTATCGCGGCGGGCATTGCTTGCTTGTGGGGTCCGGCGCATGGTGGCGCGAATGAAGCCGCGCTGAATATGCTGGAGGAGATTGGCTCGGTCGACAATATTCCTGAGTTCATTGCGAAGGTGAAGGATAAGAACTCGGGTGTGAAGCTGATGGGCTTTGGTCATCGTGTCTACAAGAATTACGACCCGCGCGCGAAGCTGATGCGTGAGACCTGTCACGAGGTGCTTGAAGAGTTGGGGTTGCATGATGACCCGCTGTTCAAGCTTGCTATGGCGCTTGAGAAGATCGCGCTTGAGGATGAATACTTCGTGTCGCGGAAGTTGTATCCGAATGTTGATTTTTATTCGGGTATCGTGCAGCGGGCGCTTGGGATTCCTACTGCGATGTTTACGTGTATCTTTGCGATGGCTCGGACTGTTGGGTGGATTGCGCAGTGGAATGAGATGATTGCCGATCCGGAGCAGAAGATTGGGCGGCCGCGGCAGTTGTTCGTGGGGGAGACTCAGCGCGAGGCTCGGGCGCTCGATAAGAGGTAAGCCGCCTGGTCGGCGGGGTTGTTGGTGATCTGGGGTTTTGGCTTTTTCCTTGCAGGGTGCGTGGGCTGGTCTGTTGTTGGGGTTTTGGTGCTTTGGCCTTTCCTTGCTTTGTTAGTGGTCTATTAGTGTTGCCCCTGTGCGGGGCGGCACCTACTTTTCTTTGCATGCCGCAAAGAAAAGTAGGCAAAAGAAAGCGGCTTTACACCGCCAGCTCATAAGCGGGTCCCCCGCGCAGCCACGGTAGTGGTGCATCTGGAATCTGTGTTCCCGCACATTCCGCTTTAGTGACAAGGGCGTCATACCTCCGGCGGCGCTGCGCGCGCCGATACCCACTTCATAAAACCGCTCGCCGGGTTTTTGCTTCCCTCATTTACCCCGTTTCCTCATTACCCCGTTTCCTGACTCGGCGTTGCATGGCTGCCACCGAGTTGCGTTTCATTCTCCCGGTTGTCCTCGTTCCCCGATTCGCTGTTGCGTCGCTGATCCGGGATGTCGTTTTGCTCTCGCGTTTGCCTCCGTTCCATGACTTGCCGTTGCTTCGCTGCTGCAGCTATAACCGCGGCAGCGATCGCGATCGCACGGCGAAAAGCGTCGCACAGACATCTTCTATGAAGTAGGGGGCGCCAATCATGGCGGGAGCGCTTCGCCGAGGCGAAGCCAATGGCCCCCGCTGCGCGAAACGAAGCCCCCGGGTTTCGCTGGCAGACCCGTCCGCGACGCACGCAGTGCGGAGTGGGAGCTGATGAGTCCTTTGTCAACGGCGTGGAGTGTGCGAGGGCACGGATTCCAGATGCACCACTACCGCAGCTGCGCGGGGGACCCGCTTATGAGCTAGCGGTTTGAGCCGCTTTCTTTTGCCTACTTTTCTTTGCGGCAGGCAAAGAAAAGTAGGTGCCGCCCCGCACAGGGGCAACGCTAATAGACCACTAACAAATCAAGGAAAGGCCAAAGCCCCAAAAAAATACCATCTCAGCAGCGAACCCACCGAGCAGACCCGCCTCCGGCGAGGGAAAAACAAAAAACCAAAAACCGAAACTCTCGTGTGATAAGTTCGTCTGACGCGTGCAGACCTTCTACAATCGGAAGCAGCCGCGCAGCCGCGCAGCCGCGCAGCCGCGCAGCCGCGCAGCCGCGCCCCCACCCCCAGACCCGCGAAAGCGACCCCCACACCGACTACGATCACCACAGGAGTGCCCTTGATGCAGCAGCCAGAAGCCCTCGGCGGCCTATCCCACTCGGGTGGAATCGACCACCACGAACCCGAGCCGGACGGCGCATTCATCCCGACGGAAAACCTCAACGTCGCGAGCGCTACCCAGCACGTGCTGAAGTCCGGCGACACCTTCATCGTCAATGACCCCCTCGGCGATATCACCGGCCATGACGACGGCCTGTTCGTCAACGACACCCGCGTTCTGTCCTCATTGCGCCTCACCTTCGGCGGCCGCGCGCCCTCATTGCTGTCAGGCAGCGTCAGCAGCGACAACACCTCGTTCACCGCGCATCTGACCAATCGCCCGCTGCCGCCGCTCGGCGGCGACAGCACGCCGGAAGGCGTAATCCACGTCGAACGCGTACGCGTGCTCTCGGGCACCGTGCTCAACGAAGCCATCGAACTCACCAACTACGGCACGAGCGATGCAGTCGTGCCGCTGTCGATCTCCTTTGCCAGCGATTTCCGCGACATGTTCGAAGTGCGCGGCCTCAAGCGCGACAAACAGGGTCGTGTCGAACCGGCACGTGTCGAGAACCGCGAGGTGCTGCTCGGTTATATCGGTCTCGATGACGTGGCGCGCAATGTGCAGATCGCCTTCTCGCCGGAACCGGACAAGCTCTTCGCCGATCGCGCGGATTACACCGTCAAGCTGCCCGCGCAAGCGTGCGTGTCGATCTATCTGTCCGTCTCGGTGCAGGTCGTCCCGCAAGCGGACAAGCCGGCCGCGGAAGTCGCACAACCCACGCACGCAGTGAGTGAAGCCCATCTGTCGCAGATCGACGCGGAACGCCCACGAGTCGGGCGCGCTGCCGTGCGCGCCGCACTGGTCGACGCCCACCTGGTGATGCGGGAACGGCGTCGCGTCACCGCGCGTGTGCGTTCGAGCAATCCGCTCTTTAACGCGTGGATCGACCGTTCGCTGGCCGACCTGGGCCTGCTGACCACCGATCTCGCCACGGGGCCGTACCCCTACGCCGGTATCCCGTGGTTCTCGACGCCGTTCGGACGGGATGCGGTCATCACGTCACTGCAGACTCTGTGGCTGCAACCAACACTGGCTGCGGGCGTACTGCGTTTTCTCGCCGAACATCAGGCGCGCGAGAATTCGCCGTTTCGCGATGCCGCGCCCGGCAAGATCATGCACGAGATGCGCAAGGGCGAAATGGCCGCCACCGGCGAAGTGCCGTTCGCGCTGTACTACGGCGGCGTCGACACGACTCCGCTATTTATCGTGTTGGCCGGCGCCTATGCAGCCCGCACGAACGACCTCGCGCTGATCGACGAATTGTGGCCGGCGTTGGAACGCGCGGCGCAATGGGTCGCGGGCGTGTGCGACAAGAATCGCTATGGCCTGCTGGACTATCAGCGCGAGTCCGACGGCGGCCTCGCCAATCAAGGCTGGAAAGACAGCCACGATTCAGTCTTCCACGCCGACGGCCGCTTCCCCGACGGTCCTATCGCGCTCGTCGAAGTGCAGGCCTATGCGAGTGCCGCCTTCGACACGATGGCTCACTTTTCGAAGCTGCGCGGCCAGCACGATCAGGCAAAGCAATACAGCGAGCGCGCGAGGAAAATCCGTCAGTGCGTCGAAGAAAAGTACTGGATGGAAGAGTCCGGCTTCTACGGCATCGCGCTCGACGGCCACGGCGAACTGTGCCGCGTCATGGCGTCGAATGCGGGCCACCTGCTGGCCTTCGGTCTGCCTTCGCGCGAGCGCGGCGAAGCGGTGGTGCGCGAGCTCGACTCCACGCTGTTCCACACCGGCTGGGGCGTGCGTACGCTGGCCGCGAGCCAGGCACGCTTCAATCCGATGGCCTACCACAACGGCTCGGTCTGGCCGCACGACAATGCGCTCTGCGCGCGCGGCCTGTCACGCTATGGCGGCAAGGCGGCGGCCGTGCGGCTGCTGCAGGCGCTCTTCCAGGCCGCGGTCAATTTCGACATGCGCCTGCCCGAGCTGTTCTGCGGTTTCCCGCGGCGGCGCGGCGAGCCGCCCACCGCCTATCCGGTTGCCTGTCTGCCGCAGGCGTGGGCGGCGGGTTCGCCGTTCATGATGCTCGAAGCCTGTCTCGGCATCACGATCGACGCGGAGCGGCGTGAAGTCATCATCGAACAGCCCATGCTGCCTGAGGGTATCGATTGGCTCGAAGTCGGCGACCTGAAAGTCGGCGATTCGTCGGTATCGATCACGTTCCGGCGGATCGGTGACAAGGTGGTCGCGTCGGCGGCCGAGCAGGGTGACGTGCGGGTAGTTGCGCTTCTCTAGATACGCGCCTTCGCGAGGAGGCGCACGCTGGATCTTCGCTGAATCCGCTGTTGGCTGCGATGCCCCGGGTGGTAACATTTGTTGTCATCTTTATCGGCCGGTTACCCGGACCATCGCATGCCAGACAGTTTTGACCAGCTCGCCGCCCTGATCAGGGCGCGATTCTCCGAACTGAGTCCGCAGTTCCAGATGGGCGCGGCGTTCCTGCTCGACCATCCTGACGAAGTCGCGGTCTCGTCGATGCGCAAAGTAGCCGAGCGGGCGCAGGTGCAACCGGCCTCGCTGGTGCGCCTGTCGCAACAGCTGGGTTTTCCCGGCTGGAACGAATTGCGCAACCTGTTCGTCGCGCGCGTGCGTACGCGGCCCGAGCCGCTTACCAGCCGCGCGCGTTCGCTCGTCAAATCGAAAGATGCGCTGGCTAACGACCTGTTGGTCGCGCAACAACACAATCTCGAAGTCACCGCGGCGCATAACAGTCGCGTGATCGTGGAAGCGGCGCGTCTGCTGCGGCGCGCGCCGCACGTGCATGTCGCCGGCTTTCGCTCCTGTTATGCCGTGGCGTTCGGACTGGTTTACGGCTACCGGTTGTTTCGCCCCTCCGTGTCGCTGCTCAACGGCGAAGCCGGCACGCTCGAGATGCAACTGCGTACGGTGGCGCGTGACAGCGCTACCATCGTCATCAGTTTCGCGCCGTATTCCGTCGAGGCTGCGCGTGTCGCCGAGGCCGCGCTGGAAAAGGGCAGCAAGCTGATCGCAATCACGGACAGCGCGGTCTCGCCGATCGCGTTGAACGCTGACAAGGTGCTGATTTTTTCGCACGAAAGCCCGTCGTTCTTTCCTTCGCTGGTGGCAGCCACGGCGATTTCCGAATCGCTGGTCGCGCATCTGCTCGCGCTGGAAGGGGCGGGGGCCGTCGAACAACTCGGCATTGCAGAACAATCGCTGCATGACAAAGGCGCATACGTGCCTTGATGTTCTTCGTCTTAGTCGTTTGAGCGAGGCGCAGGTCCGCGCGGTTTGAAGCAGGCCGCTTCGCTTGTTTCGTTGACACGCAATTTGACAACAAATGTTGTTTGGAAGTATAAATACGTACCGATTGTTGATTAGGTGCGAACCGTGGCGTCCAGGCAGGATTTGAGTCTTTTTCAGGTGAGCGGTGAGCCGTATGACATCGGCTTCCGGCTGGGTGAACTCGCGAGGCCGGTGTTCGCCGCATACATGGAGCAAAGCATTGCGTGGCGGGCGGTTCGGCGCTGGCGCGGCGAGCCGTTCGTGCAGCAACTACGTGCCGCGGCTCACGCACATTTTCCGGCGCTGCTGGCCGAGCTCGACGGCATGGCGGCAGGGCTGGGCTGGTCGGCGGAAGATATCTTTTTGTGGAATTGCCGCGGCGAGTTGATTCACAACGCACCGGACGGTTGCACGACGTTAGCCGCAGTCGAAGGCAATGCGCGTTTCATCGCGCACAACGAAGACGGCGATCCGTTTCTGCGCGAGCGTTGCGCGCTGGTCGAGGTTCGACCTGCCGGCAAGCCCGGCTTTGTCAGTTTCTACTACCCGGGATCGTTGCCGGGCCACACCTTCGCGGCCAACCGCGCGGGCCTCGTACAGGCTATCAACAACCTGCGTATTCGCCTGCCTGCGGCCGGCGTGCCGCGAATGATTCTCGCGCGCGCGGTGCTCGATGCGGCCTCGCTCGACGAAGCATTGTCCATTCTGCGCGGCACGCCGGCCGCGAGCGGTTTTCATCACACGCTCGGCTGTGCGGGCGACGAGCGTCTTCTGAGCGTCGAAGTCAGCGTGCAGCGCTGTTCCATGCAGACGGTGTCCGCGATCGCCGGTCATGCGAATCATCTGATTCATGCTGGCTGCGAAGCCGAGGCGCAAATCGTCACCGATTCTTCACGCGACCGGCAGGCTCGCGTCGAGCATCTGCTGAGCACATACGCCGGTCCAATCAATCCCGCCGCGTTGCTGAATATGTTGCAGGATCGCGCCCCTGAGGGCTTGCCGATCTACCGCGACGACCCCTTCGATCCCGACGACGAAAACACGCTCGCCACAGCGCTTTTCGACATCGGCAGCGACCGTGTTTCGATGACGGTTTATCGACAAGGTCAATGTGCGTTCGAGACTGTCGTCGCCTCCTTGCAGCCCGCGCCGCTGCGCGCCTGAGCCGCCGTCGCCCATAGAAAGGAACAGGAAAACCATGTCTACCGTATTCCATCGCTCGCCGAAGCAGTCACTGCCGGTCGCGATCGCCGGCGACGGCATCGAAATTATCGATTCCACCGGCAAGCGCTACATCGATGCTTCAGGCGGCGCAGCCGTCTCGTGCCTCGGCCATAGCAATCAACGCGTGATCGACGCGATCAAGCGCCAGGCGCAGCAATTGCCGTACGCGCACACGTCGTTCTTCACGACCCAGGCCGCGGAGGAACTCGCCGAGCGCCTGGTGGCGAGCGCGCCGCAAGGGCTCGAACACGTGTATTTCGTGTCGGGCGGCTCGGAGGCGATCGAGGCGGCGCTGAAACTGGCGCGGCAGTACTTCGTCGAGAAGGGTGAATTGCAACGCCGTCATTTCATCGCGCGTCGGCAGAGCTATCACGGCAACACGTTGGGGGCGCTCGCGATCGGCGGCAATGCGTGGCGGCGCGAGCCGTTTCTGCCGATCCTGATCGAAGCACATCACGTAAGCCCGTGTTACGCCTATCGCGAGCAGCGCGCCGACGAAACCGAAGAGCAGTTCGCGCAACGTCTCGCGGATGAACTCGAACAGAAGATTCTGGAACTCGGCGCGGACACGGTGGCCGCATTCGTCGCCGAAACGGTGGTGGGTGCGACGGCCGGCGCGGTGCCGCCGGTGCGCGAGTATTTCCGCAAGATCCGCGCCGTGTGCGATCGCTACGGCGTGCTGCTGATTCTCGACGAAATCATGTCCGGCATGGGCCGCACAGGCTACCTGTACGCGTGCGAGGAAGACGGCGTCGCGCCGGACCTGCTGACCATTGCCAAGGGACTCGGCGCCGGCTATCAGCCGATCGGCGCGACGTTGGTCAGCGAGCGCATTTACCAGACGATTGTCGGCGGCTCGGGCTTCTTTCAGCATGGGCATACGTATATCGGCCACGCCACTGCCTGCGCCGCGGCGCTCGAAGTGCAGCGCGTGATCGCTGACGACCGGCTGCTGCCGAACGTGCAGGCGCGCGGCGAGCAGTTGCGTGGCCGCTTGCGCGAACACTACGCGCAGCATCCGCATATCGGCGACGTGCGCGGGCGGGGCCTGTTTGTCGGCGTTGAACTGGTACGCGAGCGCGCCACCAAGGCGCCGTTCGACGCGTCGCTAAAACTGCATGCGGCGATCCGGCGCGAGGCGTTCGCGCGTGGCTTGATGGTGTATCCGATGGGCGGCACGGTCGACGGCAAGATCGGCGATCATGTGCTGCTGGCGCCGCCGTTTATCTGCACGGCGCGCGACATCGACGAGATCGTCAACCGTCTCACCGATGCGATCGAAGGCGCACTGGCCGCCATCTGACGCCCTTTCTATTTCTGCGAGATTTGCCATGACCGAGCGCTTGCCGCACTTCGAACTGTCCGATGCCACGCCCGAACAGAAGGCCGTACTTGACGAGATATTGTCCGGTCCGCGCGGCAACCTGAACGGGCCGTTTCTGGGCTGGATTCATAGTCCGGAGCTGGCGCAGCAGGCGCAACGGCTCGGCGCGTTCTGCCGCTATCGCACCGGCTTGCCGTTGCGCCTGTCGGAGCTGGCGATTCTGGTGACCGCGGCACGCTGGCAGGCGCAGGCCGAGTGGTACATCCACTATCCGATCGCGCTGGAAGCGGGCGTAGCCGAAGCCGATGCCGAGGCGATCCGCCTGGGGCATCGCCCGTCCTTCGCTCACGCCGATGACGCCTTGATTCACGATTTCGCGAGTGAACTCTACGATACCAAACGCGTGTCCGATGCTACCTATGCAAAGGCCGTCGAGCGCTTTGGCCATCAGGTGGTGATCAATCTTGTCGGATTGCTTGGCTACTATGCCCTGGTGGCAATGACGCTGAACGTGTTCGACATGCGCGCCGTGGGGCAGGAGAGCTTGCCCTTCGCCGAATAGCGGCGGCGGGGGTGGCGGGGGCGCAGGTTTCGCCGCCGGGTTTTGCTCCGCGCGTTTTCGAACCGTAAGCCGTTGCCGTCACGACACTGGCACACGGAAGCGCCTATCATGAAGTCCGGTCCACGCCCGCGCCCCTCGCGCCGCGCGGCACGCCCTCGAGGGAAATCCTTGCGGGCGACTCGCGACCGATGCCGATACCACGAAAATCCGGGCTGGACCGTTGCGGGCGGCATCACGTAGGGTTGAGGAGCGGCACGAAGCAGGGCACAAACAGGAGAGAGCGATGAAGCGCAAGGCATCAGCAGTCTGGCAAGGTGGCCTGCAGGACGGCAAAGGCTCGATTTCTACCGACAGCGGCGTCCTCAAGGAAACCCAGTACTCGTTTTCCACACGCTTCGCGGACGGCATCGGCACGAATCCGGAAGAGCTGATTGCGGCCGCGCATGCGGGTTGCTTCTCGATGGCGTTGTCGGCGGAACTGGGCAAGGCCGGCATCACGCCCGAGCGTATCGGCACCACGGCAACCGTCACGCTCGACAAGGACGGCGGCGGTTTTACGATTACCGCGGTGCATCTCGATGTGGCCGTGAAAATCCCCGGTGGCGACAAAGCCGCGTTCGAAAAGGCCACTGCGGACGCCAAAGCGGGCTGCCCGGTGTCCAAGGTGCTGAACGCCACCATCACGATGGACGCGAAGCTCGAAACCTGAGCACGCGATTTGTGCGCGGCAGATCCGTGCAGCGCCGGTTGGCAGGGGGCACCTTGCCGCCGGCAGCCGCGTTCCGTGCATCTCACTCATTTGTAATCTAACGAACATGACGACGTTCCGGCCGCGCGCGAGTGCGAGAGGCCGGTCGACGTCTTCGATGGGATCGTCAATGACAACACAAACCGAAAAAGCACGGCAATTCCAGTCCTATCACGCAGCCGGCGAAGCCTTCATCATCCCGAATCCGTGGGATATCGGCACCGCGCGGCTGCTCGCGCTGGCGGGTTTCAAGGCGCTCGCCACCAGTAGCGCAGGCTATGCGTTCTCGCGCGGCCGGCCCGACAACGCGGTGGGCCGCGCGCAGATGATGGCGCATCTCACCGACATCGCAGCAGCGACCGATTTGCCGGTCAGCGCCGACCTGGAAAATGGTTTCGGCGATGCCCCGGAAGATTGCGCCGAAACGATCATGCAGGCTGCGGCGGCGGGCGTGGTCGGCGGTTCGATCGAAGATGCGACCGGTCGCGCGGATGAGCCGATCTATGGGTTCGAAGCCGCGGTGGAGCGCGTGCGTGCGGCGGTTGTTGCGGCGCGCAGCTTGCCGTTTCCATTCACGCTGACGGCGCGCGCCGAGAACTATCTGGTGGGCCGGCCCGATCTGGACGATACGATCCGGCGTTTGCGGGCCTATGAGGAGGCCGGCGCGGACGTGCTTTACGCACCTGGCCTCAAGACGCGGGAAGAGATCGCCGCGGTGGTCGATGCACTCGAACGTCCGGTCAATGTGCTGATGGGGCTGCAGGGCGTGCTGCTCAGTTTCGACGATCTGCGTTCGCTGGGCGTGCGGCGTGTCAGCGTCGGCGGTTCGCTGGCGCGCGCGGCGTTGGGCGCGTTTCTCCGCGCGGCGCATGAAATGCGCGATCACGGCACCTTCAACTACACGAAGGAGGCCGCGAGCGGTAACGAGATCAACCAGCTCTTCACGGCCGCCGAACAGAAGTGGGGTAAGCAGACCGGCGAGTGAGGGTAGATGGCGACTGGCGGGCGCGTGAATTCTTGCCGGACCCTCCCGCTATCCAAACTTGCCTTGCTTTCTTGAACGGTTAGTCATAATATCCGCTTCATGAAGCAATCTGGCAACTGGAAGCAATCCGTGAAAAAAGGCGGCGAAGCCCCCCGTGGGCGGCCGCGCGAGTTCGACACGGATACTGTTCTGGCGAGCGCGAGCCAGGTGTTCTGGCATCACGGCTACCATGCCACCTCGATTGACGACCTTTGCAAGGCCACCGGCTTGCTGCGCGGCAGCCTGTACGGCGTCTTCGGCGACAAGCACGGCATCATGCTCGCCGCCCTCGATCATTACGCGGAAGGCTCGGTCGCGCGGCTGGCCGAGCGGCTCAACGCACCGGTGCCGCCGGACGAGGCATTGCGTAACGCCTTGCTGCATTACGCCCGGGTTGCCTGCGCGCTGACTGGCGAGCGCAGTTGCTTCATCACCAATACCACGCTGGAGATGCCGCGCGACGACGAGACCTTGCGTATGCGCGTCGCCGCCATTCAGCGGCGCATGGCAACCTTGCTGGCGGCGGCGGTGATTCGCGGGCAGGCGAGCGGCGCCTTCAATTCCACGCTCGACGAAAAAGCCGTTGGCGATTTCCTGCTGTGCGTGATGCAAGGGCTGCGTGTGCTGGGGCGAGTCGCCCATACGGAAGATGCGCTGGTTGGAATCGTGGACGTCGCCATGCGTGCGCTCGTCTAATTTTTTTTGCCTAATTCTTGAACGAACAGTCATGAATAGAGATCCTATCAAGCCCGCTCCGGCGGCACTCGCGGGGGCGGAGGTTGGGGCCGTTGCCGTCTGTCCTGGTGCCGGCGCGATTGCCGCTCGCGCGGCCGCCGTCTCCGGGAAGGCGGCGGCCGGCTTCGAGCGTCCGGGCCTGGCGCTCGCCGTGCTGTTCGTCGGTGCCTTCCTCGCGCCGCTCGACTATTTCATCGTCAACCTGGCGCTGCCGTCGATTCACACCGGCCTGAACGCGACCGACGCGCAACTGCAACTCGTCGTGTCCGCCTACGCGTCGGCTTATGCCGTGCTGCTGATCACCGGCGGACGGCTCGGCGACCTGTTTGGACGGCGTCGCATGTTCATGACGGGGATGGCGGCATTCGTGGTCGCTTCGGCACTGTGCGGTTTTGCTACCAGCGGTCATATGCTGGTGATCTCGCGGATCGTGCAGGGCATCGCGGCCGCGGTCATGGCGCCGCAAGTGCTCGCGACCATCCGCGCGGTCGTGCCGCTGCATCGGCAGACCAAGGTGATGAGCCTCTATGGTTTCGTCTTCGGGCTGTCGTCGATCGTCGGCCAGTTGGGCGGCGGCGCGCTGATTACCTATCATCCGTTCGGGCTCGACTGGCGCATCATCTTTCTCATCAATATTCCGATCGGCATCGCGGCCTTCATCGGCACCTGGAAGTTCGTGCCGGAAAATCAGCCGGCCACGCAGACCGGCATCGACCTGAAGGGCGTCGCGTTGCTCTCGATGGTGCTGCTGCTGGTTATCTATCCGATGACGCACGGCCGCGAAGCCGGCTGGCCGGCATGGACCTTCGTGACGTTCGCGCTTGCCGTGCCCGTGTTCGCGCTCTTCGTGGCGACCGAGCGGAGCGTCGAACGCGGCGGCGGCCATCCGTTGGTGGATTTGCAATTGTTCCGCAACCCGGCCTTCGCGCTGGGTCTCGTGCTCGCGTTTCTGTTCTATTGCAACAGCGCGTTTTTCCTGACCTACGGAATCTTCCTGCAAACCGGCCTGCACTGGTCGCCGCTGGCCTCGGGCATGGCCATCATGCCGTTCGCGATCGGCTTCGTGATTGGGCCGCTGACGTCGCCAGCGGTGGTCAAGCGGATCGGCGGCCATGTGCTGGCGCTCGGTTTCTCGATGATGACGGTCGGTTTCACGGTTACCGGCTGGTCCGCGACGCATGCCGCCACCCCGGATCTGCTGTTCTATTGCGGGCTGGTATGCGCGGGCGTCGGTCACGGCCTGCTGCTGCCGTCGATCATGCGCATCGTTCTGCAGGAAGTCGTTCCGGAGAAGGCGGGACTCGCCTCGGGCGTAGTGTCGTCGACCTTGCAGATCGGCTCGGCGTTCGGCACGGCGGCCATCAGCGGTGCGTTTTTCGGTGTGATCGGCGGCCGCGAGACACCCGCTGCCTACGCGCACGCGTTCCAGTACAGCCTCGCGATCAATGCGTGTCTGATGTTCGTGTGTATCGGATTGAGCGTGCTGCTGGTACGGCATCAGCAACTCGCATTGCGTCGGAACGCCGCGCAGCCGGTTTGAAAATAACCGGCCGGGAATCGTTTTCAACTGAAGCCGCCGCCGACTTTTATGCCCTCGCTCCAACCGGTTCGTGGTGTGAGATTTACCGGCTAGTTTTTTGTTCACTGGTAATTCTGCTTTTAAGCTGATTGGAATAAACCCGGAGCGGCTTGTCAGGCATGCATTAAATATGACAAATGCAACCCGCATTTTCTACTTGAGATTCGGGTTTTCCAGAGTAATTTTTGCATGTGGATGGCATTGCTGGGACGGCTTGCTGGCTTGATCTGCCGGGTTTTCGCGAGTCTTGCCTTAGCTGCCGGTATGGAAAACCCATTCCAGCGCCTATGAAAACGGTATCAATAAAAAGCGCTTGCCGCGATTAATTCGGATTGTTAATCTTGGTGAGTTCTTTGGGGTTTTCCTTCGGCAGTTCGATGTTGCAAAGCACCAGGCCATAACTATTTCCGCGCAACGGGTTCCGTAGGGATTGAATATGCTGACCGCTATCATTGATGCATTTGAAACACCGCCAGCCGCCCCTTTCAGTGTCGGTGACGTCGTCACGTTAAAAGAAGGCGGTCCGCGCATGACCGTGACCTACGCAGGGCCGGTGGCGCTCAATCCTGGCGACTGGCTGATTTGCGAGTGGTTCGACGAACAGGGCGAACTGCGCCGCGAGATGTTCGCGCACGAGAGCGTGCGGGCTGAACCGCGCTCGATTCCGGCCGGCTCGGTGACGTGGGGCAAGATCGGCCGGGCGGCTTGAGAGAAGCAGCCAGCGGCACGTACTAGCACTAGCAGCCCCGCGAGCCGGCTTATCCGTCGATCAGTTTCAACCCCGCCACTGACAGCACGATCAGCGTCATGCAAATCACCCGGGGTGCCGAAACCGGGTCGTTGAACAGCACCACGCCAAGCACCGTGATGCCAAGCGATCCGATCCCTGTCCATACCACGTAAGCCGTACCGGCCGGCAGGTGTTTCATCGCCAGCGTCAGTAAGAATACGCTGCCGAGCGCGGCCGCAACGCCGCCGATGCTCGGCCACAAACGTGTCCATCCATTTGCATATTTCAATGCCAGCGCCATCAGGATTTCGACCGCGCTTGCGGCGAGCAGAATAAGCCATGCCATCATGAGTTCCATCGGTAAGTGGTTATTGGGCGGCCAGCTTAGAGCTATAGTGATGCGCTCACCATTACTTACCCACTGGTAACCATGGCATTCCCCGAGTCCGCCAGCGCGTCCCTCACATCGGCCGAACAAGCCTATCGCGGCGACGTTTTCGACGCGGCCTGTTCGTCGCGCCTTGCGCTCGAACTGATCGCGGGAAAATGGACACTGCTCATCATGCCGGCGCTGCTGCCCGGTCCGATGCGCAATAACGCGTTGCTGCGCAAGATCGGCGGCATCTCGCAGAAGGTGCTGACGCAGACGCTCAAGGAACTCGAGCGCAACGGTCTGGTGATCCGCGAGGAGCAGCCGGGCGCAGTGGCGCACGTGGAGTATCGGCTCAGCGAGCTGGGGCGAACGCTCAGTGACGCGCTGGTGGCGCTCGATGACTGGGCCGAGAACAACGCGGCCGAACTCGACGCTGCCCGTGAACGCTATGACGCGCGGCAGCAAACACGCCGCTAACTGGCCGGCTGCGATTGCTGCGTACGCTTGTGCTCTGAACTACGGCTGTTTGTTTTCCGGGCGCTCACGCGCCGCGGCGCGCTTTTGCACACGCACCAGAAGCGCCGAAGAAAACGCCCGCATCCGCACGATCTTGCGCGTCTCTATCACTTCACCGGCCACGTTCTTCGGCGGGTTGGGCTGCATCGCCCAGTAGAGTGCGAGTAGCCAGCCGAACCCGGTCCAGCCGAGGCACGCATTGAAGAGCGCCAGCGTCAGCAGGTCATGACGTTTGCGCCGGTCGGCGAGAATGCTCGGCAGAAAATACAGCGCCAGCGCGAGCACCGCGGCGATGGCCTGAACCACGACGTTGCCACCCATAGCCTGGCTCCTCAGGACGCGATGTATCCCCGATTGTCGCGCGATTGTCCTGTTTGCGCAGAGCCGCCGCGAAACATGCAGGTAGGCCGAGGGGTTCAGTGCACAGCGCATCAGGACTATCATGGGCGTTTCGACCGAACAGATCCGCCACGGACCACCCCACCATGATCTCCGACGATACGACCCAGCAGACTCAGCGCATCAACCAGGACACGCTACGCGAATTCGTAGACCGCAAATGGAACGACGAGATCGTGCCCGCGCTAATGGACTACATCGCCGTGCCGGCCAAGAGTCCGGCGTTCGATCCCGAATGGGTCAAGCACGGCTATCTCGAGCGCGTCATCACCGACGCGGCGCAATGGGCCGAGCAGCAACCCGTGCGCGGCCTGAAACTTGAAGTGGTCCGCTTGCCGGGCCGCACGCCGGTGATCTTTTTCGAAACGGCCGCGACCCGCTCGGGCAGCGACGAAACCATCGTGCTGTACGGCCATCTCGACAAGCAGCCTGAATTCGACGGCTGGCGCAACGACCTCGGTCCATGGACGCCGAAGCTCGAAGACGGCAAGCTCTACGGCCGCGGTGGCGCCGACGACGGCTACGCGATCTACGCGAGCCTCACGGCGCTGGCGGCGCTCGACGCGCAGGGCATCGAGCGTCCGCGCTGTGTCGGTCTGATCGAGACCTGCGAGGAATCGGGCAGCTACGATCTGCTGCCGTACGTCGACGCGCTGCGCGAACGGCTCGGCAAAGTCGGTCTGGTGGTGTGCCTCGACTCGGGCGCGGGCAATTACGATCAGCTGTGGCTCACTACGTCGCTGCGCGGCCTGGTGGCGGGCGACCTCGAAGTTCAGGTGCTCGACGAAGGAATTCACTCGGGCGGCTACGGCGGCATTGCGCCGTCGAGCTTCCGCATCATGCGGCAACTGTTCGACCGTCTCGAAGACTCCGCCAACGGCACCTTGCTGCCCAAGGGTTTTCACGTTCAGATCCCGGCAGACCGGCTGCGCGAAGCGGAGGCGACCGCCCGGATTCTCGGCGACGACGTCTGGAAGAAGCTGCCGTGGGCCTGTGGCCAGGACGGCCGGCAGGTGTTGCCCACCACCACCGATCCGCAGGAAGCCTTGCTCAACTCGACGTGGCGTCCTTCGCTGTCCGTGACCGGTGCGGCCGGTTTGCCCGCGCTCGCCGACGCGGGCAACGTGCTGCGTCCGCGCACGGCATTCAAACTCTCGCTGCGCCTGCCGCCGATGATCGAAGCAGAAAAGGCCGTCGCCGAACTGAAGGCGCTGCTCGAATTCGATCCGCCGTACAACGCCAAGGTCACCTTCAAGCCGGACGCCGGCGCGGCGAGCGGCTGGAGCGCACCCGAACTCGCGCCGTGGCTCGCTAGCGCGCTTAACGAGGCGTCACGCGAACACTACGGCGCGGACGTCGCCTATATGGGGCAGGGCGGCACGATTCCGTTGATGAACGTGCTGAAGTCGGGCTTCCCGAAGTCGCAGTTCATGGTGTGCGGCGTGCTCGGGCCGAAGTCGAACGCGCACGGGCCCAACGAGTTTCTGCACGTGTCCTACGGCAAGAAACTGACGGCGGCCGTGGCGCAGGTGATCGCGGCAGCACCTTGACCAGGACTTTGCTTTCCCTTTTCTTGCAATAACATTGCAGGCAAATCAGCGGGCGCCATGAGGCGCCCGCATTTTATTATGCGTATTGAATAGTCCGTCTGTTAGGTCACAAATCAGAAAGCAATCGCCTGCAAACACTATTTTCGATTGCATTACCTAATCGAAAGCCATTTCTTTTTCTTTCAAATCCGGCACGAAATCCAGACACCGTTCGTTCGCTAATTTATCGTGACCGGCTGTCCAATCCACGCCTAATTTCGCCCAGCTCCGGTGCGCAAGCGTTTGCGTCCATAGATCCTCTTTTCCGGTATTTTGCCTTCCCGCAGAGCCCCGTCCGGCGGTGCTCCGGGAACCTGTTGCATTCATCTGTTGGTTACCCCGCTCCCATCCGATTCCGGTCTGCTTTAGGCTCGCATTGCAATGCCAATGTTTAACCTTAAAAAGGATCATTCAAAATGAATCTACATAATCACCACGCCTGCCGTCCGTTCCTCGAGGCCGGCAATTTGTCGCAAATCTCGGCTTACTATGAAGAAGGCCGCAACATCATGTGGATGATGCTGCGGGCACAACCGCGTCCCTGTTTCAATCTCGAACTGGTCCATGACATTCTGGGTCTCGCGCAGGCAGCACGAGAATCCGGCCTGCCGATCGATTTCTGGGTGACGGGCTCGCTGATTCCGACCATGTTCAATGTCGGCGGCGACCTCGATTTCTTTGCCGACTCGATCCGCTCGGGCAAGCGTCAGTCGCTGCTGTCGTACGCGCGAGCCTGTGTCGATTGTGTGCATGCGGCGGCACGCGGCTTCGACACCGGAGCGATTTCGATCGCCATGGTGGAGGGCACGGCACTGGGTGGGGGCTTCGAGGCGGCGCTCGCGCACCATTTCGTGCTGGCGCAGAACGATGCGCGCATGGGTTTTCCGGAGATCGCATTCAATCTGTTCCCGGGCATGGGCGGTTATTCGCTGGTCGCGCGCAAGGTGGGCATGCGTCTGGCCGAGGAATTGATCGGCGTGGGCGAATCGCATACGGCGGAATGGCACTTCAGCAAGGGGCTGGTCGACCATCTGTTCGAGCCGGGCGACGCTTATATGGCGACGCGTACGTTCATTGACACGCTCAAGCCGAAGATGAACGGAATCCGCGCGATGCTGCGGGCGCGTCAGCGCGTCTTGCAACTCTCGCGCGCCGAACTGATGGAAATTACCGAGGACTGGGTGAATGCCGCCTTCATGATCGAAGAGAAGGACTTGGCCTTCATGGAGCGGCTGGTGATGCTGCAAAATCGCCGTACTTCAAATTTGCGCCAGACAGCTTCCAGTGCGGCCAATTTCGCCTGAATCGATCCGCGTCTCGACGACGGCGAACCGCAGCGGGCGCGGGCCGCCAATACTTCACGGGAACTTCTTTCGGGGCGGGGCGCTTCCTGTGGGCCACCGGTTGCGCGGAAGCTCAGGCAATCAGCCTGAGCTTCTGCCTATCCTGCAACCAGCGCTCGAACTCCGCGGCCGGCATGGCCTGACCATACAGAAAGCCCTGCACGTAGTCGACGCCCAGCCCCTTCATGAACACCTCTTCGGCCTCGGTTTCGATGCCTTCGGCGACCACCTTGAAATTCAGTTCCTGCGCGACCGCCACCATCGAGCGCACCAGGGCCTGCGCCTTGGTGTCCGCATTGATCGAGCGGACGAAACTGCGGTCGAGCTTGATGACGTCGAGCGGAATGCGGCCCAGTTGCGAGAGCGACGAGTAGCCTGTGCCGAAATCGTCCAGATGAACCTGTGCGCCGAGTTGGCGGAACTGCGTGATCAGATCGATCGCCGCCGCCTCGTCCTCGATCAGGCAGCTCTCGGTGAGCTCCAGATCGATCAGGCAGGGATCGAGATTCGCGCATTGCAGCGCTTCGCTGAAATGGCGCACCACGGCGGTATCGACCAGTTGCCGTGCCGACACGTTGATCGCGATGCGCAGGTTATAGCCGTCGGCCTTCCACTTGGCGGCTTGCCGCGCGGCTGTTTCCATGACCCAGCGGCCGAGCACGCCGATGAGCCCGGATTCCTCCGCATAGCGGATGAACTCCGCCGGCATGATCTGCCCGCGCTCGGGCGAGTTCCAGCGCACCAGCGCCTCCGCGCCTTGCACCACGCCGGTGGCGAGCGAGAGCTTGGGTTGATAGTGCAGGGTCAACTGGCCTTCTTCGAGGCCGCGCCGCAAGTTGGTATCGAGCCACATGTACTCCGCCACCTTGCGGTTCATGTCGGGCGAGAACACGCGATAGGTGCGCTTGCCTTCGTCTTTGGCGACGTACATTGCCGTGTCCGCGGAACGGATCAGCGATTCGAGGTTGTCGCCGTGCTCCGGATAGAGCGCGATGCCGATCGAGCAGCCGGTGTAGACCTCGACGAGCCCCAGGCTAAACGGCGTGCGCAGGCGTTCGAGAATGCGTTGCGCGGTTGCTTCGAGATCATGGGCGGTGCACCTGGTGGCGAGCACGATGAACTCGTCGCCGCCGAGGCGCGCGAGCGCGTCGCCTTCGTTCAGGCAGGCGTGGATCGCCGAGGACACGTCGCAGATCAACCGGTCGCCGAAAACGTGGCCGTAGTGGTCGTTGACCTTCTTGAAGTTGTCGAGATCGAGGAACAGCACGCCGACCGATTCGCCTGGCGCCGCATCTTCTATCGCAGTCCGGATCTTGTCCTGGATCGCATTGCGATTGGCGAGGCCGGTGAGCGAATCGGTGTTCGCCAGTTCAGTGAGCCGGTCCTGCGCGAGCCGTTCTTCGGTGATGTCGGTGCCCGAGCAGATCAGAAACTGTTCGTCGACACCGCTGCCGCTGTGAACGAACTTGTTGCGAAACAGAAAGAGCCGTTCGCCGCGCAGGGTTTTCACGCGCCGCTCGACTTCGTACGAGACGCCGCGATTGAAGAAGCCCGCGATGTTCTGGCTCGATGCCGCGCCAGATTCAGTGCTCATGAACAACGCCCACACATTGCGCCCAACAATGTCTTCTTCCTTGACGCCGGTGAGCTCCTCGGCAAGGCGGTTAAAGCGCTGTATACGGCCGTGTTTGTCGACGATGACCACAACCGAATTGACTTCGGAGACGACCTGTTCGGCGAACGACAGACCATGGACCAGATCGCGTGCGACGGACTCCGTATCGTCGTAGGCCGAAGCGGTGCCTGCCCAGGTATTGCTGGCGAGTTTTTTTCCGACGAGGTGCAGGCGCAGCGGCTCGCCGAACAGCCGCACGTCGAGAACGAGGTGCGAAGTGATGCCGGTGAGGCAGCGGATTTGCGAGGCCTGCTGGGGATTCAGCGGAATTGCGACGTTAGCCGGCACGTCGCCGCTGACCGGCGTGAGTTCCAATGCGTTGCTGTCGTTCGACAAACGCCAGCAAGGGCTGCTTGTGCCGAACTGCGCAAAAAGCACCTGATCGTGTTGGTCGTCGTTCATGAGATCCCTGGGCGGTGTGCCGATGGGCCCCACCATGAAGGTGGATTGGCGGCAAACAGTCTCATCATACTTAAAGACTTGCCTCATTGTAGCGAAGCAACTGATATTCGGGCCCATAAAACATTAACGATCCGAATGGGCTTTGTCTTTAAACTTTTGTTGCGCCACATATGCGTGCGAAGCTCGCGAAAACGCATAGAAATTGTTTCAGAATCGAATCAAAATCGCTTTAGAATCGCCGCGCCAGCAGGCTTCGTGCGTGCTCCCGTTCGGCGGGAATCGTTTCCACGTCAGGGGCAAACCAGAATGCCCCCGCAATTAGTGTCGCGATAACAACACCATCCCGATACAGAATCCGATTTCCGGCGACAGCAGGCACCCGTTCGCCGACCAGCAAAGTGCCCGCGAGATTTAAAGGATCAGTTGCGGCGACGCACACAAATACACCGTCGTTCGCGTGTCGTCGAACTTCCCGCAACAATGGAATCGCTTCCGGTAATGCGAACTGTTCGCCGGCGAGCCCATTGATAAATCGGCCGCCGCGAACCACGCCGCGCGCTTCGAGCCGTTGGAAAACACGCAACAGATCGCGCCACGGCGGCAACCACTCGGCCTCGCGTTCGAGCAAACGCCAGAACACCACGCCATAGCGGCGCAGCAGCGTCATCGCGATGTGTTCGAGTGTCTCGGGCGCGAACTGCTGGCGACGCGCGGGCGAAGTTTCCGGCGCGGCGGCAACGGTTTGCCGATTGACGAGCGCCCAGCGTCCCGCGTCGTCCATTCCTCCGATGAATGCACCCGACCTGACACGGCGGCTGCTCGAATACGTACTGCGTTTGGCGGCAGGTTTGAGTAGCGCGCGCAAGCCAGCGAAACTATCGGAATTCACGAGGCCTGCTGCGACCAGTTCGCCCAATGCGTTCTCCAGTTCCATCCGCAAGCCGCTTACTTCAGTGAGCAATTCGTCGAAGAACATCGCGCCGTGCTGCGCTAACGTGTCATAAACGAGCTGCGCCCGCGCCGATAGCTCCGGCTGCTTTGACGGATCGATCAGCGCGCTCCAGACACGCACCTGAGCGCGCGGCAGCAACACGATCGGCGTGCTGCGCACCGGCCCCGCCGCGCCGCGTGCCCGTTCGGTCAGACGGGTCCAGACGATCTTGCCGGCCCGGCATAGTTCGTCCAGCGAAGTATTTGCGTACGCCTTCACGCGTGCCGGCAGAATGTCTTCTTCCCATGCGCCCGCAGCCGCCTGAAAACCCTCCATCTGTTCAAGCACGGCGGCCAACGCTTCACGTCCTTCACTGCGGGTGTCCGGCGTCAGATGCTGCCACTCGAATAGAAAGCGCATGAAGTCGTGCCGTTCCACGGGCTCGATCTCGCGGCGCAAGCGCTTCACGGTATAGCGGTGTATCCGCGCCAGCAAATGGCGCTCGCACCATTCTTCCTCGCTTGCGCCCGGCGAGAAGCGGCCACGCATCACGTAGCCTTCCGCTTCGAGGCGCAGCAAGGTCTGTTCGACGGATGCCGCCGGCAAGCGCAGCGCTTGCGCAATCGCCTGCACCGGCAGCGGGCCAAAACCGGTCAGCCGCGCGCGCAACACGTCGAGCAGGGCGTCGTCGGCGCTCCAGGTCTCGGTGAAGCCCTTCGGTGCGGTGAGCGGCGGCTCGAACGGCGCGTCCGGATAGAGCGCCTGGAAACAGGTCAGGCGCTCCACGGGTAGCCACAGCACGTCGTCGCCGCCGAACCGCAGGCGGGTCGCGCGGCCGGATTCGGCAAGCGACGCGAGCCACGCCGGCCAGCCTTCGTTGTGACCCGCTTCGGTTCCGGTGATGCACGCGAGGCCCGTTAGCGCTTCGTGCATCTCGTCGGCGGTGCGTGCCTGCGGCCATGCTTCGCCGCGTACGCTGTCGATCGCGTCGGCGTCCAGGGCGCCAAGGTCGTCGGCGCTGGCCGGATCGGTCCAGCGCCGGTTCAGTACCGCTTGCGTGCGACGCTCTTCGATTGGTGCGTCGTCGAGATAGGCATACGGTTTTGCGTTGAGGATTTCGGCGGCAAGCGGCGAGGGTGCCGGCAGATCGCGGGCGATCAACTGCACGTCGCCCTGTTCGATGCGACGCAGCAAAGCGAGCCAGCGGTCGCTATCCATCGCCTCATGCAGGCAGTCGTCGACGGTTTGGTCCACTAACGGATGGCGCGGGAGTTCACGCTCGCCGACAACGTTCTCCAGGCACGCAGCTTGCTCCGGAAACACGCTTGCCAGCAGATCTTCGCTACGCATGCGCTGCAATTGCGGCGGCGTCTTGCGCCCGCCGGTATAGCGCGGCAGGCCGAGCGAGGTGGTCGCGTTCCAGCGCCAGCGCACGCCGAACAGCGGCGCGTCGAGCAGCGCCTGGATCAGCAGATGCTCGGCGCTGTTCGAATGCAGATAGCGCCATACGTCGTCGAGTACGAACGAATGGCTGCCGGTGAGCGAGAGGACGATCGCGTCTTCAGTGGCGGCGGCTTGCAGTTCGAAGTTGAAGGTTCGGCAAAAACGCTTGCGCAAGGCGAGCCCCCACGCGCGATTCACGCGGCTGCCGAACGGCGTGTGGATCACGAGTTGCGTACCGCCTGATTCGTCGAAAAAGCGCTCCATGACCAGCGTGTTTTGCGTCGGCAGCACGCTGAGGGCGGCACGTGCACGAGCGAGGTAGTCGACAATCTGACGGGCGGCGGCTTCATCGAGACCGAGAGTTTCGATGAGCCAGTCGATTGCGTGCTGCAGGCGTTCAGGCATGGAATCGGTATCGATACCGGCATCGTCCGCGTTCCCGGCAAGCCGACGCTCGATCTCTTCGCGCAGGCGCGCCACGCCGAATGACAGCTCATCGCTGCGCCCCGGCGCTTCACCCAGCCAGAACGGAATATTCGGCGGCTGCCCTTGCGCGTCCTCGACTCGCACGCGGCCGCTCTCGATCCGCAAAATGCGATATGACGCGTTGCCGAGCTGGAACACATCGCCCGCGAGACTCTCGACCGCGAAATCCTCGTTGACGGTGCCGATATTGATCGCCTGCGGCTCGAGCACCACCGCATAGTCGGCGTTCTCGGGAATCGTGCCGCCCGAGGTCACGGCGACCAGTTTTCCGCCGCGCCGGCCGCGCAGCGTGCCGCTCACTACGTCGCGGTGAATATAGGCGCCGCGCGGGCCGTTGCGGCTCGTGTAGCCTTCCGCGAGCATGCGCAGCACGGCGTCATATTGCTCGCGTTCGAGTTCGGCGTAGGGGGCCGCGCGTCGCACCATGTCGAACAACGCGTCTTCGCTCAGTTCGTTGCTCGACACCTCGGCCACGATCTGTTGGGCGAGCACATCGAGCGGCGCGCGCGGGATCCGCAATGCATCGAGTTCGCCGCGTCGCACGCAATCGAGCAGCGCCGCGCATTCGATCAGATCGTCGCGCGAGGCCGGAAACAGCCGACCCTTCGGCATGCCGCCGACGTGGTGGCCCGAGCGCCCCACGCGCTGCAGGAATGGCGCGATCGCGCGTGGCGAACCCATCTGGCAGACCAGATCCACGTCGCCGATATCGATGCCCAGTTCCAGTGAGGCGGTGGCGATCAGCACTCGCAAGTCGCCGCGTTTGAGGCGCTGCTCGGCATCGAAACGGTGTTCCTTCGCAAGACTGCCGTGGTGTGCTGCGACCGCGTCCTTACCGAGGCGCTCGCTCAGATGACGCGCGGCGCGTTCGGCCATACGGCGCGTGTTGACGAAAATGAGCGTGGTGCGATGCATTGCGATCAATTCGGCGAGCCGGTCGTAGACGCGCTCCCACACTTCGTTAGGCATCACCGCTTCGAGCGGCACGGGCGGAATCTCGAGCGCGAGGTCGCGCTCGCGGATGTGCCCCACGTCGACGATCGCGCAATCCGCGGGAGTGGGGCTTTCGATACTCGCGCCGCCCACCAGGAAGCGCGCAACGGCGCTGACCGGTTTTTGCGTGGCCGACAGTCCGATCCGCGGCAAGCGCCGCTCGCACAGCGCGTCGAGCCGCTCGAGGCTGAGCGCCAGATGGCTGCCGCGCTTGCTGCCGGCGAGCGCATGAATTTCGTCGACGATCACCGTGCGCACCGTCGACAGCATGCGCCGGCCGGAATCCGAACCGAGCAGGACGTAGAGCGATTCTGGCGTGGTTACGAGAATATGCGGCGCGCGCTTTTTCAGCGCGTTGCGCTCCTGTTGCGTAGTGTCGCCGGTGCGCACGGCGGTGCGAATTTCGAGCGGCGCTAAGCCGCGCGCGTCGAGTTCCGCAGCGATGCCCTGCAACGGCACTTCCAGATTGATGCGGATGTCGTTGGAAAGTGCTTTGAGCGGCGAGACGTAGACCACCAGGGTTTCGTCGGGCAGGACACCGCCGTTGGCGAGGCCTTGCTGAACCAGTTCGTCGAGCGCGGACAGAAAGGCGGTGAGGGTTTTGCCCGAACCGGTGGGCGCGGCGACGAGCGTTGAGCGGCCGCTGCGAATCTGCGGCCAGGCGGCCGCCTGCGCGTCAGTGGGCGCCGGGAAGGTCTTCAGGAACCAGCCGGCGACCGCGGGATGGAAGTCATCGAGCACAGTGGCCGTTGAAAGGCCGGAGGCGGGACGCGCAGCGGCGTCTGGCGCCGTCCGCGAGGCCGGATCGAAGCTGGCGGAATCAGGGTGCGCGCGCAAGGCGGTCGCGGATGTCGAGGCCGAAGTCATGCTGGCATAGATGGGGGCGCGGCGTGCCATATCCAGAGGACGGCAAGCGCCGGCCTGTTGCGAAGATCAGCGCTCAGTCTGGCAGGTTTTTACCGGCTTTGCCGAGGGCCGACGGGTGGCGAGGAAGGTGTGAAGCGCGCTGGCAATGGCTACCGGCGCGGATCGTGCCGCGCCGCACCGGTAGCGCTTGGCTGGCTATGCGGAAACTACCAGATCCAGCGCACGCCCGCGTCGCCGGTTATCGTTCTCTGATGCGCGCCGCCCAGGTTCGTCAGCCAGCCGAGCGTCGCGAACACGCTGCCGGACGCACTGAATTTGCCGACCACACCCGCGCCGAGCTGCGCCTCGGTTTGTCCGACCGTGCCCTGCATGACGGTTCCTCCGCCGAAGGTGACTTTGTCGTCGGCACCGAACTCGCGCAAGAGGCTGACGCGCAGATAAGGGCGCCATGCTGTCGCGAAGGCCTCGAATTGACCTTGCAGGCGCGCACCGATTCGTCCGACAAAAGTATTGCCGCTATTGAAGCCGACACTCGACACCCCGTCGTTGAAATCGGACAGCGCGAGGTGCTGCCAGACGAGTTGCGCCTGCGGTTCGAGCGAGAGGCCCGCGCTGAGCGGAATCGGCAAGCCGCCTTCGAGCGAACCGCTGACCGCATTCCCGTGCGTCGTCGTGCCGACGCCGTCGCGCGAGAGCGGATCGACGTTCAGCGAGCTTCCCATCAGCACGGCGTCGGTGTACCAGCCGCTCGGGCCGACATGCGTCCAGTAACCGCCGAGGCTATACGCGTTGATCGCAAGGTGGCCCACCGCGAGATTGGGCATGCCGAGCGCAAAGCCGTCGACGTCGCCGGTGGCCCGCGCGAAACCGACGAACACGCCGTAGTGGTTGCGCTGGCCGCTCGCGCCGTGATCCGCGTAAAGATCCTGGCCGGCCTGAATGCCGTACACGGACCCGTCGAATTGCGGACTTGCCGTACCGCTCTGGCTCAACACGCTATGACCACCCCATACGCGGCCCCATGCGGCAGGCAATGTGCCGCTTTCGCTCAATAAGGCCTGATCGCCCAGGCGGTCGTGAAACGTATCGATCTGCATCAGGCCGAGTTCACGCGCGACACCGGGCGCCGCGGCGTAGATCGGCACTTCGACGCGATAGAGCGGCGTGGCGGCCGAGCCGGCCGGCGGTGCGGGCGGCAAGGGCGGTGTGCCCTCGGCTGCAACCGGCATGCCGGGTTCGGCGACCGGGGGCTCGCCGGGCGTGCCAGGCGGCTCGCCCGGTGTAGCCGTGGGCAGTGGCGCGACCGTATTGCGCAGATACCAGTTGTCCGTTGTACCGCCGCTCACACCGCCTTTGGCGAGGTAGTAAGAGTACGCGCCGGCCTTCACCGGTGTGGCCAGCGTGAACGCGCTCGAAGCCGTGGTGGCGCCGTTGGCCCCCTTAACCAGCTCGATGCCGTCCGCAATCGTTTGCGCGCCCTGGCCGCCGATGTTCGTGACTTGCAGACGGGTCGAACCGCTGGCCGTCCCGCCGCTCAGTACGAGGCGATCGGACGCCGCGCCGTCGCCGGCGACAACGGTGTTCAGTCCGATGGTGCCATTCTGGCCGGTATAGTTGCCCGTCACATTCAGCACATTGCCGACGCCGGCGCTGGCCGGACCGCCAATCTGCACGAGTCCTGCATTGAGCAGTGAGCCGTTGATCGAGAACGCGCCGGTCCCCTCGCTGGCCAATAAGGGCAGTGCATTCGCCACCGCCAGCGCGCCATTGTTCTGGACGGCGCCCGTCACGCCGCCGTAGCCGCCGAGCGTCGCGCCGGCGGCCACCGTGGTGGCGCCGCCGCCGGTCAGCGCGGCGTTCGCATGGCTAGCGTCGCCGATCGCGAGACTGCCCGCGGCGACCGTGGTGGGGCCGCTATAGGTGCTCACGCCGGTCATCAGCAAACTGCCGCTGCCGGCTTTCGTCAAGGCGCCGCTTCCGCTTACGGCCTGCGTGAGTGTGGAGTTGAACGCTTGTGTGTCGATGGTGCCACCGCCCGCTGCCAGTGTTATTGCGCGCGTGCCGGCGAGGTCGAAGCTCGAGGTCAATTGCAAGGTGCCGCTGTTGAACGTCAGACCACCTGTGTTCGCGCCGAGCGCATTGTCCGCGCCCACCGCGATTCCGCCTTGATCGATAGTCGTACCGCCCGAGTAGGTGTTGCCGGTGGTCGCCGTCGGCGCGAGCGTCAATACGCCGGCGCCAGTTTTATCGACCGCGCCGGTGCCGCTGATCGTTCCTGCGTAGGTGCCCGCGCTGTCCTGGGCAAAGCGTACCAGGCCATTGTCGGTGACGCTCGCGGGCAGGTTCTGCGCATTCGCCTGCAAGGTCGCGCCGCTATCGACCAGCGCCGTCGCGCTTGCGCCGAGTGTACCGGTGAGACTGAGCGTGCCGGTTTGCACATGCGCGAGCGAGAAGGTCCCGCTGCCGGTCCAGTTCCACAGTGCCCCTTGCATCAGCAAGGTCTGAAAATTGGTGAAGGCGTTCGATGCGGTGCCGGAGCCTTGCAGGATCACCGTGGCCGTTCCTCCGGCGCCGCCGTCGGCCGCGCCGTTGATCACGGAGCCGGTCTGCAGGATCAGCGTGTTGTTGCCGTTGCCCATTGTGATCGCCGTGCCGATGCCGCTCTGCACGAGTCCCGCATTCGTGATGGTGCTGCTGCCATTGAGCGTGCGGATGCCGGAGCCGTTCTGGCTGATGATGCTGCCGCCCGCGAGGTTCTGGATCGTTGCCACGAAGCTCGATCCCGCGGTATTCGAGAACACCGCATCCGAGCCGGCACCGCTCGCGGTGATCGTGCCGCTGTTGATCAACTGGTCGTTATTGCCTTGCAGATAAGCGGTTGGACTGTTCGCGCCGGAGGTGGACAGCGTGCCGCTGTTGTTGATGGTGCCGTTGCCGCCCAGAATCGATGCGGCGCGTGCGTTGCTGCCCGAGGTCGTCACCGTGCCGCTGTTGATCAGCGTGTTGTTCGACTGCCCGACGTTCGTTTGTCCCCACGCGGCCGTCATGCCGTAAGCGTTGGGGCCGCTGGTCGTGATCGAGCCGCGGTTGATCAGCGTGTTGCCGCTGCCGTTGGCGGCCATGCCGTCGTTATAGGCGCCGCTCGTGGTGATGCTGCCGCCGTTCGCGTTGGTGATCTGATTGCCGTTGTTCACGCCGAGCAGCACGGCGCCGCGCGCGGTGCCGGTGCCGCCGCCGCCCGTCAGCGAGAAAGTGCCGCTGCTGGTGATCGTGCTGTTGGTGTCGGTGCTGAAGACGACCGGGGTGGCACTGCGTACGAAGTTGCCAGAGGTGGTGTTGTCGGCATTGATCGTCACACCGGTGCTGCCGGTTTGCGCGACGACGGCGGGGAGGCCGCTGCCCGAGCAGGAGACTGTGGTGCCGCTCGGCGGCGCGGTATTGCTGCACGCGGCCATCGCGGAAGGGGTGAGTGCCCTGGAGAGCAGGACGACGCTGCCCAGGCCGATTCCAAACTTTTTCTTCTTCTTCATACGCGTGGTCCTTTTGGTAAAGGCACTGCACCATACGAGCGGAATGGTCCGACTTATACACGTCTTACCGAAACTTTCCAAATGCCCCTGGCATAACTGACGAATATGTTGCAAATCGCCGACGTTTGCCGGAGACCCGCATGGCGACTGGCTCACCAGGGACCGGATTGTTTTTCCAGGCGAAACATTCAGCGGTAACAGTGACGTCTCGCTGTAATGAAATTGAAACATACGTTCGTTCGGTGGCTGCTTGTGCGACGTGTCGCGCGCTGTGGAAATTTGCCGGGTGAAGTACTCTGTATGGCTCACCGAACCACGAATCTTCAATGGAGTCTCGACGATGCGATACAACCCGTTAGGCCGTACCGGTGTGTTTGTTTCAGAGCTATGCCTGGGCACGATGACCTTCGGCGGTGGCGAAGGCATGTGGAAGCAGATTGGCGATCTGCAGCAAGGGGACGCGGAGCGGCTGGTCGGCCGGGCGCTCGATGCCGGCATCAATTTCATCGACACCGCCGACGTCTACGCGGAAGGGCTGTCCGAACAGATTACAGGCCAGGCGCTGAAGAACCTTAAAGTGCCGCGCGACAAAGTTGTGGTCGCAACCAAAGTGTTCGGTCCAACGGCCGGGTTTCCGAACGCACGCGGCGCTTCGCGCTATCACATCATCGACGGTGTCAAGGCGAGCCTGAAACGCCTGCAACTCGATCACGTCGACCTGTATCAGATCCATGGCTTCGATCCGGCCACGCCGATCGAGGAAACCGTGCGCGCGCTCGACACGCTGGTTCAGCATGGCCACGTGCGCTACGTCGGCGTGTCGAACTGGGCCGCGTGGCAGATCGTGAAGGCGCTGGGCATTGCGGAGCGTCTCGGTCTCGCGCGCTTTGAAACGCTACAGGCGTATTACACGCTGGCGGGACGCGACCTCGAACGCGAGCTCGTGCCGATGCTGCGCAGCGAGGGGCTTGGGCTGATGGTGTGGAGTCCGCTCGCGGGCGGCTTGCTGAGCGGTAAATATGGGCGTGAGCAGCAGGGCGAAGCGGGCAGCCGCCGCACCACCTTCGATTTTCCGCCGGTCAATCGCGAACGCGCTTACGACTGCATCGACGTGATGCGCGATCTCGCGGAGGCGAAGAACGTTTCGGTGGCGCAGATCGCGCTCGCGTGGCTGCTGCATCAACGCGTGGTGAGCACGGTCATCGTCGGGGCGAAGAAAATCGAGCAACTCGACGACAACATTGCGGCGACCAGTGTCACGCTGAACGCCGACGAACTGGCGAAGCTCGACAAGGTCAGCGTATTGCCGGCCGAGTACCCGGGCTGGATGCTGGAGCGCCAGGGCGAGGCGCGCCGCAAACAGCTTGAAGAAGCGCGCCATCCGCTCTAGCCCGTGCAAGGCGTATGGGAAGCTGCGGCTTCCCTCACGCCGAGGGTGACTGGTCCGCCTGATAAGCGGCCACGGCGTCCATGGTGCGCGCCGAGTACACCATCGCGGCGCCCGCATTCACCGCGATCGCGACACCGAGCGCTTCGGCGATTTCTTCGCGGGTCGCGCCGTGCTTCAGCGCTTCGGCGGTGTGCACGGTGATACAGCCGTCGCATCGTGCGGTTACCGCGACCGCCAGCGAGATCAGTTCGCGCGTCTTCGCGCCGAGCAGGTCAGCCTTCTGACCCGCGGCTGAGATCGTTTGATAACCCTTCACCGTATCCGGCGACATTTTGGCGATCTCGCCGATACGGCCGAACAGTTCCTTGCGGTAATCGATCCAGTTCAACATGACAGAGCTCCTTGGTTGGAGGCAAGCCGGCGGGTGCCGGTGCCGTGAGACAAAGTATTGCGCTGTGCCGCGACATCCTGAATACTCGATTCGCTCAACTTTTAGCGCGATCGTCTCATGGATACCCTTAGCCGGCTGATCGACCTTGCCAGGCCGCAAGCCAGCCTCGACCTGCGTTGCCTGTTCAGCGGCGGCTTCGACGTCGATCATGCGCCGATGGAGGCGGGAATTGCGCCTTTTCACCTGGTGCTGGACGGCGCTTGCGTCGTCGAGACGGCGAGTGGCGAGCAGCTTGAATTGCGCGCGGGGGATTTCATGCTGTTTCCACGCGGCGCCGCGCATCGGGTGCGCGATATCGGACGGGCTGGCGGCGGCGCACCGATCAGGTTGGGTCATGACGGCATGCTGCCTGTGCGCCGCAATGATGGTCGCGATGCTGAGCGCAGTCACGCCGTCAATGAAGCCTGTCCTGCGGCATGCAACCCGGCACGCAATCCCGTCGGCAATGGCGGCAATGGCGGCAATGGCGGCGACACGCGCGATTCGAGCGGCGAGTGCGACCTCGGCGTCGATCTGGATCTTCTGTGCGGCCGGTTCGTCTACGCGCCCGGTTCCTCCGCGTTGCTGCTCGACGCGCTGCCCGATCCGTTGCATGTGTCGCTCGGCGGCGTGCAAACACTTGGCGCGCTGCAGACGGTGATTACGCTGATGCGTACCGAAGCCGAACGGCGTCAGCCCGGCGCGCTTGCAATCGTCACCGCACTGAGCCTTGCACTCTTCGCAATGGCCCTGCGCATGCATGGGGAACGGCATGCGTCCAGTCCTGGCGTGCTGGCTCTACTGGCCGATGCGCGCCTCGGTGCGTCTATCCAAAACATGCTGAGCGTGCCCGAGCGGGCATGGACGATCGCGGAACTGGGTGAGATCGCCGCGATGTCCCGCGCGACTTACGCGCGCCACTTTAACGAGCGCGCGGGTATGAGCGTGATGGACTTTCTCACGCGGATTCGCATGACGATTGCGTGCGACCTGCTGCGGCGCACGCAGCGTAGCGCGGCGGAGATCGGCGAGACGGTGGGGTATCAATCGGAAGCCGCGTTTGGCAAGGCGTTCCAGCAGAGCGTAGGTGTGACGCCGGGACGTTACCGGCGTCAACCGCATGAGAGCGATCGGAATGCCCGTTAAGGGTTAAGTCTTCCCGGGTCTGCCGAACCAGCGTTTCTCGATCGACGACATGATCAGAGTCACCAGCAGCGCGCAGATCGTGCCCAGCGTGACTTCGCCGAGGCGCAGCAGAGCCTTGTCCCATGGCGAACCGGTGCCCGGCACCAGCAGCATGATGGTCGCGGTAATGCCGCCCAAACGCGCGGCGCTGCCGACGTTCACGACCCAGCAGGTCAGGATTGCCACGGCGACGGTGGCCGCATAAGCCGCGAGATTGCCGCCGCCGAGCGTTGCGCCGACGAGGCCGCAAATGCCGCCTACCATCGCGCCGATGAACTGATCGCGCGAGAGATTGCGGGTGTCGATATAACTGTGCTGACTCACCGCGATCGCCGTGATCGCGGCCCAGAATGCCTGTTCGGTATGCAGCCAGCGGCCGATAGCGAAAGCGAGGCTGGCGCCGGCCACCGCCTGCGCGGCCATCACGCCGCCTTCGGCCAGGCGGTCGCCGAGCGGCAGCGTCTTGAGAAAAGCAAACAGCGAATTGGCGGCATTCGCGCGTTCTGCGCGTCTTGAGTTGTCGGGAGCGGTCATCGAACGGAAGGAACCTGTTGCAGCGTGCAAGGACTCGTATTCTAGCGACTCCGTTCTGACGACTCCGTGTGTGACCATGCAGGTAAGGGCCGCCATGCTAACGAAGCATGCGCGGCCGGTTGAGGATTAAGCACCCGGACACGTCATCTCATGGTGCGCGTCCGAACGCCTCACGCAACTTGCGTTTGGCCTGTTGCAAGGTGTCGCGGCGCGCTTTCGGCAGATTCCTGCCTGCGCGATTGATATAGAAGTTCAGCATCGACATCGCCGACTGGAACGGCGTGCCCTTGCGGCGGCGGCTTCGCGTCGACGATCGTTTCAGCGATTCGGCGATCGACTCCGCGCTGCCGGTTTTGAAAATATCGTGCTCGATATCCATCGCATCGCTGGTCTCCATGACGTGATGCGACCACTTCTGCGGCTGCCTGGCGCGGCTTCGGCTGGCGGTTTTCGCGCGATGCGCCGCATGCGCGCGAGCATGCCTTTGACGTGGCGGACGCCCGGACTTGCCGCCCGTGGCGGGGCGTTTCGATTTGCTGCTGGTCTTGCCGGTGGCTTTCCTCGCGGCCATGATTTTGCCTCCCGACCTATAGCTTTACGCCGCCGGCTTCCGGCGCATCCGACGAAGCCGCCGGGATGTCGCCAACCCCCACGTCGTCGCGCCGATGATACCGGGCGGGTCCCCAGTAAGGCTCGCTGCCGTAGTACTGATGCACGGAGGTGGCCCAGGTCTGGTCAGCCATCGCCGGCCAGTGATCCTTGTCGAACCCCGGTGCATTTTTCACACGCTCGGCCGTCATATCGAGGACGAAACACTTCCGCTGCGTGTCGAGCGTCAACGCACGCCACGGAATGGCCAGCAGCTTGTCGCCGATGCCCAGAAAGCCGCCGCTCGAGAGGACTACATACGCGATGCGGCCCGAGCCGACGTCGAGCATGATGTCCTTGACCTTGCCGATATCCTCGCCGTCGCTGCTGATCACCTTGTTGCCGTCGAGGGTGGCGGCTGCCATCACTTCGGGGCCCGGACCGTCGGCGGTCTCACTGCCTTTGCCTACGATACGTGCGCCTTGGGTCTGAGTCTGGTCGGCCATGACGTTTCTCCTTTACGTTTCGATGTAGGGAGAACTGAGCAACCGGCATTCCTTCGATTTGCGGCGAGCCATGCACCACAAGGCATAAGGCTTGCTCTGCATTTGCTCTGTAGCTTGCTATGTATTTCGACGACAGCGTGGAGAGCACCGTGGACGGCAGCACGCGGTTGGCCGCCAGGTTGGCCGGCCCGCTTCGATAGACAGGTTGACCAGGGAGAAAATGCATGAAATTCCGGTATTCCCTACAAGTGATGACCGTTGCGCTAGGGTTTGGCGCCGCGTCGGTCGGCACCGTGTACGCGCAAGCCAGCGACGCTCCCGCGAGCGACGCGCCCACGAGCGCCACTCAACTTTCGCCGGCAGACCAGCAGTTCGTGCAGGATGCCTCGCAGTCCGACGCCACCGAGATCGCGGCAAGCAGGATTGCGCTCAAGAACTCGAGCGATCCGCGCGTCAAGAAATTCGCTCAACAGATGATCGCTGACCATACGAAACTCTCGCACGGCATGGCCGCGCTCGTCGCGAAGAAGGGGCTCACCGTGACGCCGTCTGCCGACTCCGCGCTGGTCGGCAAACTGCAGACGCTCAAGGGTCGCGAGTTCGATCAGGCCTATGTCGAGCAGATCGGACTGGAGGCGCACCAGCGCGCGGTCGATCTGTTCCAGCAGGAGAGCCAGAGCGGTACCGATTCGCAGTTGAAGGCGGCCGCCGCGCATGCATTGCCGACCATCAGACATCATCTCGCGATGGCGCAACAACTCGCCGGCGCCATGAAGGGTTCGTCATGAGCGCGACCCTGCCGCGTCCGGCCTATGAGGATTCCCTTATGCACATTACTTTTCCCGACGACCCGCCGGTCTTCGATGGCGCGAACCTGACCGTGCAATTCGTGGCGCGCGTCGACGGCGAAACGGTGGCTTGCGCGATCAGCGCGGAAGCGCTGGAAGACCATTTCGGCGCCGATTCCGCGCTCGAATCCGCGTTGATCGCAGCCTTCAACCGGGGCCGCAACCGTATCCGTTCGGTTTGCGCGGAAGCACTCGACCGTAACGGTGGAGAAGGCGTAGTGTTGCATAGTGGATTGTTCAGGGTGGAAGGCATGGAACCCGATCGCGGCGCCGCCGCGTAGTTCTGCCGCGTAGTTCTGATAGATGCCTGCCGTCTGCGCGCGTTTGTGCAGCGCAAAAGGCCGCGCGGCGGCAAGGTCCGCGAAACGCGACTTAACGATGCAAGGAGGTCTTATGTCACTCATCGTCGCAGCACGCTTCACCACTTTCCCCGCTGCTGAAGATGCGGCGCAAAAACTCTTCAACGCGGGGTTCGTCGAAGAAGACGTCACGCTGTTTTTTGTCAATCCGCGCGGCCAGCACGCACGCTACCCGATTGGCGGCGATACTGGCACCGACCCGGCAGCGAAAGAAGCGCCGAAAGGCGCGGGTATCGGCGTCACCATTGGAGCGGTGGCGGGGGCGGTAGTCGGCGTCGGTATATTTGCGACTTTCTCGGCGCCGCTGCTCGTGTCGCTGATTGCAGCGGGTGTCGGTGCTTACGTGGGCTCGCTGATCGGCGCCATGTTGCGCACGCGTGAACGCGGTCATACCGGCCATCACGTGGCGTTTCACGAGGAGTCGCGCGACTCCGGCGTGCTGGTCGCCGTTCATGTGTCGCCCGACAATCAGTTCGACGCGGCTCGCGTCTTGCGCGAAGCAGGGGGCGCGGCGATCGAGCGCGCGAGCGGGCGCTGGCAGCAAGGGCGTTGGGCCGATTTCGATCCACGCAAAACGCCTGAACCGCTCAACGAATTCAGCGAGAAACATGCTTGAGTGAAGCGAGCAATGCACACGGTTTCGTTCAAGCGTAGACGTGGTCAATCACAAACGGCCCGACAAATTGTCGGGCCGTTTGCATTCCAGCGGGAGAATCGTCCGCGCTTATTCGGCGACGACCTTCAAATGGTTCTTCACGCTCGAGACGCCATCGACGCCTTTCACGACTTCGCCTGCCGCAGCCTTGTCGTCGGCAGTCGGCACGGAACCCGTGAGCCATACCACGCCCTTGCGGGTCTTCACGTGAATATGGGTCGACTTGACGTTCTTCGCGCTGAGCAGTTCAGCCTTGGCCTTGGTGGTGATGGTGCCGTCGTCCACGTGCTGGCCGATGGTTTCGGATGCTGCCGACGGGGCCGATGCACTGGTCTGCGCCGTGGCGTTCAGTGCGAATGCAACACAAGCGATGCTGCCGGCGGTTTTCAGAAGTTGAATAGTCTTCATGGTTTCTCCATTGGGTATTGATGAAGGATGCGTTCAAAGATGCAGTCATTGCCTGCGATCGTCTGCTGGCGACGAGCTGCGTCCGTCCACACCGAGTTCATCCGCAAGGTATGTGCCTGGCCCGCCGCAGCATGGCGCGCTGCCGGAAAAAGCCGTTACCGCCCATGCATTTAGGCTGAAGAATAGGAGGACACGCCGGTGCGGTCCGCCGGGCGACGCCGCACAGGCCATAGGACCGGAAATTGCCGGGTACTTGTAAAAATGGGGCTCGGCGCCTGCGCAATCGGCGGGCCTGAAAACGCAAAACTTAGAAAAAACAGCGTGTTGGGAAAGCTGGTATGACAGTTGCTCTATAGAGGTCACGTACGATTTTTCAGCTAATAACCGGACCTCACTACAATGCCGTCAATTGAACTACGCACAAGGCAGTCTCTCGCACTCACGCCTCGTCTGCAGCAATCGGTGCGTCTGTTGCAGTTGTCGTCTCTGGAGTTTCAGCAGGAGTTGCGCACCGCGCTCGATACCAATCCGTTTCTCGAATACGACTCGACCGACACGGAAGACGTCGCGCTCGCCACTACAACGCCAGGCGAAGACTCTGGCGCTACGCCCGCCACGGACCAGGTCACCGCGGCCGAGTCCGAATCACCACTGGCTGAAAGCAGCGGCAGCGACACAATGGAAAGCGCGGGGCCAGACGATATGCCCGGTGATTTTTCGGGCGAGTTTTCGGGCGACTACACGGGTGACTACAGCAGCCGTGGTTCGTCGCGCCAGAACGGCGACTCGGAAAACAGCGATCCCGCGGAATGGGCGCGCGCCCAACCGACCTTGCGTGAGCAACTGCACGACTCGTTGCGCCTGTACCGACTCGACGACCGCGACCGCGCGGTGGCCCGCTTCATCATCGAGGCACTCGATGACGATGGTTATCTGCGTCAGGAGTTGAGCGAGCTTGCGGAAAGTGTCGACCTCACGCCTGAATTGACGGAAGAAGAATTGCTAGTCGCGCTGCGCCTCGTGCAATCGCTCGACCGTCCCGGTCTCGGCGCCCGCTCGCTGTCCGAGTGCCTGTCGCTGCAAATCGACGCGCTACCCGCGGATACACCGGGACGCGATGTGGCGAAGCAAATCGTCGAGCATCATCTCGAACGTCTCGCGCGTCGCGAACAGGCTGAACTGCAAAAGCAGATCGGCTGTAGCGCTACGGAATTGCGCGTGGCCTGCGCGCTGGTGCGCAAGCTTGATCCGAAGCCGGGCAACAGCTACGGCCGTACCGACGACAACTACGTGGTGCCGGACGTTATCGTGCGCCAGGTGCGCAACAAGTGGGTGGTGTCGATCAATCCGGCCGTGCAGCCGCGTGCTCGCATCCATCGCATGTATGCGGAGTTGTTCGCGCAGTCGGCCGGTGCGAGCCGTTCGCCGCTCGCGCAGCAATTGCAGGAAGCGCGCTGGCTGATCCGCAATGCGCAGCAGCGCTTCGATACGATTCAGCGCGTGGCCGAGTGCATCGTCGCGCATCAGAAGGCCTTCTTCCAGTACGGTGAAATCGCGCTCAAGCCGATGGTGCTGCGCGACGTGGCCGAAGAGCTCGGTCTGCATGAGTCCACGATCTCGCGCGCGACCGGCAACAAATATATGGCTACGCCGCGTGGCATCTTCGAGTTCAAGCACTTCTTCCCGCGTGAACTCGGCACGGAAAGCGGCGGCACCTGCTCGGCCGCGGCCGTGCGTGCGCTGCTCAAGGAAATGATCGCCGCGGAAAACACGCAGGACCCGCTGTCGGACGTAACGCTCGCGAAGATGCTCGCCGATCAGGGCGTGCTGGTGGCGCGGCGTACGGTGGCCAAGTACCGCCATCTGATGAAAGTGCCGCCGGCCGAACTGCGCCGCCAGGTCTGAACGTTCTTCACTGCCGTTAAAGCCGGGATTCACCGTAGAGTCGCGCGAGACTGACCGCTCGCGTGACTCTTTTTCGTATCTGGACGTTTCGCGCGTGCCCCATTACATTGGCGGGTCAAGTCGAAACGGGATGAGTCAATGAAGTACTCGAATCTGGTCGAGCGTTTGCAAGGCAGGCGCACGTCGGCGTGGGAAATCCACCGTGTTGCCCAGCAGGCGCTCGCCAACGGTGAAGACGTGATCGTGCTGAGCGTGGGCGACCCTGACTTCGCGACACCCGCGCCGATCGTCGAACGTGCAATCGAGGCGTTGCGCGGCGGCGATACGCATTACAGCGCCGTCTCGGGGCGTGAGCCGCTGCGTGCGGCGATTGCCGAAGAACATGTGCGCACCACCGGTTGCGCCGTGAGCGCGGCCAACGTGATTCTGACGGCGGGGGCGCAGAACGGCGTGTTTGCCACCTCGCTGTGTCTGCTGGAAGCAGGCGACGAAGTGATCGTCCCCGAGCCGATGTATCTTACGTACGAGGCCTGCGTGCGCGCCGCGGGCGCCACGCTCGTGCCGGTGCCGGTCGACTCCGCGCGGGCGTTTCACCTCGACTGCGACGCGCTCGAGGCGGCGCTCACGCCGCGCACCAAGGCCATCTTCTTTGCCACACCCTGCAATCCGACCGGCGTGGTGATGCCGCGTGCCGACCTCGAACGCATCGCGCAGCTTGCCTGCCGGCATGATCTGTGGGTGCTGTCCGACGAGGTCTATGCCGATCTCACGTTCGAGCGCGAGCACGTCAGTATCGCCGCGATGCCGGGCATGGCGGAGCGCACGGTGACGCTCGGCAGCCTGTCGAAATCGCATGCCATGGCAGGCTGGCGCGTGGGTTGGGCAATCGGGCCGGCTCTCCTGATCGAGCATATGGGGCGGCTCGCGCTGGCCATGCTCTATGGCTTGCCGGGTTTCATCCAGCAGGCCGCGCTGACGGCTCTGCAGAACAAGGCGCCGATCGTAACCGGGATGCGCGAGCTATACCGGCGTCGTCGCGACGTCGTGTTCGAACGGTTGCGCCACGTGCCGGGTTTGCGTTGCCTGTTGCCGGAAGCCGGCATGTTCATGATGGTCGATGTCAGCGGCACCGGTCTCCACACGGTCGATTTCACCTGGCAACTGTTTCGGGCGCAAGGCGTATCGTTGCTCGACGCCAGTGCGTTCGGCGAAACGGCGAACGGGTTCGTGCGGCTGGGTTTCGTAGTCGACGAAGCGAGCCTGATCGATGCATGCGAGCGGATTGCCGCATTCGTCGGCGGATTGCCGGCGTACAAGCGGGCGTAGGCGGAAGCGGGTGCAAAGAACGCTGATGAAAGCTCGGACACAAGGTGGACCGCTGGCGGGGGCAGGATAATTGGTCGGCTTTCTTAACTGTTTCGAATTGCTTTCGTTTCTCCTCGAAGAAGCAACGCGATGCAGGGGACGGGCTTTTTTGAGCCGGTTAGAGTCCGTTAAAGCCCGTTAGAGCCCGTTTTCGATTGACGTCCTTCCTGCTTGCGTCAAGAATCGTTCGCCGAGTTCGTCTTAGTCTGGACGGCCGGAATATCGGCGCCTATCGACTTGCGGACGGAAACTGCATGGCCATTCGCTTTTATCTCGCGTTGCGCCGGTCATTGATGGCCGGATCCGTGGCGGCCGCGCTGATTGCGATGGCGCTCGTCTTCGCCGTTATCGCTGCGTTCAGCCAGATGTGCGTGGCAGCCGAACTGGACGAACCTTCCGCTGCCACCGCCGGCGCGGGAACAGCCGCGTTGCCGGTCAGTCCGGCGAGCGCATCCGGCATACCGGTTACTCAGGCGGGAACAGCCGGTCAGGCCGTCGATGCGAACGGTCAGCCAGTCAGGGCGCCCGGCGCCAATCCTGCACGCCCTGGCCGTCCGTTACGGGTTGCCGCCGCCAGTCAGAACGAATCGGAAGACAACGCGCCGCATAACGCCAAGCCGGAAACTCCGGCGATTCCGGTGCCGCCGGAGAACGCCACGGCGACGCAGCATTCGATCCGGCTCGGCGGCCGCAAGATCGATTACACCGCGACTGCTGGCAACCTGCTGCTGCGTGACAATAGCGGCCAGGCCAATGCGAGCGTGTTCTATATCGCCTACACCGTCGCCACGAAAAATCCCGCGACGCGTCCCGTCACCTTCCTCTTCAACGGTGGACCGGGTGCGGGCACCGTGTTTCTGATGATCGGTTCGTTCGGTCCGAAGCGGGTGCGCACGGCGAGTCCCGCGAACACGCCGCCCGCGCCGTATGTGCTGGATGACAACCCCGATAGTCTGCTCGACACCACCGACCTGGTGTTTATCGACGCCGTGGGGGCGGGCTTATCGAGAGTCGTTGGGCACGGCACGGGGAAGGACTTCTGGGGTGTCGATAAAGACCTCGCCGCGTTTTCGCAGTTCATCGATCGCTACCTGACGGTCAACCAGCGTTGGAATTCGCCGAAATATCTGCTCGGCGAATCGTACGGAACCGCGCGCGCCGCGATGCTCGCGTATGAACTGGGGCAAAACAATATCTCGCTCAATGGCGTGATCCTGATGTCCTCGGTGCTCGATTCCGCGGCGTTTTCACCGGGCTCCGATTTCCAGAGCGAAAGCTATTTGCCGAGCTTCGCGGCCGTTGCCTGGTATCACGACAAGATCGTGCCGAAGCCGGCCAACCTGCCGGCCTTTCTCGACGAAGCCCGCGCGTTCGCCCGAGGGCCTTATGCGCAAGCGCTTGCGCAGGGCGACGCATTACCCGACGCGCAGCGCGACGAGATTGCCGCGCGCGTCGCGCAGTTCACCGGACTCGACGTCGATTATGTGAAGCGGAGCCGCCTGCGCCTCTATCCGTCCCGCTTTCGCGATCAGTTGCTGCGCGATCGATCGCGCAGCGTCGGCCGTTTCGATGCGCGTTTTGAAGGGATCGAGTATGACGGCGTGTCCGAGCATCCCGATTTCGATGCGTCGGTGGCCGGGGTGTCGAGCGCTTTCGATGCCGCGCTTCATCAGCATCTGGCGCAGGATCTGCACTTCACGCCCGCGGACCGCTATCGCGTCTTCAACAACGAGGCGTTGACGCAATGGGACTGGAAGCATCGCGAGTGGTGGGGAGAACACCTGAACGAGCCGTACGCCGCGGGCGATCTCGCTGAAGCGATGCGGCAGAACCCGCATCTGCGCGTGATGTCGGTGAACGGGTATTTCGACCTTGCCACGCCGTTCTATGCAACCGAGTACGCGCTTGCGCATCTGGGCGTCGATGCGCAACTGCATGCCAACGTGCGTATCGCCTACTACCCGACCGGCCACATGATCTATCTCGACGATGCCGTGTTGCATACCCTCAAGCGGGATCTGGCGAGCTTCTATGCGGCGGGTGCGAGCTAGCTTCGTCAGTGGCGCAACGTCGGCGAACGGTATAATTCGTCCACTTCTTCACCCGCGCCGCCCATGCCATTTCTCCCGATCCAGTCCTTCACGCGCAAACGACTTTCCGACGTGGTGTCCGACCAGATCAAGCAACTGATCTCGGACGGCGCGCTGATGCCGGGCGACCGGTTGCCGGCCGAACGGGATCTGGCCACGCAACTCGGTGTGTCTCGGCCGTCGTTGCGGGAGGCGCTGATCAGGCTGGAAGCGGACGGCTATATTGAAACGTCGGGGCGGGGCGGTTTTACGGTTGTCGACGTCACCGCGCCGATCATTTCCAAGCCGCTTGCCGAACTGCTGCTGCAGAATCCGCGTACCAGTGCCGATATTCTCGAACTGCGCCAGGGTCTCGAATCGATTTCGACCGTGTATGCGGCGCAACGTGCCACGGCGGCCGATCTGCAGAAAATTACCGAAGCATTCGAAGCGTTGAAGGCTGGCTCGCAGTCGCAAGATCGCGTGAACCTGGCGGAACTGGACGCCGCGTTTCACCTCGCGATTGCCGACTCTACGCATAACATCGCGCTTGCCCATGTGATGCACGGCATCCATACGCTGATTCGCGAAGGCATGCGCCAGTACCATCGCCTGATCGATTATGACGAGGCGATGGAAAAACAGTTGATGAGTCAGCATCAGGCCATCTATGACGCGGTCATCGCGCGTGACGCGCAAAAGGCGCGCAAGGCCGCCGAGCGGCATTTGACCTTTGTGCGTGAAATGTACAAAGACGACGCGACGAAACCTGCGCCGAGCGTGATTTCCTGATTCCGCCGGGCGTCTGATGTTCCGGTTTATCTGAGCTTTCGAAGTCCATGCGCGCTCGCTGCGCGAGCGGCGCATTGCGCGCCTGCGCGCCTCCTGTCGACCCACTCAACTCGCTCCTGCTCTGATTTCCGGTTGACATCGTGCGGTGCGCTCCTTATATAATTCATGGTCAGACCAACATGACCAGTCTGACTGAGTGCTCACAATGCATGCTCACGACGAGCGACCGCGCTGACTGGCCAGACGCATGGCGTCGGCGGAAAACACCTGCGCCGCGACGATTCCAGCACTAGAGTGGATGAATCGCCGGCCGCCGCCTTTCTTTTCAATGAGCTTATGAAAGTCGCCCTGTTTATCCCGTGTTTTATCGATGCGTTCTACCCCGAGGTGGGCATCGCCACGCTCGAATTGCTCGAACGCTTCGGCATCGAGGTCGACTATCCGCAGAAGCAAACCTGCTGCGGCCAGCCGATGGCCAACAGCGGCGCGCAAGCCGAGGCCGCCGGCGCCGAGCGCGTGTTCGCGCGCAACTTCGCCGGCTACGACTACATCGTCGGGCCGTCCGCGAGTTGCATCCATCACGTGCGCGAGCATTTGACCGCGATCGCGCAGACCGATGAAGTCGCGAAGGTTCGTGCCAACGCCTATGAGCTCGTCGAATTTCTGCACGACGTGGTCGGCGCGCGCGAGTTTCCATGGGCCGAGTTTCCGCATCGCGTCGGGCTGCATAACAGTTGTAGCGCGTTGCGGCATCTGAAGGAAGCATCGGTTTCGGAGATCGCCGCGACGCCGTTTTCGAAGCCACGCACCTTGCTCGAAGGCGTTAAGGGCATCGAGTTCGTCAAACCGTCGCGGCCCGACGAATGCTGTGGTTTCGGCGGCACCTTCTCGGTGACCGAGGAGCCGGTGTCGGTCCGCATGGGACAGGACAAAGTCCGCGATCATCTCAATGCGGGCGCCGAGTACATCGTATCGGGCGACATGTCGTGCCTGATGCACCAGCAAGGTTGCGCGGAACGCATGAAAGCCGACGCGCGCTTCATTCATATCGCGCAGGTCCTTAACGGAGCACGCGCATGAGTCGCATCGATCACGCGAAAGCCGCGGGTGCTTTCATCAGGAAGACGGAGCACGTCGCGTTTCACGACAAGCGTCTATGGGATTTGCGCGAGAAGCGCGATGCGCAGGCGCACGGCATTGCGGAATGGGAGACGCTGCGCGACCTGGCGTCGGGTATCAAGGAACACACGCTGTCGCATCTGTCGGACTACCTCGAGCAGTTCTCTACCGCGGCTGAAGCCAACGGCGTTGTGGTGCATTGGGCCGCGACGGCGGAAGAACACAACGCGCTGGTACACAAGCTGATGTCCGAGCGCGGCATGACCACGCTCGTCAAAAGCAAGTCGATGCTCACCGACGAATGCAAGATGCGCGAGTACCTCGAACCGCGCGGCATCACGGTGATGGAAACCGATCTCGGCGAGCGCATCCAGCAACTCGATCACCAGGACCCGAGCCACATGGTGGTGCCCGCGGTCCATAAACTACGCGCCGACGTGGCCGAACTGTTCGGCCGCACTATCGGCACCGATCCGAACAACAGCGATATTCATTACCTCGCCGAAAGCCAGCGGATGAACACGCGGCCGTATTTCGTCGCCGGCAAAACCGCCGGCATGACGGGCTGCAATTTCGCGGTGGCGGAGACGGGCACGGTGGTTGTGTGTACTAACGAAGGCAATGCCGACCTGTCGGCGAATGTGCCGCCTTTGCATATCGCGTCGATCGGTATAGAAAAGCTGATTCCCAAGGTGTCGGATCTCGGCGTCTTCGTCCGCATGCTGTCGCGCAGTGCGCTCGGTTCGCCGATTACGCAATACACCTCGCATTTTCGCGCGCCGCGTCCGGGCACCGAGATGCATTTCATCCTCGTCGATCATGGCCGTTCGGAGCGGCTTGCGATGGAGGATTTCTGGTACTCGCTCAAATGCATCCGTTGCGGCGCGTGTATGAATACCTGCCCCGTGTATCGGCGCAGCGGCGGTTTGTCGTATGGCGGCACGTATTCAGGGCCGATTGGCGCGATCATCAATCCGACTTTCGATCTGAAGCGCTATAGCGCGTTGCCGTTCGCGTCGACGCTCAACGGCAGTTGCACGAATGTGTGTCCGGTGAAGATCAATATTCACGAGCAGATCTACAAATGGCGCACGGTGATCGCCGAGCGTCACGAGGTGCCGTTCGTGAAGCAGGAGGTGTTGAAAATGGCGGGGCGTCTGCTCGCGAGTCCGACGCTGTATCGGGCGACGGTGTCGTCGATGGGCGGCGCGCTGCGGCGGCTGCCGAATTTCGTGCTGTACAACCCGCTCAACATCTGGGGCCGGCAGCGTGAGTTGCCGGAGGCGCCGAAGCTGACCTTCCACGCCTGGTACAAGAAGAATCGCGGAGGTGGCGATGGCAACGCGTGAAGCTTTTCTGGCGAAGGTGCGCGAGGCGCAACCGGCGGCGCGTCCGCGGCCTGAGGTGCCGTTGTTCGCTTCGCTGGGCGGGGATTTGCGGGCGCGCTTCACCGCTGCATTGCAGGCGATGGGCGGCACGTGCGTCGACGTGTCGGCCGCGGGTGACGTGCTGGCGCTGATCCGCGAGCGGTTCGGCGACGCAGCGTCGGTGGCCTCGGCGACCTCCGAGGTTCCCGGCACGCGGGAGATCACGGCGGAAACCGAGCCGGCTTCATTGCAGGACGTCGAGGTGGGCGTGGTGCGGGCGCGCTTCGGTGTCGCTGAAACGGGTTCGGTGTGGTTCAGCGAGCGCGAGTATGGCGTCAATGCGCTGGGGTACATCGTGCAGCATCTGGTGGTGCTGCTCGATCCGGCGCAGTTACTTGACGGTTTGCAGGACGTGTACCGACGCGATGACTTTCGCGACGCGCGCTTTGCCGCGTTGGTTACAGGCCCTTCGGCCACGGCGGATATTGAAGGCGTGCTGATTCGCGGCGCGCAGGGGGTGAGGTCGTTGACGGTGGTGTGGGTGGCTGGGTCGTAAGGGATCTGGTGCGGGCCTGGCTCCAGGGGACGACGCCCGATCTCATCCGGGCACGTGTTATACTAACTCGATGATCGATATTTGTTCAATTTTTGTTATTATAATCATTGGGTTGCATGTTGATTTAGGTCAACTGTATGAGCGGAGTTTGTCATGGTCCTCGAAGACCGGCTGAAGATAGCAATTGCCAGGCGGGAGTCCGATGTGTTCCTGCGGACCGAGCTTGCCCGTCTTGGTAGCGAGGCCCAGCTTGGCCGGGCGCTTCGCAAACTGCTCGACAGTGGGGTCATCGTTAAACTCGGCGTTGGCGTGTATGCAAAAGCCAAGCGTAGTGTCCTGTCAGGCGTACCGATCCCGGTTCAGCCGGTTGAGGTTTTAGCCGAGCAAGCCTTGACGAGGATGGGTGTCGAGGTCTACCCGAGCAGGCAAGTCGAGTTGTACAACGCGGGTGAAACGACTCAATTGCCGGCCGGCACGGTAATCAACACCGGCAATCGCCGCATCGTGCGGAAATTAGGTTTCGGCAATAAAACTGTTCAATATGAAAATAATCTCAGAAGAACAGAAAGAGCTTATTGATTCGATTACCGCGGAAGGGCTGGCCGGAAACCTCTCTGCCTTCGTTCTCGAGAAAGATATCCACGTCACTGACGCCTTGCATGCGTTGGCGAAACTTCGGCATCGGCACATTCAGTTCGTTTTTTGCGGTGGTACGAGCCTGTCCAAGGCGCATGGTCTGATCGAACGGATGTCCGAAGACGTCGATCTGAAAGTGGTGTTGAATGCCGATCACGGGTTCACGCAAAGCGGCGTGAAGACTCATCTCGGCAAGCAAAAAAACGCTGTAATCGACGCGATGAAGACACTGGGCTTCCACTTCGTCGAAGAAGAAAAACGGGCTCTTAACGCGAACCGTTACTTCGCGTCCGGTTGGCGTTACAACACGCGCTATACCGCTCACACCAGCTTACGACCTCATTTAAGCCTCGAATTTACAGTGCGTACGCCGAGCTTTGCCGTTGTGCAAAAACCTATCGGCTATCTGATCGACCGTTTGGCGGGCCGCGAAAGGGCGCCGATCCGTATGCCGTGTGTGGCTATCGAAGAAACACTCGCGGAAAAAGTCCTGTCGTTTTTGCGCCGTCACGCGGAACACAGAGCCGGCGTGCGGGAAAAGTGGGATCAGGCATTGGTGCGCCACATTTACGACACCTATTGCATCGTGGGCTCGAACGCGGCGTTCGTCGATCGAGCGGCTGCCCACTTTAAAGACTGTGTCGAGTACGATCGCGGAGAGTTTCACCATCACTCCGCGTTTGTCGACGATCCAAAGCAATCCATGACCGCGGCTCTCGCGACTGCGGAAACAGAAGCGCAGACGAAACGTGAGTATGAGCAGGTGCTGCTGCCGCTTGTCTATGGAGCGATGAGGCCGACGTTCGGAGAGGCCTTCGCAGTGTTCAAGTCCACGGCGTCGAAGCTTCTGGCAACGCTTTGAGAACCGCTACACGTCGCACCACTTTCAATAAGGCGTGGGTTAGCTGGTTCTTCCACGGTTTTTGCTATCATAACTGTATAAACATACAGGTTTCGTCAAAACCCCGTGGCAATAGATGCTCCGTCAGACCTCCGCGCTGATGCCCCTTACTACCTGCTGAACTTCGAGCGCGCGCTCGCGTGGCTCGCCGAGCGTTACGACGATCTGCTGGACGCGCACGAACACGGTTTTCTGCGCGATTTCGCCGCTTTGCCGCAGCCTTCGCGTGCGTTGCTGGTTCGCATGCTGATGCGCAAGGGCGAACTGTTCCGCGCCAGCCGTCTTTCTTATGACGAGATCGGCTGTCCCTTCGAAGCCGTTGCTCCCCTCGCGGCGCTCGGCTGGGTCGACACTGAACCGCGCCTGACGCTCGACGATCTCTTTGCGCTCACCACCCGTCCCGAGTTGCTGCTGATCTTTGCGGACGCCATCGCGTTGATTCCAGGCGCGAAGGGCTTGCGCAAACCCGATCTGCTCGAAGCACTGCGGCCGTTGTTCGCCGACCGCGGAGACGAAGGCGAGGAACAAAGCGTTACCGCGTATCCATTGTCCACATGGCATAGCAAAACCACCGACCGTGTTTTCCATGTCGCCGTCGCGCCGCTCTGCGAGCGTCTGCGCCTGATGTTCTTCGGCAATCTCCAGCAGGACTGGTCGGAGTTCGTGCTAGCTGATCTCGGGGTGTTCCAGTACGAGCAGGTTGCGTTCGCGCCATCGTCGCGCGCATTCCAGCAACGTGCGGACGTGGACGTCTATCTTGCGCTGCAGGCCTGCCGCGAAGCACTCGAATGGCTGCCTGCGGGAGACGCTGAAGCCGCGGCGATCGACGAACTCGTCGCCGCGATTGCCGCAATCGAAATTTCGAATCCCTGGCTCGAAACGCGGCGCGCGAAACTGTTGTTTCGTATAGGCCAGCATTGTGAGCGTCAATGGAACTGGGCCGCCGCACTGGCCGTCTACGAGCGCTGTGCCTGGCCAGGCGCGCGCCATCGGCGCTTGCGGGTGCTCGAACGCAGCGAACGATTCGACGAAGCCTTCGCGCTCGCTTCGCAAGCCGCTGCCGCGCCTGAAAGCGAAGAGGAAATGCAGCGTGTCGCACGCATGCTGCCGCGGTTGCGGCGCAAGCGCGGCGAGCGGGTGGCGCGCGTGCCTGCCGCACGGCCGGTCGAGCGCGGCACACTGGTGTTGCCGAGGCCGGAGGCGCCACAACCGGTCGAATACGTTGCCCGGGATCATTTGACTTGCGAGTCGGCGCCGGTTCATTACGTCGAAAACGCGCTGATCAACTCGTTGTTCGGTTTGCTGTGCTGGGAGCCGGTGTTTGCGGCAGTGCCCGGGGCATTCTTCCATCCGTTCCAGCGCGGGCCGGCCGATCTGCATGCGCCGGATTTTCATGCGCGCCGCGCGGACCAGTTCGCCACCTGTCTTGCGCAACTCGACAGCAGTGCCTATCGCGAAACGATTCTGCGGCATCTGCAAAGCAAGGCGGGTCTGCAATCGCCGTTCGTATTCTGGGGCTTGCTGACGCCGGAACTGGTGGCGTTGGCGCTCGATTGCCTGCCGGCCGCGCATCTGAAGCTCTGGTTCGAGCGTTTGCTGCGCGATATCCGCGGCAACCGCTCAGGCCTGCCGGACCTGATCCGTTTCTGGCCGGCCGAGCGTCGTTACGAGCTGATCGAAGTGAAGGGCCCCGGCGACCGCTTGCAGGACAACCAGATCCGCTGGCTCGCGTACTGCGCGCAGCACGGCATGCCGGTACGCGTACTCGATGTGCGCTGGGCCGATGATGATGCCGCTGTGGCCGGGACAACGACGGTGTGGGAGGCGGCGACAGCGGTCACGACGGCGGCTCGGAATGCGGCTCCCGAAAACCTCACCGCGGGTGCCGCGAACGAGGGCGCCATATGACCTACGTGGTCGCCGTACGGGCGATGTGCGAATTTACCGCAAGGCGCGGCGACCTGGATCTGCGCTTCACGCCCGCTCCCACCTCGCTGGAGGGCATGGCGGGCCACGTGACGGTGGCCGGGCGGCGCGCGGGCGGCTATGAAACCGAGATCACGCTAAGCGGCACGCATCGTGGCCTGACGGTGCGTGGCCGCGCCGACGGCTACGATCCGGTGTCGAACCGGCTGGAAGAGGTCAAGACCTATCGCGGCGCGCTCGAACGGATGCCCGCCAATCACCGCACCCTGCATTGGGCGCAGGCGCTGGTGTACGGCCATCTGCTATGCCGTGCCCGCGGGCTCGCCGAATTGACGGTCGCGCTCGTGTACTTCGATGTCGGCACCCAGAAGGAAACGTCGCTGGCCGAAACACACAGTGCACGTGAGTTGGAGATTTTCTTCGTCGAGCAATGCGAGTGCTTTCTCGATTGGGCCGTGCAGGAAGAGGCCCATCGCGCGGCGCGCAACGCTGCGCTCAGCGCCTTGCAGTTTCCGCACGGCACGTTCCGTAGCGGGCAGCGCGAACTCGCGGTGTCGGTGTATCGTGCCGCGCGAGACGGCACGCCGTTGATGGCGCAAGCGCCGACCGGCATCGGCAAGACCCTGGCGACAATTTTTCCGCTGCTCAAGGCGTGTGCGTCGGACCAGATCGACCGCGTGTTCTTCCTCACCGCGAAGACGCCGGGCCGCGCGCTCGCCCTCGATGCGATCGAAACGCTGCATCGGAGCGCCGCGCCGTCCGCAAGCCGGTTGCCGCTCAGAACGCTGGAACTGGTCGCGCGCGACAAAGCCTGTGAGCATCCCGACAAAGCCTGCAACGGCGAGTCCTGCCCGCTCGCGCGCGGCTTCTACGACCGGCTCGATGTGGCCCGCAGCGCGGCGTTGGCCGGGCCGAAGCTCGACCGCGTGTCGGTGCGCGAAGCGGCGCTCGCGCACGAGGTCTGCCCGTACTATCTGGCGCAGGAACTGGCGCGCTGGTCTGACGTGGTGGTCGGCGATTACAACTACTACTACGACAGCAGTGCGATGCTGTACGCGCTCACGCAGATCAATCAGTGGCGCGTCGGCGTGCTGGTGGACGAGGCGCACAACCTGCTCGAGCGGGCGCGCCGCATGTACAGCGCGTCGCTCGACCAGGCGGCGTTCCGGCTCGCCCGTAAAACTGCGCCGGCAACCCTGAAGAGGCCGCTTGAACGGCTTCAGCGCGAATGGAACGCCGTCAAACGCGCGCAGACCGCCACCTACCAGGTCTACGCCGAGGTACCCGGCAAGCTGCTTTCGGCCGCGCAAAACCTGATCGGCGCAGTGACGGACCAGTTGGCCGAAGCGCCGCTTTCAATCGACGAGGCGTCATTGCGGTTCTTCTTCGACGCCATGCATTTCGTCGCGCTGGCGGAGCAGTTTGGCGAGCATTCGATTTTCGACATCACGCTCAGCACGGATCGTTACGCGCCGCGCGACAAGACCAACGCCACGCTGTGCGTGCGCAACGTGATCCCCGCACCGTTTCTCGCCGGGCGCTACGCTGCCGCGCGCACCACGGTGATGTTTTCCGGCACGCTCAATCCGCATCGTTTCTATCGCGACACGCTGGGTCTGCCTGAGCAGACCAACTGGCTCGAGGTCGAAGGGCCGTTTCGCGCCGAGCAGTTGCAGGTGCGCGTGGCGGGCAATGTATCGACGCGCTGGCGCGACCGCGAGCGTTCGCTCGTGCCCATCGTCGAGCTGATCGCGAAGCAGTACGCCGCGCAGCCGGGCAACTATCTCGGGTTTCTGAGCAGCTTCGAGTATCTGCAGCAGGTGGTGGGGTTGATGCGCGAGCGTCATCCGGACCTGCCGGTATGGGCGCAGGAACCGGGTATGGACGAGGCAGCGCGCGATGCGTTCCTCGCGCGCTTTCGCACCATGGGGCAGGGTGTCGGCTTTGCAGTGTTAGGCGGCGCGTTTTCCGAGGGCGTCGATCTGGTCGGGCAGCAGTTGATCGGCGCCTTCATCGCGACGCTCGGTCTGCCGCAAATGAACGACGTCAACGAGCAGATGCGCCGCACGATGGACGCGAAGTTCGGCAATGGCTACGACTACATGTATCTGTATCCGGGTTTGCAGAAGGTCGTGCAAGCCGCGGGACGGGTGATCCGGACCGAGCAGGATCAGGGCGTGGTGCATCTGATCGACGACCGCTACCGGCGGCCGGAAGTGCGCCGGCTGTTGCCGCGCTGGTGGCAGGTGCAATAGAGGCAATAAACGCAATAGGCGCAACAGGCGCGCCATCGGCATAAGCCGATCTCTTTACCTCCCAGGTAATCGACCTGCGTACCGCCGCCGGGCAAAGTGGCGGCACGGCACAACGATTCCGACCCAGCGACTCCAGGTAAAGAGGCTCTCATGAACGCAACCGCACCGTATCTCACCGACGAACCCAACACCGTCCGCACCGCGGACCATACGCGTCTTTTCTACCGCGACTGGGGGCACGGCACGCCGCTCGTGTTCCTGTCCGGATGGACGCTGAATTCGGACATGTGGGCCTATCAGATGGAGCCGCTGTCGCGCGTCGGCTGCCGTTGCATCGCTTATGACCGCCGCGGCCACGGCCGTTCGAGCGATCCGGGGCGCGGCTACGACTTCGACACGCTCGCCGCCGATCTCGATAGCGTACTGAGCACGCTCGATCTAAGCAACGTGACGCTGGTTGCGCATTCGATCGCGAGCGGCGAAGTGGTGCGCTACCTGACGCGCTATGGGGCGGAACGTGTGGCGCGGGTTGCGTTCATCGCGCCGGCCGCCACGCCGTATCTGCTGAAAACCGAAGACAACCCGAACGGGATCGACGCCGCCCTTTTCGAGCAAGGCCGCGTTGCGCTGCGGCGCTCTTTCCCCGACTGGATCGAGGCCAATGCCGCGCTTTACTTCGGATCGGGCACGTCGCGCGCACCGCTGGACTGGACGATCCGCATGATGCTGCAAACCTCGCATCAGGCCATGCTCGAACTCGCCCGCGTTCAGACCGTCACCGATTTTCGCGCGGAGTTGACCCGCATCCGCGTGCCGTCGCTGGTCGTGCAGGGTGATCGCGACGCCTCAGCGCCGCTCGAATTGACCGGCCGGCCCACGGCGGCGCTGATCGAAGGTGCGTCGCTGAACGTCTACGAAGGCGCCGGCCATGGCCTGTATTTCACGCATGCGGAGAGGTTGAACCAGGATTTGCTGGCGTTCCTGGACCACCGGCCGGTTTAGGGTCGGCCGGCGGCTGATCGTCGAGCGGTGCGTCGGGCTTCGCGTCGGTCTTTGAGTCGGCCGCCGTTTTCAGCGAGGTATCGGCTGCCGGCGTTGCCGGCGCCTGGCTTTCCGGTGCGGCCTTGGGGGCGTCATCCGGCGTGCCGTTCGATTCGACTTTGGCCGCCACGCTGTCCGGGTCCCACGTCAGCAAATGCCGTTGCGGGTTTGCGATGGCGATGCCGCGCGCGTTGAACTGATCGAGAATGCGCCGGTTGAATTCGCGCTGTACGCCCCAGCGCGCGGTGTCGCGGCATTGGATCTGGCCGGCCAGCGTTACCGCCGAGCCATCCACGCCATCCACGCCCCAGAAGCTGAAGTCGGACAGGATGCCGTCCTTGTATTTCTCGTCCTCGCGCAGCGCGGCGCCGATTTCCTTCAGCGTGGCGATTGCCAGATCCACATCTTCGCCGAACACGATATTCACTTTCACCGCCGCATTGCCGAGTCCGCGATTGGTGTTGTTCACTGTCGACACCGAACTGAACGGCACGGTGTAGAGCGAGCCGTCGCTGCCGCGCAGCCGCACGGTACGAATCGACAGATATTCGACCGTGCCGGACACGCCCGCGAGCGTGACCCAGTCGCCGACCTGCATGGCGTTTTCCATCAGCAGGAACATGCCGGTGATGAAATCCTGCACCAGCTTTTGCGAGCCGAAGCCGAGCGCCACGCCGAAGATACTCGCGCCTGCCAGCAGCGGGCCGATGTTCACGCCGATCTCACTCAGGCCCGTGAGCACCACCACCAGCGCGATCACGCAAAAGAGCACGCTGCGCAGCATCGGCAGGAGCGTGCGCAGACGCGCGGCGCGCACCAGGTCGCCGCTCGTGGTCCAGCGGTCCAGCCGCTTTTCGATCGCCACATTGGCGCCTTCCCACACCACCAGCGCGATCCCCGCAGCGACCCCGATCGTGACCAGCGCCGAAGCCAGCCGATGACCGATCGAACCGGTCTGGAACAGCTCACCCACGTCGACACCCCATACCTGCAGCAGCGCGAGTGCGGTGACGATGCCGATAATCCACGACACGATCCGTCGCAGCAGCGGGTAATAGCGGTAAGCATGCTCCTGAACGAGTGACTTTTCCGTATCGCCCTGGACATTGAAGAGCCGCGCCATGGCGCCGAAAATCACGATCGCGACGACCCGCGCGCCGACCAGGATCGCCAGCGTAATGCCGCCGAGATGCAGCAGCGTGTGATAGCCGTTCTGCACGTCGAGCGCCCAGATGAACCAGAGCGCCATGACGATAAACGCGGCGAACCACGCCCATGCGTCGGCGAGGGCGTGGCCGAACATTTCCAGCGACTTGCTCGCGGCGAAGCGCTTGCGGATCAGGTCGCCGACCGGCTTTGCGCAACGCAGGATCAGGATCGAGATCATGATGTGGCCGGCGAGCGCGACCACCTTCATTAGCGCGAGATGCGCCGCATCGTTCAGGCCGAGCGACTGCGCGATCTCCGCGATCGCCGAACCGGCGCCGACCACGGCAACGATCCGCACGATCCAGCGCTGCAAGAAAACAGCCCACGTATCGCCCATGCGCAACAGACGCAGGCGTGGCGCGGTAGGTTGCAGGAAGAAGCCGCTGCCGATCACGATCAGGCGGCACAGTACGTAAATGTCGATGATCGAATCGAGCGCGCGGTCCTGCGGCGTGCCGTCGGTGGTGAAGATCGACATGAGCGCGCTTGCCGTGGCGACGAATATCGCCAGCGGCAACAGGCGCAGCACGGCGGTCAGCAGCGCGCGCGGCAGACGCTGCAGGAGCGTCCAGTGATGCGCGGCGTGCTGCTTGCCTTTGGCCTCGATGGCTTTGCCGCTGGTGGGCGAGGACGTGGGCGTGCTGGCGGATGCGCCCGGCGCATCGGCGGGCGGCGCGTGGGCGTCGTCGGCCGCCTGTTCGCGCCGTGCGGCGAGGGCCTTGTAGGCGCGGCGCAGCAGGCGGCGCGCGAGCCATTCGATTCCGAACGCGGGCAGCAGCGCCGCCAGCAGAGACCACGTCACCTGGCCCAGGATGCTGCGCGCTTGCGGGTTGGTCGATTGCCAATGCCACCAGGCGCGCACCGAGGCGACGTCAAGCAGCGCGGCGAGCGAAGTGCGCAGCGATGCGCCGAGGCGCACGGCCCAATGCGCGCCCTGACGCGCCAGTTGCGAGGCAAGGCCATTGGACTGGAATGCGGCTGGAACGAGGGCGGCGGCGCTGCTGGCCGCGGCCGGCGCTGAAGCCGCGGTTGCCGCTGAGGCAGGGGGAGCGCTGAGGGCGCCCGCGGCGGCGATCGCCCGGAGGGTGTCGCTGACTTGCGCGCGGCGGGCGGGGTCATTGAGGACGCTGAGGGCCTGACGGGCCTGTTCGGGCGTCAGGGTAAGCGCGGCGGCGGATGCCCCGGAGGCGGCGGCGGGTTGCACCGCGGCGGCAAAGACCGGCGCGGTGCTCAGAATGAGAAAAAGGAAAAGCCAGGCTTGAAGTATTTTGCGCATAGGGTGTAAAGCGGGGTACCAGCTTCGGACGGTGGTGCCGGGACGCGTGAACCGGTTCGGCGGCGTGACCTTGAACCGACACGGGATTGATCGTACAAGTTCCATCCGTGACGGCTTTCGGTGGCCATGCGAAAGCTCGGCCAGATGGTCCGGATTGTAACGTCCGCCAGCAAAAAGCCTGCCTGTCGGACGATGCCGTCGCTGGCACCAACACCGACGACCACGTCGTCGCGAACCCGCCGGCGTACCCGGCGCTTATTCCGTTGCGTCCACCGCGCCCGATGCCGCCACCCCGAGCGTGCCTTCGACCACTTCAGTGAAGGTGCGCTCCTCGCGCAGAATGAAGCGCCTCGTCTGCGCGAACTGGAAATTTTCCCGCGCTTCCGCATCGCTGCGCAGACGCGCCCGATAGGCTTCATAGGCGGCGAGGCTGTCGAATGCAATCAGGCCCCAGGCGATGTCGTTGGTGCCTTCATGGGGCAGAAAGTAGCCGATCAGATGGCCGCCGCAGCGGGGAATGATGCGGCCCCAGTTGCGAGCGTACTCGTCGAAGGCTTCGCGCTGGAACGGGTCGATCTGATAGCGGATGAAGCAGGTAATTGTCATGTGCAGGCTCCCGATCGGGTGGCAGTGATGGTCTGAGGTAACCAGTTGCCAGTATGGCGACCGGCTGACCACGACGTTTCACCGCCTTCTGAACTGTCGATGGAAATAGCGCGGCCTCGCTAGGGCCCATGTTGCGAGCGGATCGTCAACGCCGCGAGCAACCCGCCGGCCAGCGCGCATGCCGCCGACACCAGCGCCACCGCCCGCAGCGCCGCACCCAACGCCTCGGTCTGGGCCTGGGTTTGGGCGCCGGTCTCGGTCCGGGTCTCGGTCCGGGTTTCGGTCATTCCCGCGTTCACTTCGGCATGCGAAGGGCTTTGCGCAACACCGGACGGCGCGGCCCCCGCATCGCTACCTGCCTGCGCCAGGCCCGTTTGCGCCAGGCGTCCCATCTGGCGTGCCGCGTCGGGCACATGCAACGCGTCGAGCCGCGCGTCGAGCGCCGCGTCGTGCGACCACACGTACACGATCCCGAGCACGGCGATCGCCAGCAGACTCGCCACCCTGGCAACGGCGTTATTGATGCCCGACGCGACGCCGGTGCGCGCGGCCGGTACGGAGGTCATCACGGTGGTCGTCAACGGTGCGACCGTAATCGTCATGCCGAGTCCGAGCACAACGAGCGCAGGAAAGAAGCCGCGCCAGTATTCGCCGCCTGCCCAGGGCAGCGCGAGCATGGCAAAGCCGAGCGCCGCGATTGCAGGTCCGACGCCCAGCAGGAGCCGCGCGCCGTAACGGCCCGTCAGCCCGCCGGTGAAACGCGATAACACGCCGATCGTGACCGGCACCGGCAGCAGTGCGGCGCCGGCTTGCGTCGCGCTGTAGCCATAGGCGCGAATCAGCGTAAACGGCAGGAAAAACAGTGCGCCGCCCAGGCCGAAGTACAGCAGCAGCGTGACGAGGTTCGCGCCGGTGAAGTTGCGCGAACGGAACACGTCGAGCGGCATCATCGGATCAGGGGACTTCGCTTCTAGCGCGACAAAGCCGGCCAGCACCAGCATGCCCGCGAGGATCAAAGCCTGCACCCGGTGATCGCCGAAACCGCGCGCCGCGGCGATGGTCAGGCCGTAGGTCAGCGCCGCGAGTCCTGCGGTGGCTGTCACCGCGCCTCGCCAGTCGAGTCTGGACGGCGCGGGCTGGTTGAGCGCCGCGGCGGGGCCGGATGGCTCGTCTTTGCGCCGGTTATCCGGCACGGCGATGATTGCCAGCGCGATGGTTGCGCACGCAACCGGTACGTTCAGAAAGAAAATCGCCCGCCACGAAAACGCGTCGACGAGCCAGCCGCCCGCCACCGGTCCGAGCGCCGACGTGATCGCGCCGACGCCGGCCCAGGTGCCGATTGCCCGGCCGCGTTCCTTGTCGTCGAACACCGCGCCGATAATGGCAAGACTGCTCGGCACCAGCAGCGCCGCGCCGATGCCCTGCACGGCGCGCGCCGCGATCAGGGCGCGGGCGTCCGGCGCCAGGCCGCAAGCAATCGAGGCCAGCGTGAACACGCCGATTCCCGCGATAAACACGGTGCGGCGGCCGAGCGTATCGCCGAGCGAGCCGCCCACCAGCACCAGCGCGCCGAGAAACAGCAGATAGGCGTTGACCACCCATTGGATGGCCGCGACGCTCGCGCCCAGCTCGGTCTGGATCGAGGGCAGCGCGACGTTGACCACGGAGCTGTCGATGAACGCCATGCTCGAACCAAGGATAGTCGCGGCAAGCACGAGCTTTTTGCGCCGGCAGGGAGGACCGAGGCCGAGGGGCTGAGCGTGGATGGCAAGCGTGTCGCACGGACTCGCCTGGGCCGGAAGGACGGAGGAAGGGCGGCGCGCAAGCGCCGGAGCGTGCTGATCGGCCAAGTCCACTCCCGGGTGGATGAACGGCTTTCAGCATAGCAACGCCAGCAGAGATCCGATAGGCGGTTACGACTTCTGGCGCGCTGGACCGCGATAACCATCCTGCCCGGCGCGTCCGGCGCACCCGGCCCGGGCCGCCAGACTTACGCAGCTTCGCCCGTTCAGGCGGCCGGCAAAATCAAACCAGATACGGCGCCTGCCGCTCCGCCTCCTCGTCGGCATCCGTGCCGCCGTTGGCATTCGGCGCACGCCCGACCGCCGGTTCCTGATGCAGCCGGTTCGCATGCATCAGGCGATACAGCGTGGCGCGTGAAATGCCGAGTTCGGCCGCGGCGTCGGACAATTTGTAGCCATGCCGCTGCAACGCGTGCTCGATGGCGTCCTTTTCAGCCTTGCTGCGGATCTCCGCGAGCGTCACGGCCGGCCCGCTGTCGGTTTCCGGCAAGCCGAGGTCGCTCGCGGTGATAAAGCGGCCCTCGCTCATCACCACCGCGCGGCGCACGCAGTTGATCAGCTCGCGCACATTGCCCGGCCACGGATAGTTCGACATGGCGACGATCGCGTCGCTCGAGAGCCCGCGCAGTTTGCGCGCGCCGTCCTGCCGGTACATGCTGAGCGCGTAGTTGGCGAGCAGCTTGATGTCGCCGCCGCGCTCGCGCAACGGCGGCTCGACGAGCCGCAGCACGCACAGGCGGTGGTACAAGTCGGAGCGGAAACGGCCGTCGTCGACGGCGCGGTCCAGATCGACATGGGTTGCCGAAATCACCCGCACGTCGACCTTGATCGGTCCGCTGCCGCCCAGCCGTTCGATGGTGCCTTCCTGCAGGAAACGCAGCAGGACCGCCTGGCACTCGTGCGGCATGTCGCCGATTTCGTCCAGAAACAGGGTGCCCTCGTTGGCGCTTTCGATCCGGCCGATTTTACGTTGCAACGCGCCCGTAAAGGCGCCGCGTTCGTGGCCGAACAATTCGGCTTGCAGCAGGCTCGGCGGAATCGCGGCGCAATTGATCGCGACGAACGCCCGGCCCGCGCGCGGCGAGCGCTCGTGAATCGCCCGTGCGGTCAATTCTTTGCCGGTGCCCGATTCGCCTGCGACGAACACCGGCGCATCGGTCACGCCGCATTTGTCGATCCGGCGGTACAACTGCTGCATCGCCTCGCATTGCCCGACCATGCCGTGCCGGCCGAGCGAGGGTTCCGTGACGACCGGCGCGTGCCTGAGGCTCGACAGTCCGTGCGCATGGCCGAGCGCGAACACGAGCCGTTCGTTCAACCAGGGCCGGGTGACGAAATCGAAGCAGTAATCGAGGATAAAGCGGCTAACCAGTTCGTTCTCCGACTGGCCCGGCGCGATTTGCGCGACCCAGTTGGTTTCGACGCGCCGCATGCACGAGGCCAGAGCCGACAGGTATTGGGACGTGCAGTCCGTGGGCAATTCGACGAGGCCGACCTTGATATTGGCGCGCTCGATCATGCGCTCGGCGATCGCCGTGCTTTTGGCGTGCACTGCTTGCCAGCCCGATGCGGCCAGGAAGTGGGCAAGGTTCTGATCGGGCGCGCTCGACACGTACAGAACGGTGCGTTCGCTGTCGACAGGTGCGCTAATCGTATTCATGTTACCCCCGGATCGTTGCTTCTCTCAGAACGGCTTTCGACGAATTGGACAGACCGGCAGTGGCAAATTCACGGTAGCGGCAATGACGGGGACTTGGAGCGGCGTGAGCCGCCGAGCGCTGCATTTCGGACAGGCAGCAGAATGAGTGTTCACCGCTGAAACTGCCTGACTATTTCATCCCCGAATCACAAAAAGCCGTTTATTACCTCGGTGGCCTGGCACAGGCGCTCTAAGTGGCGCATGGCCTAACGATATGCGAAAGCGCTTTGGAGCGCCATATAAACAATTCCGGATCAGGAAGCGTTTTTCGCACCGGAACGTATCGGCGTGCCGTTCAAAAATAGCAGGTCAACCCCGGCTGTGAGTGTAAGACCACATAGTGACCGCAAATCTCATGCTGTTAATCATGCAATAAATGGCGTGTCGTCGAATTTCCAGGCATTACCGCGTCTCAAGCTTGCGACATTTTGGGCAGCGGCTGCGAAAGCCGTTTTGTGGCCCGAAGCGTCGGCATATTTGACCGGTGCACGCCGCAAAGCGTGGCCGGAGAGGGACCGATAAAAAGTGCGCCGATGGCCTGCGCAGGTAGATCCTTCCGCCTTGCGTTAGCCGTTGAATCCGGCGCGTGTCAAATCCGAATCAAGCTGTGCCGCGTGACCCGGCCTGGCGCGGTGCGTTGCAGCAAATACTCCATCCAGCAAGGGATTGATGATGCATGGCACAGCCATTGCAATAGGAGTCTCACAAGCAGATTGATTGCCGCCTGGCTCCGGATGCACGGGGAAACAGCAACTGGAGCCCAGCGGCAAAACTTGTCTTCGTAAGCGCGGCCGGGGAAGCCAATGTGTCTTACGAGGGTGCGGCGGGGCCACTGAAAAACGGACGTCAAAAAAACGGGGCGAATGAGCGATACGAAGTATCGGTCATTCCGTCACCGGACGACGTGAAGCATTGACCTCGCCACTTTATCCGTCGAACTGAACGGATTTGAAAGTGAACGGTCGAGGCTGATCGTCATAACGACAGATACCGTGCTCGGGCAGATTACGGGCATGCGAAGCAAAGAATAGGGAAGCGGCAGCGGGGAAGGGGCAGCGCACGGTCCGTACGGCCGGCGCGACGAAGCGGGGAGGAATGGCCTGAGTCTCCACAGAGGGGCACACGCTACGAGGAGAACTGGGCGCCGTGCCCGCGCATCAAGGCGGGCACGGCTTACCTGGAGATGGCCTTGCAATGGCTCTTCATTCGGGGGTGTCATGAAAACGATCAGCAAGCCGGCCGCATTGCGGCTGAATCACCAGAACACGGCGCGCAGCGCCGGCGTCTTCTACTCGCGGCACTTTGCGCAACAGCAGTCGTTGGTCGCCGCGCCGTCGGCCGATCTGCTCACGCTGGTGATCGCCGAGGCAATCAAACGCAAGGCTCAGGCCGAGATTCAGCGCGACGTGTTACGCGAAGCGATCTATGAAATTCCGGTTTTGCCCGAACGCGATCACGATCGGGGCGCAGCCATCTACCCAGCCGATCCCGACGACGACGTCTGAAAGTGGAGCGGGATTGACGTGGCCTTACCCACCGGAAGGCTTCAGTTCGGCGGAGGCCCGACATGATCGACATCTTTCTGATTTCGTCCAGCGTGGAGCGCGCGCCGCATATCGTCGCGCGCCTCGAAGAAAGCGGCGTGGTATTCCGTTTGCGCACCGCTTATGGCACGGCGCGGCAATTGCGCGTGCATGCCCGCGAAATCAGGAGCGCCGATCTGCTGATTGTCGACGACGTCGATCTGAGCGCGCGCGAGTTGCACGGTGTCGAAGAGGCGCTGGCCTGCTCGCCCGCGTTGTATTGCATGCTGGTCACGCCGGCGCCGTCCGCGACCCTGCTGACCGCGGCAATGCGCGTCGGCGTGCGGCACGTGCTGTCATGGCCGCTGGACGCGTATGAGATTGCCGCGGCGCTCACGCATATCGCCGGGAAGAAAAGCGCGGGCGTGCGTCGTGCCGGGCGGATCGTGTCACTGGCATCGTGCAAGGGCGGCAGCGGCACGACGCTGATCGCCGTGAATCTCGCCTGGTCGCTGGCCGCGCAGCGTAACCGGCGCGTGCTGCTGATCGACCTCAGTCAGCAATTCGCCGACGCGAGCCTGCTCCTCGCCGACAAGCCGCCGCCGGTGACGCTCGCCGATCTATGCCTGCAGATCGACTGTCTCGACGCCGCTTTGCTGGATACCTGCGTGATGCACGTCCACGCGAACCTCGACGTGCTGGCGGGAGCCGGCGATCCGCTCAAGGCGGCCGCGATGTTGCCCGCGCAACTGGAGCAGATTCTCGCACTGGTGCGCGAGCGTTACGACGCGGTGCTGATCGACATCGGCCAGAGCCTCAATCCGTCGACGATCCATGCGCTCGATCACAGCGATGCGATCTGCATGGTCGTGCGGCAAAATCCGCTGTATCTGCACGGCGGCCGCCGGATGCTCGATATTTTCAGGGAACTGGGCTATCCGCCCAGCAAGGTGCGGGTCGTGGTGAATCAATACGACAAGAACGCTCGCATCAATCTGCCGACCCTCGAACAGACCCTCGGCGCGAAGGTCGCGCACCAGCTTCCGCGTGACGACAAGCAGGTCAACGAGGCGCTCAACCGCGGCGTGCCGCTCGTCACCACCGCCCACGACAGCGCGCTGGCGCGCGGCATCTGCCTGCTCGCCGACATGCTGTGGCCCGCCATCGCCGAGCCCCGCAAAGGCATGCTCGGCCGCCTGTTCGCTGCGCGGCCTAACGTGCCGCCGCAGTTGAAGCCGGGCCACTGAACCAGGCCGATCGCTGGAACCCGCACGCCCGGCCTGAATCCGGGCGCGGGTGGCGTGACGCGTGGCATGATATGGACAACGGCCCGTTGCGACTGCTACGCTGCGGCACGGGTGGAGCAGAAATCTTCATGCAGCAGACTTGAAAAATAATTCGCAGATCGAAGTGAGTGACGCATGACAGAAACCACACGCTCGGGGGAAGTCGATAGAGAGGGTTCGCTCGAGAATGCCGCGAACGGCGAGCCGGCCAGCGCGGCAGCTCGCGTCGGCGGTGAGGGCAGCGGTGAATACGGCGGGGAAGACCGCGCGATGGCGGCCGGCGGCTGGCGCGAGGCGGCGGTCGAAATCGCCGCGCGTGTCGCCGCGGGGTTCATGCTGAGCATTTTTACCTATGCGGCGGTCAGGCAATGGCTTGTTGCGCCCACCCGTATCACCTTGTTGCTGCTCGTGGTGAGCGCGTTCATGACTCTCGGCCTGTCGCTGTTTGCGCGGGTGCCCAGCAAACGTGACTGGACGCCTTTTGCGTTCATCTGCTCGGTAGGCGGAACCTTCTATTTTCTGGCCGTGCGGCTGTCGCCGGGAGCCCAGCTCATTCCGGAACTGGCCGGTGCGTCATTGCAGTTGCTGGGGATCTTCTGGCAGATGTTTGCGAAGGTGTCGCTGAGCCGGTCCTTTGGCATCTTGCCCGCCAATCGCGGGGTGATCTCCCACGGCGCTTACCGGTTCATGCGTCACCCCATGTACCTGGGGTATTTCCTGACGGATATCGGGTTTTTGCTGGCGAACTTCGGAATTCAGAACGTGATTGTCTACGGATGCCAGTTTGCATTGCAGATTGGCCGCATTGTGCGGGAGGAACGGCTCCTGGCCGAAGACGAGCAGTACCGGGCGTACAGGGGCAGGGTGCGGTTCCGGGTGATTCCGGGCGTGTTTTGACGATGTATGGTGTAGTTCGGGCTACGGCATAAGCGGCAAGATACCCGGCCGGCCCGATTACCCTTGAGAGAGCCGCATCAGCGTAACGTCACCCATGCAAAGCGATATCAACCCGTTCAACGACATGGCGTCGATCCTGTCCAATCCGATCCTCAACACGGATTCCTACAAGGCGTCGCACTATCTGCAATATCCGCCCGAGGCGTCGGCGATGTTTTCATACATCGAGTCGCGCGGCGGCCGCTATGACCGCACGCTGTTCTTCGGCCTGCAGATGCTGATCAAGGAGTATCTGTGCCGCCCGATTACGGCGGCCATGATCGACCAGGCGAAGGCGTTTTTCACGGCGCACGGCGAGCCGTTCAACGAAGCCGGCTGGCGTTACATCGTCGAGCAGCGCGGCGGCTATCTGCCGGTGCGGATTCGCGCGGTGCCGGAAGGCTCGGTCGTGCCCACGCACAATGTGCTGATGACGGTCGAGTGCGACGATCCGCAGGTGTTCTGGCTGGCCTCGTATCTGGAAACCATGCTGCTGCGCGTGTGGTATCCGATCACGGTCGCGACGCAAAGCTGGCATCTGCGCAAAACGATCCGCGCCTGGCTGGAGAAAAGTAGCGACGACCTCACGCAATTGCCGTTCAAGCTGCACGATTTCGGCGCGCGCGGCGTGTCGAGCGCGGAGTCGGCGGCGATCGGCGGTTCGGCACATCTGGTCAGTTTCATGGGTTCGGATACGGTGCTCGGCGTGCTTGCCGCGAACCACTACTACAACGAGCCGATGGCGGCGTTCTCGGTGCCGGCCGCCGAGCACAGCACGATCACGTCATGGGGGCGCGAGCGGGAAACCGACGCCTTCCGCAACATGATCGCGAAGTTCGGCAAGCCGGGGGCGATCGTTTCGGTGGTATCCGATTCCTACGACCTGTTTGCCGCGCTCAAGGTATGGGGCACGGAATTGAAGCAGGCGGTGCTCGACTCGGGCGGCACGCTGGTGATCCGGCCGGATTCCGGCGATCCGCTGACGATCGTTCTGCAAACCATGCGGGCACTCGAGGCTTCGTTCGGTTCGACGGTGAACGGCAAGGGGCGGCGCGTGCTCAATAACGTCCGCGTGATTCAGGGCGACGGTGTGAATCCGGACTCGATCGAAGCGATCCTTGCGCGCATGGATCAGGCCGGCTTTGCCGCGGACAACATTGTGTTCGGCATGGGCGGTGCGTTGTTGCAGCAGATCAACCGCGATACGCAGCGATTCGCCATGAAATGTTCGGCCATCCGGCTTGGCGACGCATGGCACGACGTCCACAAGGATCCGGTTACGGATGCCGGCAAGCGGTCGATGAAAGGGCGACTTACCTTGCTGCAGAATCGTCACACCGGCGAGTATCGAACGGCGACGCTGCCGGTGGCGTGGGACGAGCGCACCGTCGAAGGCGATTGGGACGAGGCGCTCGTCACCGTTTTCGATTCAGGAAAACTGCTCGTGGACACCGCGTTTTCCGACGTCAGGAAGCGGGCTCACGCGGGCGAGAATTAGCCGCGGGTCAACTGAGCTTCCAGACCGACACGCCGGATTCGTCAATATCGATCCGGCAGGGGCTTCCTTCGCGCAGGCGGGCATCTTCGTTGGCGATATCGAACCGTACCCCCGCGATATTCAGCCTGACATACCGCTCGCCGCGCCGTAATTCAACCGCCTCGACCACGCCGGCATGCGCGCCATCGGGACAAAGAAGCACCGCATGGGAAGAGATGCGCCACATCACGCGTTGCCCAACGGCAATCTCCTGGTCGCCGTGAGCCGTTGCGATTGTCAAACCATTGCCGATCTCGATCCGACCCGGGGCGGTCACCGAACCCTTGCCGACATTGTGCAAGCCCAGCAGTTCGGCGACCCGCATCGAAGCCGGCTGTTCGAATACCGCGGCAATGGCACCCGCTTGCAACACGCGGCCCTGTTCGACCACCAGCACTTCGTCGGCGAGGAGAGCCGCTTCGTCGGGATCGTGCGTGACGATGATGGTCACTGCGGCTATCTCGCGCTGCAAGGCTCGCAACGACTGCTGCAAACGCCGCCGCCGCGGCGTATCGAGCGCCGCGAACGGCTCGTCGAACAGCAGCAATTCGCTATGACGCGTGAGCGCGCGGGCCAGCGCCACACGCTGCCGCTGACCGAACGACAACTGATGCGGCAAGCGCGCGACCAGTTGCGCGAGGCCTAGGTGTTCGAGCCAGTAACGCGCGCTGGCGGCATCGGCATCGACCGGAAACGCGAGTTGCTGCGCGACCGTCATGTGCGGAAACAGACCGTAGTCTTGCGGCATATAGCCGATCTGGCGGCGCTCGGGCGGCAGCGGGCTCAAATCGGTGGCGCCCAGCCGGACCGAACAGGACGCGTTAGATTCGAGCCCCGCAATCAGGCGCAATGCCAGCGATTTGCCGGAGCCCGACGGTCCGATGATCGCCAGCCGTCGTGTCGCGGGCGTCCACGCGATGTCGAGTTCGAACGCGCCCAGGCGGCGTTGCAGATGAAAGGCGAGACGCCGGCCGGCGGTCTCGCCCCGGCTGGCGGTGAGATCCGTGCCGGGTTCCGGCGCGTCGTCGCCGTTTTCGGTTTGTTCGAGCGCGGATTTCTGCCGAACGCTATAGACCGACAGCGCCGCGCAAACAATCGCAATGGCGAGCGTTGGCAGCAGCAGGGGCATCATCGCCGGCAGACCCTGGCCGCCGAATACTACGTACGTATACACCGGCAGCGAGTACGGGTGATAGGCCACCATCACCGTTGCGCCGAATTCGCCGAACGCACGCAACCACGCGAGCGCGAGTCCTGCACGAATCGCCGGCCACGCGACCGGCAACATCACGCGGAAAAAACGGCTGCCCGCATGGTGACCGAGCGTGGCGGCCACGTCGTCGAGCACCGGGTCCACGGCGGCAAACGCCGATTTCGCGGCGATGATCAGGAAGGGCGCGGCCACGAAGACTTCCGCGAGCACGATGCCGGCAAACGAATCCGTCAGCGCCCCGTCGGTGAACTGGCCGACCCAGCTATACGGGCCGAGCAGAAACAGCAGCAGCACGCCGCTCGTGAGCGGCGGCAAGGCGAGCGGCAACTGTACGACGAAGCCGAGCAGCGCCATCTTGCGCGAGTTCGACCGTGCCAGCAGATAGCCGAGCGGCACGCCGCCGAGCAGAATCACGAGCGAGGCCACACTGGCGCTCGCCGCCGAGATGCCGACCGCCGACCACACCGCGCGCCAGTCGACATTCGCCCAGTCGGCCGCGCCGAGTTGCGGCACGCTCGCGACAAACGGCGCGCACAGATAGACGGCAAGCAGCGCCGCCAGCCACAGCAGCGGTCGCGCGGCGGACCGGTTTACCAGCTGTTTTGCCACCTTACTGTGCCGCGTCGATCACGGCCTGGACCGAAGGCGGCATTCCCTGTACATCGCCGGTAATGGTCGGCTTGATCACGTCGACGCCGTGTTGCTTGAGCAGCGCGCGGCCTTGCGCGCTCAGCAGAAAGTCGACGAAGCTGCTCGCGCCGTCGCGGTTCGGGGCGTCGCTCAGAATCGTCAGTGTGTAGCTTGCTTTAGCCTGCAATTCGGGCGCCGGACGGAGCGCCGGAATTTTCAGGTCGGAGGTTTCGGTCGAGTAGAAAAAGCCGGCGTCGAGCTGACCGGATTGCAGGCGGCCCACCAGCGTTTCTTCAGGCAAAACCTGAGCGGGATTTTCCGCGTCGCCCAGCGTTTTTTCGACGAGATCCGCTTGATGGTAGAGCGCCGCGGCCTTGGTCATCATCTCGACGGTGAAGGCACCCTTCGGATCCAGCTTCGGATCAGTACGGCCGATGCGGATGCCCGGTTCCTGCAACACCTGGTCCCAGCGCTTGCTCCTGAAGTCTGCCGCGAATCTGCTTTGCGGGTTGTAGCCGATCATCAGCGGCGATTCGGCGAAGTTCACATACCACGTCACGTGATTGCCGTTCGCCTCGCCCATCAGGCTGGTGTTTACCTTCGGGCTGGCGCTGATGAATACGTCGCCGCGCCGCAGTTTGCCCTTGATTTCGTTGGCGATCTTGTTCGAGCCCGCTGCATAGCCACGGAAATGCTGGCCGGTCGCCTTTTCAAAGGCAGGCCCGACGCTGCGCTCCATCAGATTGACGAGCGAACCGGCGTACAGCACGTTGACCGTATTGTCCTGCGCGAAGGCGGGCGCGGCCGTCACCACGCCCGTGACGACAACGAAAGATGCCAGCAGCTTGCGAATCATGCGATTAACCCCGATGCGTTATTAAGAGCGATATATTACGACGTCATCGCCTTGCGTTGTGCGTCGTTGCGCGCCTGGTCCGATCGATTAATTGAGCGGGAAGGTGCGCACGTAGCGGGTGCCGCCCGTGCTGCCGGCGCATACCGACGCATTTTTGCGCCATGGCGATCATCGCAGCGTAATATACACACGGACATAACGAGCCAACAAGCGGCTCAGACACGAAATGCTGGAGATAAACGCATATGGATGGTGTGAATGAGATTGCCGCGCCTGCCGTCGAAAGCGCGCTCGTCCTGTGCGGACGATTTCAGCGCCCGTTGTCTTTCGACCTCGAGCGGCTCAAGGCGTACGAAAGCGTGCTGTCCACGCCCTTCGACCTGCGCTGCTATACGACGAACCGTTTTATCCGCAGCGTCGAGCCATACCGCGGCGTGCGTTTGACGACCTTGCTCTCGGAAGCGGGCCTGCCGAACGAGGTGCCGGGCGAGTTCAAGCGCACGGTATTCGTGGCCGTCGGACACGATGGTTACGTCGTGACGTTTTCATGGCATGAGTTGTTCAACAGCCCGATCGGCGAGAACGTGCTGGTCGCATACGAATGCGGCGGCCGCGCGCTCGACGCCGAAGACGGCGCACCCATTCTGTTTTCCGGTTCGGACATTCTGCCCGCCCCACGCCACGTCAAACGACTCGCCCGTATCGAGGCGCATGTTTTGAGGCCGTTGGGGTAGGCGATCTGGGCGACTGGCGTAACATGGTCCGTTGCTCATCATTGCGTTGCCGCCATGCCTGACGAACCGCTTTCGCCTGCTGTTGGAGGTGCCGTGCCCGGCACCGCGCCGCTGCGTGCGCCGCTCGATGCGCCGGTTGCCGAGCGCGCGGCCAGGTGGCTGGCTGGGGCGACGGACGCCGCCTCGCCCGATACACAACTGTTCGCCAGACTGATTGCCGCGCGCGACGTGCGTCACGAACTCGCGCTGCTGGGCTTGCCGCAGCCGGCATGGCGCGCGCTAGTGGCGCGGCACTTCGCGCATGCGGCCGCGCTTGCGCCGCTATCCGCGTTGCCACCGGTGGACACCGGCGAACACGCGGCATTCGTCGACACGTTGCGCGCGCTCCTGCTCACGTATGCCAGCGGCACCGTCGACGCGGACGACGCCCTCTGTCTTGCTTCGATCATCGCGCACGCATGCCTGCGGCCCGATCACCTGTGGCGCGACCTCGGTCTTGCGGGCCGCGAAGAGGTCACCTGGATGCTGACGCGTTATTTCCCGAAGCTCGTAGCCTTGAATGTCGACAATCTGCGCTGGAAGAAATTCCTTGCCCAGCAACGCGCGCTTTCGTTAGGGCTTGAGCCCGGCCCGGCTCCAGGTTGTCCGGGTTGCGAAGACTACCGGCATTGCTTCCCCGGCCGCCATTGAAGGCCGTTTAGCGTGGGTGGCAGGGCGAGGCGGTTCGTGTATCCTTTCGCGCATGGCTGATACCGCGAAAACCAAACCAAGACCCGCGACGAAATCCGCGAAACCGCGCCCCGAAGTGCGCTTCAGAATGCGTATTCTGAGCGGCGACGCCGTTGCGCTCGGACCCGGCAAAGTCGAACTGCTCGAAGCTGTGCGCGAACACGGCTCGATCTCGGCGGCGGCGCGCAGTCTCGGCATGTCGTACCGGCGCGCATGGCTGCTGATCGACGAGTTGAACCGCTCGCTCAAAGTGCCCGCTACCCATTCGGAGCAGGGCGGGCAGAGCGGCGGCGGCTGCACGTTGACGCCGGTGGGCGAAGACATTATTCGTCTGTACCGCGAGGTCGAAATCGAGGCGCAACGAAGCTGCGCAAAACAGATTGCCGAGTTGACCCGGTTGATCCGCCCGTAAGCGTCGGAGTGCTATCCGGTTCAGTGTCCGGGGTTTAAGCGTAAGCGGCTGGCGGCTACCTCTTACCACCGGCAACTCAACTGTGGCGCAGGCAAAACGCCGTGGGCGGCGGATTACCTAACTGGGCAAGATGTTCGGGCCGCAGCCGGTCCATCAATTCGACGAAACTCGCCACGCTCGCCGTGCGCAACGGGTGGTAGTCGATCTGATGGCGCTCGCATACGCGCTTAAGCGTCGTCATCGAATCGTGATCGACGCAGTCCACCGGAAACACGACGATATCCGCGCCCGGCAGCGCAGCGGCAAGCAGACCCTTGCGATCTTCCACGCCGCCGTCATGCACCACGAAATCACCGCCGGCGGCTTCCACCAGCCGCTTGAGCGCGGCATTCGAGCCGGGGCGGCCGCCTACATACACGACCCGTTTGCCGCGTACGCTGTCCAGGCTCGCTTGCCGCATCCTGACGGCGCCATGGCCTTGGGCGGCATCCACCGTTGCGCGCTCCAGTGCATCACATTCGCTTTGCACCAGTTTGAGGAGCGCCAGCGCCTGATCGTGGCTCTTGCGTAACGCCAGCGCCGCGCCTCGCTCCTGCAGCACCCGCTGCTCCGCGGCCTCGCGGCGGCTGGTATGCAGGGCCACCCACTGGTCGGTGTCGGCCAGTTTGTCGCGCAGTCTGGACACTTCGGCTTCGAGGTCCGTGGGGTCCGTCGACATCTGGCGCGCGGCCAGCGCGGTGAGCTGCGCGATCTGCTCATTGAGCGCGGCGATCGACGCATCGCGCTGCCTGCTGATTTCCTGCAAACGGGCTTGCTGCCGCTCGATTTTCTCTTTCAATTCGGCGTTTTCCGCTTCGAGCGCAACCAGCCTGCGAATGTCCGCGCGATTCGCCGCGCCGACCAGATGCGACAGCATGTGCAGTTCGCCGAACGCTTTCTGGCGGATGTGCAGGTTCGCATACGGATGCGTCATCAACGCCCAGTAAGCCGGTGGGATGTCGCCGTTTTTCAGCGCTTCGTCCCAGAGCTTCTGCAGTTCGGCCTGGTCGGCGGCTTTGTCGAAGCGCCGGATCGCGGCCGCATAGCGCTCGTCGAGCAACTTGTGCAGGGCTTTGGCGCCCGCGCCGCCATCGATCGCGAGTTCGACCGCCGAGTGATGAATCTCCAGATCGCTCGCGTCCCGGCTGTCGAGGGTAGTGAACTTAGGCACCAGCTTGCGCAGCTCATGTGTGCTGAGACAGGTGCCGATGATCGAACAATGCAACTGGCCGTCGAGCTCGGCGAGGCGCGCGCGCCGTTTGACGTTCGAGAACGACGTTTTGGCGGGCGTGCAGCACGGATCGGCCGCGCGCAAGCCGGTGCCGGCCAGTTCGTCGCTGGACAGCTTGAGACGCGAGGGTTGGGCAAGGCGAAACGGGGGCGTGTGCATGAGGACCTCGAATCCGGTTCTGGCGTCAGGCTGAGAGAGCATGCGTGCTCGACATGCACGTCACGCACGGCAAGCAAGCGTCGCTTTCGATATATTCGAAAAGATATAGCGCTGGGCAAATAAAAACGTTCATTTGTGGCTATGGCGATCCAGCACGTGCCCGACGCACAGGCCGATAAAGGCTGTGTCGAGCCGTTCGAGTTCCGCTACCACCTTGCGCAACGCGACCAGATCGTTGCTATAGATGTCCGAGAAAATCGCGTCGCGAAGCTGCTCGGCCGAGCGCGCCTCTTCAATCGACGCTTTCAGCTCGCGCAGGCGGACGAACGCCGCCGCCCTGGCCTCTTCGGCGAGGACCGAGAGCAACTGGTTCAATGAGTGCGAACCCGAGGTGCCCACCGAGGCGAAGTTCAGGCGATCGTCCGTCAGCATCGACACGAAGCGCTCCACGCTGCCATAAAGGCGCCGGTAAGCATCGACGACATCCCGGATTAACTCGGCGCGGCCCCGTTCGGACGTCGACTTGACCGCAACAATGGTCGACGAAAAATCCGTCGGAACGCGTCCCGAAGGGTTGGCCGAGGTGGGCCGCACGATCGGTCGCGAGGTGGATGGCGCTGCGGGTTCCGCTGTAAGTTGCGCTGTAACTGGATTACGCACCGCTGCTGGCTCCTGCTGGCTTGTTTCGCTTCATCGTGCGCGGGCGACAGGCGAGCCGCCGCGCTTCACGAAGCATACCGTGATATTCGACAGGATATAACGAAAGGCGGCGCGAGTGTTACAGAGGCCGCACCCCGGCCGCGCCGTTTTCCGCTATCGTGTGATGCCTGCGCGCCTCAAGTCCTGGTGCGCGCTCCTTTTCCGGATCGTCTCCACGGCCGGCAACGCTTCAGCACAAGCAATGAGCCATTTCAAATGAGCCATCCCCGATGAGCCATCCCAATACCGAACTGATCGAGCGTTTTTACACCGCGTTCCAGCAGCGCGACGCCGACACCATGGCCGTCTGCTACGCCGACGACGTGGTCTTCAGCGATCCGGCCTTTGGCGAGCTGCGCGGCGAAGAGGCGCGCGATATGTGGCGCATGCTGGTGGCGCGGGCGCAGGACTTCTCGCTGACGTTCGACGGTGTCGAAGCCGATGAGCATAATGGTCGCGCTCACTGGGTGGCCCGTTACACTTTCAGTCAGACAGGCCGCACGGTGGTCAACCGCATCGACGCCCGCTTCAGGTTTCGCGAGGGCCGCATCGTCGAACATCGCGATGCGTTCGACCTCTGGCGGTGGACCCGTCAGGCTTTAGGCGTCAAAGGTGTGCTGCTCGGCTGAACCCCTTTCGTGCAGCGCGCAATCAGGGCACAGGCAAGAAAAGGCCTCGATCTCTATCGCCGCAGACAGCGCAGCGCGTAAGAGATCAACCGGAGACCGGCCGGAGATCAACGCGCTTTGCTCCATCCAGTCTTGCTATGCCCCGGCCAGTTGATGCAGTATTTCGTGATATGAACAAGCGGGGAATGCTATGCCGGTAGTGGATGCGTCGTGGGAAGCGTGGCTGAACAGCAATGTGGCACGCGGTTGCAGCATCGACTCGATGATCGACGCGATGGTGCAGGCCGGCTTCGCCACGGAAGCCGCGCGCGTGGAAGTGCACAGGGCGTTTGGCAAGGACCCGGTTGACGCGGGGGGCTCGCCGCCGGGTGCTACCGAGGCCGCGCTGGCGAAAGCCGCGCCGCAAACCTACCAGTACGACACGCCGCCGGTTGCGCGCGGCAATGTGATCCGCGCGCACGATCGCGACGTCCGCGTGCTGATGCGTTGCGAGCGGCCGCAGGTAATCGTGTTCGCGGATGTGTTGTCGCCCGAAGAATGCAACGAGATGATCGAACGCTCGCGGCATCGGTTGAAGCGCTCGACTACGGTCAATCCCGCCACCGGCAAGGAAGATGTAATCCGTAACCGCACCAGCGAAGGCATCTGGTACCAGCGCGGGGAAGACGCGTTCATCGAGCGGCTGGACCGGCGCATAGCGAGTCTGATGAACTGGCCGGTTGAAAACGGCGAGGGACTGCAGATCCTGCATTACGGCACGACCGGCGAATATCGTCCGCACTTCGACTATTTTCCGCCCGATCAGGCCGGCAGCGCGGTTCATACCGCGCAGGGCGGCCAGCGCGTGGCAACCCTCGTGATCTATCTGAACGACGTGCCCGACGGCGGCGAAACGATTTTCCCGGAAGCGGGAATGTCGGTCGCGGCGCGACAAGGCGGCGCGGTGTATTTCCGCTATATGAACGGCCAGCGCCAACTCGATCCGCTGACCTTGCACGGCGGTGCGCCGGTGCTCGGCGGCGACAAATGGATCATGACGAAGTGGATGCGCGAGCGGGCCTACGGCTGACGCGCAAGCAATACGCGCGAGGGGCGCGATTTTTCCGCTATTCGGCCGCGTGACGCCCGGACCGGCGTCCGGCCGCCCGTGCTTCGCTCAAGCAGTCTTGTAGACGTCCGGATTGTGCAGTTCCATATAACGCTCCGGCGTCGTCAGTCCTTTGAAGCCGTGCGGCTCGTAGACGTGGTGAGCGTCGGTCGTGACCAGCACGATCCTGCGCAAACCGGTCAACTGTGGGCTGGCAAATACGTGCTTCATCAACGCCGAAGCGTATCCCTTGCCGCGATAGGCCGGCAGCACGAAGACGTCGCACAGGTAGGCGAAGGTCGCCTGGTCTGTGATCAGGCGGGCAAACGCGATCTGCCTGCCTTCGATATACGCGCCGAAACAGAGCGAGCCGGCCATCGCCCGGTCGAACGTCTCGCGTGGCATGCCCTTCGCCCATGGGGTCTGCTGGGAGAGGAACGCATAGATCATCTCGATGTCGAGATCGGCCTTGTTGTCTGAAATTGTCAGCTCGTTCGCTGGCATCGCGTCTCTCCGCGTGTTCTGGTTAAGCAATCAAAGGAGGCAGTGCCGGCACGGCAGCGCGGTTTCTCTTTACGTCTCTATTCACGCTTCCATTGCCGCTTCACGGCCCGCGTTGTCGTCAGCTTTTCGCCGGGCCCTCGACGCCGCGCGAGCCGCCGCCGATGCTCTGTCCCGCGTTGCGCGCGAGGCCCAGGTAACCGGTCACGGACACCAGCGTCAGCACACCGGCAAACAGAAACGCCAGGCGGAAATCGTCCAGCGTGAAAACGTGGCCGCTTGTCTCGCCATTGAAGACCGCTGCCGCGCGCAGCGAAACGGCGCCGAAGGCAATGCCCAAACCGATCGTCATCTGGGCGGCGGCGCTCCATAGCGTGCTGGCCGCGCTCATCTGCGGTTGTGAGACGTCGGCGTAGGCGAGCGTGGCAAGCGTCGAGAATTGCATCGAGCGCGCCACGCCGTAAATGAACACGACGAACAACACCAGCACGAGCGGCACGTTCGGCGTCAGCAGTCCGCAGGCAATGATGAAAATGCCGGCCACCGTCACGTCGATAATCGACACCATGCGGAAACCATAGCGTTGCAGGATGCGAGTGGTCAGGGCCTTCATGCCGAGATTGCCGAGCGCGCTCGCGAGCAACAACAGGCCCGACTTGAACGCCGACAAGCCGAAACCCACCTGGAACAGCAGCGGCATCAGATACGGCACCGCGCCAATGCCGATGCGGGTGAACGAGCCGGTGACCACCGTCACGGAAAAAGTCGGGATTTTCAGCGTGGAGACGTCGATCAGCGGATGCGGGAGACGTTTCGCATGCTGGAACGCCAGCACGCCCATCAACAAGCCACCGAGGATGACCGCGCCGGCCACCCAGGGATTCTCGCCGGGCTGGCTCGCCAGTTCGGCGCCGTACAAAATCGCTGTCAGCGTGGTGGCGCTCAGCAGGAGCCCGACGACGTCGAGCGGTTTGCGTTCGGTGCCGCGCAGGTTAGGCACCAGCGCGAGCGCAATGGCCATTGCGGCCAGACCGAACGGCACGTTCAACAGAAAGATCCAGCGCCAGTTCGCATACGTGGTGATGAAGCCGCCCACCGGCGGCCCGATCACCGGCGCGGCAATCGCCGGCCATGTGATGGTCGAGATCGCCTGCATCATGCGGCTCTTCTCCGTACTGCGGACCACGATCAGGCGGCCGACCGGCACCATCATCGCGCCGCCCATGCCTTGCAGCAGCCGCGCGGCTGTAAATTCGGCCACATTCTGCGACAAGCCGCACAACACCGAAGCCACCGTGAACACGCCGATCGCGCTGACGAACACCGTGCGCGAGCCGCAGCGGTCGGCAACCCAGCCGCTCACCGGGATGAAAATCGCCAGCGCCAGCATATAGGCCGTCATGCCCAGGCTCAGGCTGTTCGGTCCGACGCCGAACGAGTGCGCCATTTGCGGCAGCGCTGTGGCGATTACCGTGGTGTCGAGATACTCCATGAAGAAGGTGGCGGCCACAATGTACGGCAGCCAGCCGACGTGCGAATTGCGTGCGCCACCGCCGGTCATGAGCTCTTCCTCATCGCACCGCGTGTGGATTCGCTGACGCCGCCGCGCCGGCGCGTACTCAGAGCGCGTGTTGACTTCATGTTTTTGCGACTACCTTTCGAAAACGTGTTTCCGGCATCCGGATATAGACGATCAACAGGATCGCAGACCATACGGTGACGTACCAGTCGAGATACGACTCATGGCTGCTAGCCTCGAATCGTAACGCAACAAACCCGGTCGTACCTGCGAGGATCGCAGCGGCCAGCGCGTAAGGCAAGCCGACGGCGAGCGCGCGGATGGGTGCCGGAAACAGTTCGGTCTTCGCCAGCAGGTGAACTGCCGCTCAATCCTTCGCCGCGTACTCCTTGTCGAGCTTGTCGTACAGCGGCTTGTTCACGAGGCGCTGGCGTTCGCTGAACGGCGCGACCAGCGTAGCGTCTTCATCGAGGCGGCCGTTGCTCTTCAACGTGCCGAGCGCGCGCTGCATGCCGAGCACCGCGCCTTGCAGCGCCGCGTTTGCGTACAGCACGATGCCGTAGCCGAGTTTGGCGAGCGCTTCACGCGATTGCACCGGCGTCTTGCCGCCGATCACGATGTTGATCAGTTGCGGCTTGTCGAACAGTCCTGGAAGGCGCTCGATATCGGCGAGCGATTCGGTTGCTTCGATAAACAGAATGTCCGCACCGGCTTCGATAAAGCGATGACCGCGTTCGATCGCGTCTTCAATGCCGTGGACCGCGGCCGCGTCGGTGCGGGCCATGATCTGCAGATTGCCGTCTTCGCGGGCATCGACTGCCGCGCGGATCTTGCCGACCATTTCGCTCGTGCTGACGACTTCCTTGCCGGCGAAGTGGCCGCATTTCTTCGGCATGATCTGGTCTTCGAACTGGATCACGTCGGCGCCGCTGCGCTCCAGCACGCGCACGGTCTGGCGTACGTTCAGCGCGTTGCCGAAGCCGGTGTCGGCGTCGACGATCAGCGGCAGGGCAACCGCGTCGCGAATCCGCGCGCAATGCTCGGCGACTTCGGCGAGGCCAATGAAGCCGAGATCGGGCAGGCCGAGCGACATGTTGGTGACGCCCGCGCCCGTGATGTAAATCGCTTCGAAGCCGGCGTCCTCGATCACGCGTGCACTCATCGCGTTAAAGGCGCCCGGCACGAGCAGGCCCTGGCGTTGGTTGACCTTGGCGCGGAAGGCGGCGCGGCGGGTGGCAGAAGTGCTCATGGCGGTATGTCTCCAGATGGGAAGTAAGTGATGGAAGCTAGGCCTGACTGCGCAGGAACCATGCCATTCGCCGGGTCCTGGAATTAATGCCGAACAATCAGTAGCTTAGGCTGAGCGGGAGCAGAGGCTCGGTTCATGGCAGAATGCTGGTGTGTTCCATGAAACGTTTAATGGAACGTTTCAGTTGTGAACGGAGCGCTGCAGTGTCTATTTTCACGTCGTCTGTTGCTGGTCCTCAACCGGGCCTGCCAGGTGTTGCTCTGGTCAGTATCAGCCGCTTGCAATCGGTTTGCGAGACGGTCGCGCCGCGTTATGCCGATCGCGCCAGGTTCTTTTCGGTCCGTGAAGGCTACGGCGCTGCCGTTACGGCCCTGCAGGCCTACGTGGACGCGGGTTCGGTCGATGTGGTACTAGCGGCCGGATCGAACGGCGCGTACCTGCGCGACAACCTGAGCGTCCCGGTGGTGATGGTCAAGGTGAACGGTTTCGACGTGCTGAGCGCGATCACCCGCGCCACCACGAGCTGGCCGGGCGCGCAGATCGGCCTCGTCCTGCATGAAACCATCTCGCACGAACTCGCGGACCTGCGCGCGTGGCTGAACATCGGCCTGAAGCAGCGCGCCTATCGCTCGATCGACGAAGTGCGGCTGGCGGTCGCGAATCTGGCGGCTGAAGGTTGCAGCGTGATCATCGGCCCGGGCATGGCCTGCGATTTCGCCCAGCAAGCTGGTATGGAGAGTGTCTTTCTGTACTCGCTCGGCGCGGTCGAAGAAGCGTTCGAGCGCTCCGTTGAACTGGCGCGCGTGAGCCGCCAGAAGGAATCGAAGCGGGTGCGCCTGAACACGATCGTCGCCCATTTGCGCGACGGCGTGGCCGCCTTCGACGATGCCGGCCAGCTCGAAGCCATCAATCCGGCAATGCTGGATCTGCTCGGCCTCGACCGCGAACAGGACGTTGCGGCGCAATTGACACGAGCTGTTGGCCCGCTGCTGCGCGGGACGCTCGAACATGGCATGCCGGTCGAGGAGCGAATCGAGCAGATCGGCGGCCGCGCGCTGATCGTCAACTGTATGCCGATCGTCGAGCAGGGCCTGCGCTCGGGCTCGGTGCTGACGGTGCAGGACGCGCTGGTCGCGCAGCGGATCGACCGCTCGCTGCGCACCAGTCAGCGGCCCAAACATCTGGTCGCGCGGCACCATCTGGACGATCTGGTCGGCAGCTCGCCGGCGCTCGAACGGGTGCGGCGGCTCGCCCGCGCGGGTGCGGCTCACGACGCCACCGTCCTGTTGAGCGGCGAAAGCGGCACCGGCAAGGAACTGGTCGCGCAGGGCATCCACAATGCCAGCCGGCGGCGCGGCAACCCGTTCGTTGCCTTCAACTGTGCGGCGCTCCCCGAAGGGCTGATCGAAAGCGAGTTGTTCGGCCATGAGGAAGGGGCGTTTACCGGCGCGCGCCGCGGCGGCAAGCCCGGCCTTTTCGAAATCGCCCATACCGGCACGATTTTTCTCGACGAAATCGGCGAGATGCCGCCGGCGCTGCAAAGCCGGCTGCTGCGCGTGTTGCAGGAGCGTGAAGTGATGAAGCTCGGCGCCGGGCGCGCGACGCCTGTCGACGTGCGGGTGATTGCCGCCACACATCGCGATCTGCACGCGCTGGTCGCGCAGGGCGTGTTTCGCGCGGATTTGTATTTTCGTCTGAATCTGCTTCAGATAGCGTTGCCGCCGCTGCGCGACAGGCGCGGCGATGTCGAACAACTGGCGCGGCACCTGCTGGAGCGCAGCGCGCGCCAATATGGGCTATCGGAGGCTGCGCTCGAGCGGGTGCTGACCTTTCTCACGCCCCTGTTCAAGCACTATGCATGGCCTGGCAATGTGCGGGAGCTGGAAAATCTGCTCGCGCGCGCCGCTATTTATCTGAACAATGCGGCCGGCGACGAGTGGCAGGACCTGCAAACGGTGTTTCCTGAGTTCGGGCGGATGCGTCAGGTGGCCGCAGACGGGGACGGCGCGATGGATCATACCAGGCTCACCGGCGATAGTCCGGTCCGTCGTTCACCCAGCCGTCGGGACCTCGAACGCGCGCTCGAACAGGCCGGCGGCAACCGCGCCGCAGCAAGCCGGGCGCTGGGCATCGGCCGCACAACCCTCTGGCGGCTGATGAAGGATTTACCGGAAGATTGATGCGCTGCAATAGCCTCCGGCAGCCGTTCAAATAGTAATAAACTATCAAAATAATTGAAACACACCACTTTACCTATTAAGCAGTGTCTGACATACTGACTCCACTTTCCAACCACTCAGAAAGAGGACTCAGTAAATGCCGATCATCAACAGTCAAGTCAAACCGTTCAAGGCGCAGGCATATCACAACGGCGATTTCCAGACCGTCACTGAAGAAGACCTGAAGGGCAAGTGGTCGGTTTTCGTTTTCTACCCGGCTGACTTCACCTTCGTGTGCCCGACCGAACTGGGCGACCTGGCCGACCGTTACGCCGAATTCCAGAAGCTCGGCGTCGAAATCTACAGCGTGTCGACCGATACGCATTTCACGCACAAGGCTTGGCACGACACGTCGGACACGATCCAGAAGATCAAGTACCCGATGCTGGCGGACCCGACGCTGGCGATTTCGCGCAACTTCGACGTGCTGATCGAAGAAGAAGGTCTGGCACTGCGCGGCACGTTCGTGATCAACCCGGAAGGCGAGATCAAGCTGGCCGAAATCCACGACAACGGCATTGGCCGTGACGCTGGCGAACTGCTGCGCAAGGTGCAAGCTGCGCAATACATCGCGGCTCACCCGGGTGAAGTTTGCCCCGCCAAGTGGACGCCGGGCGCTGAAACGCTGACCCCGTCGCTCGACCTGATCGGCAAGATCTAAGGTCTAAAGACCTCTGGCAGTAAGCGCCTCACGGCGCATCGCCGTGCGGACCGCGTCTTACCGCGGTTCGCACGTCCCCGGGCTGCGCGCTCCTATCCGGATGCGCACAGCGCGGGACCCAACACCCCTCGTCACGGAATCGAAAGCCATGCTGGACGCCAATCTCAAGACTCAGTTGAAATCCTACCTCGAGAAGGTTAGCAGACCTATCGAGATCGTTGCTTCGCTCGACGACAGCGCGAAATCGCAAGAGCTGCTGGCGTTGCTGAACGATATCGCGACGTTGTCGGAACGCGTCACCGTGATCGAACGCCGCGGCGACAGCGAGCGCAAGCCGTCGTTTTCGATCGGCGAGCCGGGTAAGGAAACGGGCATCCGTTTCGCCGGTATTCCGATGGGGCATGAATTCACGTCGCTCGTCCTCGCGCTGTTGCAGGTCGGCGGCCATCCGGTCAAACTCGACGACGCGGTGATCGAACAGATCCGCAATCTCGACGGCGACTATCAATTCGAAACGTATTTTTCGCTGTCATGCCAGAACTGCCCGGAAGTCGTCCAGGCGCTGAACGTGATGGCGCTGCTCAACCCGCGCATCCGTCACGTGGCGATCGACGGCGCGCTGTTCCAGAACGAAGTCGAAGCGCGCCAGATCATGGCGGTACCGACCATGTTCATGAACGGCGAAGTGTTCGGCCAGGGCCGCAGCGGTGTGAAGGAAATCCTTGCCAAGCTCGACACCAATGCCGGTGCGCGTGCTGCGAAGGAACTGGAAAAGAAGCCGGTGTTCGATACGCTGATCGTCGGCGGCGGCCCTGCCGGCGCGGCCGCGGCGATTTACTCGGCGCGTAAGGGCATTGCCACGGGCGTGGTGGCCGAGCGCTTCGGCGGCCAGGTGCTCGATACGCTGGCGATCGAGAATTTCGTCTCCGTCACGGAAACGGAAGGACCGAAGTTCGCGATGGCGCTCGAACAGCACGTGAAGAGCTACGAAGTCGACATCATGGACGTGCAGCGCGCCGAAGCGCTGATCCCGGGCCGCATCAACGAGGTGCGTCTGGCGAATGGCGCGGTGCTGAAGGCAAAGACGATCGTTCTGGCAACCGGCGCGCGTTGGCGCGAAATCAATGTGCCGGGCGAGCGCGAATACCGCAACCACGGCGTGGCGTACTGCCCGCACTGCGACGGTCCGCTGTTCAAGGGCAAGCGCGTGGCGGTGATCGGCGGCGGCAACTCGGGCGTCGAAGCGGCGATCGATCTCGCGGGTCTGGTGCGTGAAGTGACGCTGCTGGAATTCGGTGCGCAACTGCGTGCCGACGAAGTGCTGCAACGCAAGCTGCGCAGTCTCGCCAACGTGACCATCGTGACGCAGGCACAGACTACGGAGATCACCGGCGACGGCAAGAAGGTCAACGGTCTGGTCTACAAGGACCTGCGCTCGGGCGAAACGAAGAGCATCGAGCTCGAAGGCGTGTTCGTGCAGATCGGCCTCGTGCCGAACACCGAATGGCTGAAGGGCACGGTCGAGTTGTCGAAGCACGGCGAGATCGTCGTCGATGCGCGCGGCGCCACGTCGGTGCCGGGCGTGTTCGCGGCCGGCGACGTGACCACGGTTCCGTTCAAGCAGATCGTGATTGCCGTAGGCGAGGGTGCGAAGGCGTCGCTTTCCGCGTTCGATCACCTGATCCGCAACAGCGACGCAGACGAAGTGGTCAGCGAGGCGGAAGCTGAAGCGGCAGTTTGATAAGCGTTGTGTGAGTAGAGAACGGCGGCCTGCGGGCCGCCGTTTTTGTTTGTGGTCGGTCGGGATTCGCGTGAATGCGGCTTCGATCGCACGCGTTTTCGCGTGACGGCGGCGCCGACGCTCCGAAATGCACTGCAGCAAACAGGCAAACGCCCGTTTCATTCACCCGCTCGACGCCCATCCTTCCTGCCGCGTTGAGCGCCCCTTTGTTTGGAGCCTCCCACCTGGGCCAATTCCTTGGCTATCCCACCGCTCAGGCCATATAAATCTGGGGTCGGGCGCGTGCCGCCGACATGCGTACTGGCTTGCAAGCGCACAGCGTGCTGCCGCCAGGCGACATAAAACAAGGAGGGAGACAATGGCAATATCGCAAGCAGCCCCCGCCCGGTGGGTCGACGGCAAGCGCTATTTGTGGCTGCTCGGTGCGCTCACCATCACCTTGCCGCTGCACGCCGCCAATCTGGCGTTGCAGACCGGCTGGCATATCTTCTGGTGGTTCGGGCCGATTTTCGTGTTCGGCATTATTCCGGTGCTCGACTATCTGATCGGCGACGATCCGAGCAATCCACCGGAAGACGTCGTCCCCAGGCTCGAACGGGAGCGCTATTATCGCCGCGTGGTGTATCTCGCCACCTTCATCGAATATGTGTCGTTCTTCGGCTCACTGTGGATCGTCGGCACGCACGCGCTGACGTGGTACGACTATCTCGGTTTCGCGCTCTCGCTGGGCGCCGCGACCGGCGTGTCGATCAACACCGCGCACGAACTCGGCCACAAGACCGACGGCTTCGAGAGATGGCTCGCCAAGATCACGCTGGCGCCGGTCGCTTACGGTCATTTCTTCGTCGAACACAATCGTGGACATCATGTGCGCGTGGCAACGCCGCCCGATCCGGCGAGTGCGCGCTACGGCGAATCGTTCTGGCGTTTTCTGCCGCGCACCGTATTCGGCAGTATCGCGTCGGCGTGGCGCCTGGAGAAGCAGCGGCTCGAACGCCTTGGCAAGTCGCCTTGGACATGGCGCAATGAAGTGCTGCATTCGTGGGCGATGACGGCGGTGCTGTGGGGCGCGATGGTTGCGCTGTTCGGCAAAACGGTGATTCCGTTTCTGCTGATTCAGGCGGTGTATGGCGCTTCGTTGCTCGAAGTGGTCAATTATCTGGAGCACTACGGGCTCGGCCGCAAACAGCTCGCCAGCGGCCGTTATGAGCGTTGCCAGCCGCAGCACTCATGGAACAGCAATCGCATCGTGACGAATCTCTTTCTGTACCAGTTGCAGCGTCACGCCGATCATCATGCGAATCCGACGCGCTCTTATCAGGCACTGCGTCATTTCGACGGCGCGCCGCAGTTGCCCTCCGGTTACGCGACGATGATCATGCTCGCGTACGTGCCGCCACTGTGGTTTCGCGTGATGAACCCGCGTGTGGTCGCGCATTATCGAGGCAATATGGCGCAGTCGAATATCCGGCCGGCCATTCGTGAGCGAGTGCTGGCGCAGTTTGCCGGCTAGCGCGCACCGCTTGATGATGCAAATAAAAAGCCGCCCGGGCAATTGGGGCGGCTTTTTTGCTGCGCTTGCGGAACAAGCGCACCGTGGTCCTAACGGCGGTCGATCGAATACTTGCCGGCTCCGGTCACACACAACAGCAGCAATCCACCCATGATGCTGATGTTCTTGTAGAAGTTGATCATGTTTTCGTACTGGGCGGCGCCCGTCATGTTCCAGAAGTGGTGGCCAATGATCGCCGTGCCCAGCGTATAAAGCGCCAGCAGCAGGGCAAGCGGGCGCGTGTAGAAGCCCACCAGCAGCGCGATGCCGACCACAAACTCCATCACCACCGCGATGACCGCCGACAATTCCGGAACCGGCGCGCCGGTGGACGTCATATAGGCGACGGTGCCGGCAAAGCCGGTCAGCTTCGACCAGCCAAAGATCACGAACAACACCATCAACAGGATACGGGCGACGAGAACAACGGCGTCTTTCTGGTTTTCGAATAGCGTATAGCGCATGATTTTTCTCAAAAGGTAAGGAAAGGGGGCGGCTCGCCGCGAACTGCGCAGCGAGCCACGCTTAAGCCTGCCGCTTAATCGGCTTGTCTCACTGAACCGCTTAAGCCCACAACTCCGACACTTCAATATTGCGCAGATCGAACACCAACACCTCCGCGTCGTGACCTTTTGTGAAGGTCAAGGCGTGTTCGTCGCGGACCCGTGCGCCGTCGCCTTCGCCAAGCTCGACGCCGTTCACTGTGACGCTGCCGCGCGCCACATGAATATAAGCATAGCGATTACTGGCCAGTTCGAGGCGTGCAGTTTCGTCACCGTTCAGAAGACCGGCATAGACCCGGGCATCCTGTTGCAGCACCAGCGAACCGTCCGCACCGTCCGGCGACAGCACGAGACGCAACACGCCGCGCTTCTGGTCCGCGCCGAAATGACGTTGCTGGTAGCGCGGCGCGGTGCCTTGCTTTGCCGGCGCAATCCAGATCTGCATGAAGTGCACGGGCTCGCTCTTCGAATGGTTGTATTCGCTATGCGCGACGCCGGTTCCCGCGCTCATCAACTGGATGTCGCCGGGCACGATCACCGAGCCGGTGCCCATCGTGTCCTTATGTTCCAGCGCGCCTTCCAGCACGTACGAAAAAATCTCCATGTCGCGGTGCGGGTGCTTGCCGAAACCCTGAGCCGGCGCGACACGGTCGTCGTTGATCACGAGCAGGTCGGAAAAGCCGTTCTGTTTCGGATCGTGATAGTTCGCGAAAGAAAACGTATGACGCGAGCTGAGCCAGCCGTGTTCCGCGCGGCCGCGTTGATTGGCGTGTCTGATATCGAGCATCGTGTTTCTCCTGGTTCTGGTGGACGATCCGGCCAGATGTTTGGCCGCGATCCATGAACGACAGTTTAGGTCAATCAGGATGGTTATAATCGGGTGTAAATAGGAAACAGTGTCTCGATGAGGTGGACAATACGATGCAACTCGATGACATGCGGATCTTCGTCGCCACGGTCGACGCTCATAACTTCACCGCGGCGGCAAAGCGGCTGGCGCTGTCCAAGCAGTTCGTCAGCCGGCGCGTGATGGCGCTGGAGGAACGGCTTGGCGTGCAGTTGCTGATCCGCAATACGCGCAAGCTGGCCGTGACCGAACTCGGGCAGGAGTTTTATGAGCGCGCGCGGCGCATCCTCGGCGAGGTGGAAGATGCGGAACAGGCTATGTCGGCGGGGCGCGCGGGGCCGCGTGGGTTGTTGCGGGTCAGTGCGCCGATGTCGTTCGGGATGACGCATCTGTCGCCGTTGGTGGCGAGTTTCTTGCGTGAGCATGCGGAGGTGCGCTTCGATATGGAGTTAAGCGATCGCACCGTCGACGTGGTGGGTGAGGGGTTCGATATGGCGATCCGGATCGGCACGTTGCCGGATTCGACGCTGATCGCGCAGAAGCTTGTCGATGTGAGGATGGTGGTGTGTTGTAGTCCAGGGTATGTGCGGCGGCGTGGGGCGCCGGTTGGGCCTGCCGATCTGGCGCGGCATTCATGCCTGTTGTATGGGCACGGTGGGGTTGTGAGTTGGGATTTTGTTGTGGATGGGGTTTCGAAAGGGTTTGAGGTGCATGGGCCGCTGCGGGCCAATAATGGAGAGTTGATTCGCGATGCTGCGATCGCCGGGCTTGGGATTGTTCGGCTTCCTGATTTTATTGTTTCTCAGGCCGTTGGGAGTGGGCTGCTCGTGAGTGTGCTTGATGAGTTTTTGCCTTCGGCGGCTACTGTTTATGCGGTGTATCCGCAGCATCGGCAGAGTTCGGTCAGTATTCGGGCTTTTGTGGAGTTTTTGAGGGAGGGGTTGAGGGGGTGAGCTGGTTTTTTTGCTCTTTTGGCCTTTCCTTGAATTGTTAGTGGTCTATTAGCGTTGCCCCTGTGCGGGGCGGCACCTACTTTTCTTTGCCGGCCGCAAAGAAAAGTAGGCAAAAGAAAGCGGCTTTACACCGCTAGCTCATAAGCGGGTCCCCCGCGCAGCCACGGTAGTGGTGCATCTGGAATCTGTGTTCTCGCGCATTCCGCCTTAGTGACAAGGCAGTCATACCTCCGGCGGCGCTGCGCGCGCCGATGCGTATTTCTATGACCCGTCGTCCGTTTTTCTCTTTACCCGTTTCGGAACAGGAAGCTGTAGCCGTTCAGTGCGGGGACGCCACCCAGGTGCGCGTACAACACGCGTGAGCCATCCGGGAATTCGCCGTTTCGAACCATGTCAATCATGCCGTGCATCGATTTTCCTTCGTACACCGGATCAGTCAGGACGCCCTCGAGTCTCGCGCACAGGCGAATCGCCTCCAATGTGCCATCGTTCGGTAAGCCATACTCCGGGCCGCCGTAGCGCTCGTCCAATACCACGTCCTTGCTCGTAATGTCGCGCTCAAGCGCCACTTTTTCCGCAGTCTGCTTCGCGATTCGGATGATCTGCTCCCGCGTCTGCGCAGGTTTCGCAGATGCATCAATGCCAATCACGCGCTCGGCACGGCCGTCGGCAGCGAAACCCACCACCATCCCCGCCTGAGTGCTGCCCGTCACGGAACACACCACGATATAGTCGAACTTGAAACCGAGTTCGACCTCCTGCCGGCGTACCTCTTCAGCAAAACCGACAAACCCCAGGCCGCCCAGCGGGTGGTCCGAACAGCCAGCCGGGATCGCGTATGGCTTGCCGCCCGCAGCACGCACGCTCGCCAGAGCGTCCTCCCAACTCTTGCGGAAACCAATGTCGAACCCGTCGGAAACCAGCCGGACGTCAGCGCCCAGAATGCGCGACATCTGGATGTTGCCGACCCGGTCGTATACGGCGTCCGAATAGTTGACCCAGTTCTCCTGCACCAGCACGCACTTCATCCCCAGATGCGCGGCAACCGCCGCGACCTGACGGGTCTGGTTCGACTGGATGCCGCCAATCGATACCAGCGTGTCACACCCCTGCGCCAACGCCTCAGGAATCAGATACTCAAGCTTGCGCGTCTTGTTGCCGCCAAATGCAAAACCACTATTGCAGTCCTCACGCTTCGCATACAAATGCACCTTGCCGCCCAGGTGGTCACTCAAACGCTTCAGCGGCTGGATCGGCGTGGGCCCGAAAGTCAGGGGGTAACGTGCGAATCGTTGCAGGTTCATGGCAGCTCCGAAATGATAGGTTCGGCGCGAGCAGCAAGCCGCCGCGCTATCCAGATGGTAGGGAAAAGCGCTCGAAATGAGCTTGCAAATAAATTCTCTCCGGCATACTTTTTAAAATATTCAATCGAATATGACCTAATAAAAAACCGATCAGGAACCAATGAGCACAATAAAAGTTCGTAGCAGATCCGTTGCCGCCGAGGTGCCCGCCGCCCCAAGCGCAACCGCGCCAGCCGACTCGCTCCACGCGCTTGATCGCATCGACCGGGCGATCCTGCGTCAATTGCAAACCGACGCGTCGATTTCGAACGTGGCGCTGGCGGCCAAAGTCAAACTGAGTGCGCCGGCCTGTCTGCGGCGCGTCGAGCGGCTAAAGGAGTCGGGGCTGATTCGCGGCGTCGTCGCGTTGATCGACCCGAAGGCGGCCGGGGCGGGCATGCTGGTGATCATCGGCGTGGTGCTGGATCGGTCCACGCCGGAGTCGTTCGCCGAGTTCGAAAAAGCCGCGCAGAAGGTGGCGGGCTGCATGGAATGTCACGTCGTGACCGGTGAATTCGACTATTTCATGACGATCCGCACGCGCGACAGTGAGAGCTTCAATCGTCTTCACGCGGAGCAGTTGCTTTATCTGCCGGGCGTCCGGCAAATCCGCTCCTTTATGGTGCTCAAGGAGATTCTGTCGACCACGAAATTTCCGCTGTAACCACCGCCATCACGCAAAAAGACGCGCATGCTGTCATAAACGCCGTGGCTGGCCGACTAAGTGTCGGGACCACTCGCGGGCGGCGCGTTCAGCGCCTGAACGGGTGAACGGTACGGACTTTCCGGGACGATCATCATGGCTTGCAGCAGACGAAGTTTCTTCAGGTTAATCGGGGCGGTGTCGCTCGCGGGCAGCACCGCCGCGTGGCGCACGGCACGCGCGGCGGAGTTGGGCGCCGCGGCAGCTTACGAGGTCGCGCACAGCGACGCCGAATGGCACCAGCGCCTGACAGATGCGCAGTACCGCGTGCTGCGCGAGGCGGGGACGGAGCGGCCGTTCAGTAGCCCACTAAACGACGAACACCGCGCCGGCACCTTCGCGTGCGCCGGTTGCGCGCTGCCGCTGTTCTCGTCGAAAACGAAGTTCGATAGCGGCACCGGCTGGCCGAGTTTCTGGCAGCCGCTGGATCACGCGGTCATCACGCGGACCGACAAGTCGTTCGGCATGACGCGCGACGAAGTACTGTGCCGGCGCTGCGGCGGCCATCTGGGGCATGTATTCGACGACGGTCCCAAACCGACCGGCCTGCGCTATTGCATGAACGGCCTCGCTCTCACTTTCACGCCCGCTGCGCGCGGTACCAGTTGATCGAATCAGGACAGACATCATGAACATCGAGAAACGCATCATCGGCAAACCGGCCCGCTCGCGCGGCGCGGCCATCGCGCTTTCGCTCGGGCTCGGCGCGCTGGCGCTGCTGCTGGCGCAGCGCGTGGCCTTTTCGTCGGAAGCCGGGGTTGTCATTGCGCCGCCCGCGCTCGACGAACCCGTCTCCGCCACGAGCGCGCACGAAGAAACCGCCGTGTTCGCGGGCGGCTGCTTCTGGGGCGTTCAAGGCGTGTTCCAGCACGTGCGAGGCGTCACGAAGGCGGTCGCGGGTTATTCGGGCGGTCAGCGCGACACCGCGCAGTATGAGACCGTCAGCGGCGGCGACACGGGCCACGCGGAATCCGTGCAGGTCACGTTCGACCCCACCAGGGTCAGCTATGGGCAGTTGTTGCAGGTCTACTTCTCGGTGATTCAGGATCCGACCGAGTTGAACCGCCAGGGGCCGGACAGCGGAACGCAATATCGTTCGGCAGTGTTCCCGCTCAATGACACACAGCGGCATGTCGCGCAAAGTTACATCGCGCAACTCGACAAAGCGCGTGCTTTCCCGGCGCCGATCGTCACGAAGACGGAGCCGTTCAAGGGCTTTTATCCGGCCGAGTCGTACCATCAGAACTACCTGACCTTGCACCCGAACTCCGCCTATATCGCCATCAACGATATGCCGAAGATCGCCAATCTGAAGCGGCTGTTCCCGAATCTCTACCGCGACAAACCCGTGCTGGTCGAAGCGGCGCAGTAGCAACGCAAACGCCGCGCGGGCGGCAATCTTCCTGTTCCGGCGCCGTGTCACGCGGCGCCGGACGTTTTTTTGTGGCTGTATTCTGCCTGTCACCATCGCCACGGCATGCTTGTCAGCATCCGTCGGTCCGTCCTTGCATTGTCCCTGTCCGAACCGGTCCTCCAGCGACCAGGCCCGCATTTTGCACAGCAGCATGCGTCGGCAAATCTTCCGCAGGTCACGGTTCGTACCAAGGCGCAATTGGCGGGGCGGCATCGGGTCCGAACACTGCGTTTTGTCAGACAAGGCGTGTCGTTTGCTGAAAGAATTACATGCTGCGCGTAGTAAATGCGGCATTCGCCCGGGCGTTTGTTATCCGTTTTGGAGTCCGGGCGAGAACCTAAACCCTTCGCGATATGCGAGAACGGAGGCTTCTGGTGTTGATCAGCCGTAAAAAGCGAATCAGCAAGATTCGCAATGAACGAACAAGTATCGCGGCAAAGTCTCTGGTCGCCGTGACCCTGGGTGGTATCGGCGTTCTGCCGGGCTCGGCGCAGGCTCAAACGCCTTCGCCATTGGGCGAATGGCAGTATTCCGTAGGCATTCCGCTGCAGAAGATGTGGCAACCGGAGATTCCGGACTGGCAGGTGCGTGTTGGCGCGGCGACGTCGTTCCAGCCGCGTTACGAAGGCTCGGACAGGTATCACCTGATGGCGGGTCCAAGCGTCGACGTGCGTTACAAGGACCTGTTCTTCTTTTCGAGCGGCGAAGGCCTCGGGGTCAACTTCGCCCAAGGGCAGAACTGGCGCGCGAGTCTTGCAGCCGTCTACGATCTCGGGCGCCGCGCGCATGACGATCAGCAGGAGTTGAACGGACTCGGCAACATCAATCCCGCGCCGGGCCTCAAACTCTCCGGGGAATATGTCGTGTCGAAGGATTTCCCGCTCGTGCTGCGCGCGGATGTCCGGCGCTATTTCGGCGGCTCGAACGGCTGGATCGGCGATCTCGGCGCTTATATGCCGTTGCCGGGCAGCTCCAAGAAATTCTTCTGGTTCGCCGGGCCGAACGTGACGCTTGCGGACTCTAACTACATGAATGCCTGGTATGGTGTGAACCAGAATCAGGCGGCGCACTCGCAATATTCGCAGTATCACGCGAGCGCGGGTTTCAAGTCGGTGGGCTTCGGCGTTAGCATGGTATGGCTATTCGACAAGCACTGGTTTGCCACGGCCGACGGCGCATTCGAACAACTGGTCGGCAGTGCGGGCAATAGTCCGATTACGCATACCAGGGCCACCGGTGTAGCCGATATCTCGATCAACTATCGCTTCTGATGGACGCGCGGGTTTGCTGCAAGGCGCGATAGCCGGTGTCTTTCGCGACGGCCGGGCTACGGTCGTTGCGCAGTGGACCCGCTAACCCCGCCCATTGTCAATCAACCGGGCTGGCGCGTGGCAGAAGACTGCGCTGTTTTGCCACCCGCGCTTCCAGAAACCGCTGCCACGCCGGGTCCCGTTCGACATTGGCTCGCGCCCCGTTGTGCTACGCTTGCCGGACCGAAACCCAAGCTTGGCAAGCTCGCCTTTATCATGCGTTCCTGGCGCGTATCCACACCGCCCCGCAGCGGGCACATCAATACCTCGCGTGTTACCGACCTCGTCATGTCGATCTCGCATGCCGACCCGGACGCGCTTGCTGCAAGTATTCTGAAAACCGTCGGCGACGCGCTGCCCGTTTCGCAGTGCACGATTTTTGCCTATGAGTTCGACGCGCGGCCGCGTACCGTCTCCGCCGCCGACCATCGGGGCGGCCGCTTTCTGCGCAATGTCGCCGACCACTACGCGACGCACTTCTATGCGCTGGACGGCAATCGCGCCATCATCGGCCGTCCGCAAGCGAAGCAGCCGCATGAGGCGTTAGTGCTGCACCAGCAGCAAAGCGAAGAAATCGAAAACGAAGCCTACCGCGCCGCCTGCTATGCGCAGCCCAACGTGTCCGACCGCTTATCGTTGCTTCTGCAACCAATGGAAAGCGTCTGGCTGTCGATCAATCTGTATCGCGACCGCGCCTATGGCATGTTTCAACCGGGTGAACTGGAGCATGTGGAGAGCGTGGCGCACCTGTTCGCGCATGCGGCGAAAAGCCATTACGCGCTCAACGGCCAGCATCAGCAAGGTACGGCAGCCGCGATGCTGGCGCGCGTGAGACGGGCCTGCCCGACACTGACGCCGCGCGAGATCGACGTGCTGCGCGGCACGCTGGAAGGCGCCAACGCGGCCGAGATCGCCGCGCAAATGGGGATCAAGGCCACAAGCGTGATTACGTATCAGAAGCGCGCGTACGCCCGGCTGGGTATTTCCAGCCAGCGCCAATTGTTCGCGCTATGTTCTGCTGCCTGAGTGGCGTTGAGCGGCCCTAAACGAGCCTGAGCGGTTCGAAGCCGGCGCGCCGAAGTTGCAGCGATCGCCTCGCGGCGCCGCAGTTGACGGGCTACCGCCAAACAGCCGGACTGTAATCGCTCCCGGCTCGACAATCATCCCCGTTTAGCCCGTGCGTCGGCCTGCGTCTCACGATCCCAGCGCTTCAGCCACGGCATGATGAATTCCGCGAAGCCGTCGGCCGGTGGCGACAGCGCACGTTCGGTCGAGCGATACACGCATACCTCGCGGATGGTCTCCGGATCGACAATGCGCTTCATCACCAGACCGAAGGTTCGTGCGAGCGGCGCGACGTAGGCGGGCGCAAGCGTGACCGCAAGCCCCTGTGAAGCGAGGCCGAACGCGGTGGTGACGTTGTCCACCACGTCCACCGGAATGATGCGCGCTTCCACCGGCAGATTCGCCAGCATCTGTTCGACAGCGCGCTCGTGATCGCGGCCGGTGGCCACAATCGGCACGTCGCGCAAATGCTGCCACTGCACCCGGCGCCGCGCGCTCAACGGATGCGTTGCCGCGCACCACATCACCCATGGGCTCGCGAAAGCCGGATCGCAACGCACCCGCGTGCCGCTCTGGCGATCCGGGCCGATTGCGAGGTCTACGTCGCCACTTTCCACGCGTTCCACCAGTTGCTCGACCACGGTATCGCAAATGCGTACGACCACCTTCGGCTTGTCGCGCGCGTATTCGGCGATGGCTACCGGCAGCGCGGTCGCTGCGAGCACTAGCGGCGCGCCGACCCGCACGATGCCGGCGGCGCGATTGCGGATGTCGTCGGCGGATTGGGCGGCGGCGCGCACATGGCGCAACACCGATTCGGCCGACGACAGAAAATCCTGCCCCGCGCTCGACAGGTTGACGCGCCGCGTCGTACGGTCGAACAGGCGAAAACCCAGTTCGGTTTCCAGTTCGGCCAGCAACTGGCTGACCGCCGACGAGGTCAGCCCGAGCCGGTCCGCCGCCGCGCCGATGCTGTGCAAATCGACGATGGCGAGGAAGGCTTCGAACTGACGGATGGTGACGCGCGTAAGTGGCATCAGGCGATTCTAAAGAAAAACTTACTAATCGTGAAAAAACGATTGATTGTATGTGGCGAGCCGTTGGCCGACACTCGTGCTGGTCGACGCGAGGAGGGAACCCGCTTAGACTTTCGTCTTGCCCACGCGGGGCTCCACTCAAGGAATTGCCATGTTCGACCACATTCCCGCCTATCCGGGCGACCCAATCCTGAGCCTGAACGAGGACTTTCAACTCGACCCGCGGCCCAACAAGGTCAACCTGAGCATCGGCATCTATTTCGACGACGCCGGCAAGCTGCCGGTGATGGACGCCGTGCGGCACGCCGAAACCGCGCTGCTCGGCGCGATCGGCCCACGCTCCTACCTGCCGATGGCGGGTCTGCCGCTGTACCGCGACGCCGCGCAGGCACTCGTGTTCGGCGCGAATCACGAAGCGCGTGCGGCGGGCCGCATCGCGACCTTGCAGACCATTGGCGGATCGGGCGCGCTGAAAGTCGGCGCGGATTTTCTGAAGCGCTATTTCCCGGCCTCGCAGATATGGATCAGCGATCCGAGCTGGGAAAATCATCGCGTGGTGTTCGAAAACGCGGGCCTCACGGTCAACACTTATCCGTATTACGACGAACGCACCGGCGGCTTGCGTTTCGCCGACATGATCGAGACGATTAGCCGCTTGCCGGAGCAAAGCATCGTGCTGCTGCACGCGTGCTGCCACAACCCGACCGGCGTCGATCTGAGCCCGGCGCAATGGGCGGAACTGGTGCCCGTATTGCAGCGCCGCAAGCTGATTGCGTTCGTCGACATGGCCTATCAAGGTTTCGGTTCGGGCCTCGAGGAGGACGCCGCCTGCGTGCGCCTGCTCGCCGATGCGGGCGTGCCGTTGATCGCCGCCAATTCGTTTTCGAAAAACTTCTCGCTGTACGGCGAGCGCTGCGGCGCATTGAGCGTGGTGTGCAAGAGCCGGGACGAGGCGGCGCGCGTGCTCGGCCAGTTGATGTCGGCGGTGCGCGCCAATTACAGCAATCCGCCGACGCATGGCGCACGGCTCGTTGCCAATGTGCTGTCGGATGCGTCCTTGCGGGCTTCGTGGGAAGCGGAACTCGCTACTATGCGCGAACGGATTCTGGCCATGCGCGGCACGATTCACGACGGCCTCGCAGGCCGCGTCGATGAAGTGATGCGGGCGCGTTATGTCGCGCAGCGCGGCATGTTCACCTACACGGGCCTGAGCGAAGCGCAGGTCGAGCGTTTGCGCAGCGAATATGCCGTGTATGTGCTGCGTTCGGGGCGCATGTGCGTGGCCGGATTGAATGCGCGCAACGCGGGCTATGTGGCGTCGTCGATCGCGGCGGTGGTGGCAGGCGCTTAAGCGCTGCGACGCGCAACGGCTGCGCATTCGACTCGGTGAACGATAACAATGGAGACCCTGATGACGATTCTCGAAGTACAACCGGCGAGCCCACCGAAGTCCGCGGCGATGCATCCCGACGAATGGCAGGCGCGCGTGCAACTGGCAGCGTGCTATCGCATCTTCGATCTGCTCGGCTGGACCGAGATGATCTACAACCACATCACGTTGCGCGTACCGGCGAGCGTCAGCGGTGACGAGCGTCACTTCCTGATCAATCCGTTCGGGCTGCATTACAGCGAAGTGACGGCGAGCAATCTCGTGAAGATCGACGCTCAGGGACGCGTGCTCGACAACTCGCCGTATCCGGTGAATCCCGCGGGCTTCGTCGTGCATGCGGCAATTCACGAAGGTCTGGCCGACGCGCACTGCGTGATGCACACGCACACCACGGCGGGTGTCGCGGTGGCCTGCCTCGAAAACGGTTTAGAGCAGACCAACTTCTATAGCGCGCAGTTGCACGACCGTATCGCGTATCACGATTTCGAAGGCATTACGGTGCATGCGGAAGAAGGGCCGCGACTGCTCGAACATATCGGTAACAAACAGGCGGTGATCCTGCGCAACCATGGCCTGCTGTCATGGGGCCACACGTTGCCGCAGACTTTCGCTATCCTGTGGACGCTCAACCGCGCGTGCGAAATTCAGATGGCCACGTTCTCGATGGGCCGCGCGCGGCCGGTGCCGGAAGATGTGGCGATTCGCTGTTCGCGCGATTCGTTGCAGTTCGATCCGCGCCACGGTGCGGGACAGGATGTGTTCGACGCGCTGGTGCGGCGTGTGGATCGCATCGACGCGAGCTATAAGGAATAACAGGAATAACGCAAGAAATAACGCAAGGCTTAACGCAAAGCCAGGCTCAGGAATCAAAGCAAGGATTGAATCGATGAAAGTAGCAATCTACGGTGCGGGTGCGATCGGCGGCTGGATGGGTGTGAAGCTCGCGCAGGCCGGCCACGACGTGAGCGTGGTGGCGCGCGGTGCGACGCTCGATGCGTTGCGGCAGCACGGCTTGCGTCTGATCGAAGGTGGCGTGACGCACACCGTGCCGGTGAAGGCGAGCGATCAACCGGCGGATCTGGGCGTGCAGGATCTCGTCGTGGTGGCGGTGAAGGGGCCGGCCATGGCGTCGGTGGCCGCGCATATCGCGCCGCTGCTGGACTCGCGGACCACCGTGCTCACCGCAATGAACGGCGTGCCATGGTGGTTCTGCGACGGACTCGGCCGCGATTTCGCCGGCAAGCGGCTGAAGTCGATCGACCCTGACGGTGCGATCGCCGCCGCGATTCCCACCGCGCAAACGGTGGGCTGCGTGGTGCACGCCAGTTGTCTGATCGAAGCACCGGGCGTCATCCGTCACCATCAGGGCAATGGGCTGATTATCGGCGAGGCGTCGGGACAACCGAGCGAACGCGTCAAAACGCTCACCGCCGCGCTGAGCGCCGCGGGCTTCAATGCGTCGCTGTCGGAGCAGATTCAGCGCGACGTCTGGTACAAGTTGTGGGGCAATATGACGATGAATCCGATCAGCGCCATCACCGGCGCGACCACCGACCGGATTCTCAGCGACGAACTGGTGCGAAACTTCGTCACCAGCATCATGCTGGAAGCGAAGGAGATCGGCGCACGCTTTGGTATTCCGATCGAGCAGGCGCCGGCGGATCGGCACGAGGTCACGCTCAAACTCGGCGCGATGAAAACCTCGATGCTGCAGGACGTGCAGGCGGGCAAGGCCGTCGAGCTCGACGCGCTGGTGGCCGCGGTGCGCGAACTGGGGCAACTCACCGATGTGCCGACGCCGTACACGGACGCGCTACTCGGGCTCGCGCGCTTGCATGCGAGCACATTGGGCTTGTACCCACGACAGTGAACTGTAGTCATAGAAAACCGCCCCGCGTCAGCAGTTCACTCGCGGGGCGGTTTTTTTTCGTCAGATGGTTTGCTTCGGCAGCGCTGCGCCGTATTGCTACCGCGATACGCGATACGCGATACGCGTTACGCGCTCACGGCCGAGGCATCCGGCAGCTTCGCCGCTTCGATCAGCGACAACGCCCGCTGCATATCGCCGAGCTCTGTCATGGCTAGCAGCGCAAGGCGTGCCAGGTACAAAGGCGCTTGCGCTTCGCCTTCGGTGGTGAGTGTCGTGCAGAGCGTCGTGTAGACGCGGTCGAGTTCGCTATCGGTCATGGTGTGGATTCCTCTTGCGTCATTTCGTCAGACTGGCCGTCACGGCGCTTTGCACATTCGCCGCGCTGCCGTTGCGCCAGCGGGCGAGCACGTGACCGTCGGGCCTGATCAGATAGACGGTGCCCGGCGTCGCGTCGAGCATCTCGTGCAGGCGTCCCGCCGGATCGACCACGTTCGGGCAGGCGGTGCGCGGCGCGTCGGCCATGACCAGCGTGACCGCCTTGAACGGAATGCTGTGTTCGCCGAGCGCATGATGCAGTTGCTGCCACGCCTCGTCTTGTGCCGCGTTCGGGCCGAAGCGAAGCGCGGTGAAGCATGGCCCAAGCAGGTCGGTGAGATGGATGTCGACCGGTGCGCCGTCGCATAGGCGTTGCAGGCGGCACTCCGGCAGCACCGTGCCTGGCGCGGGGCCTTTGGCGAACGCGTCCGACGCTGCGGCCGCAACCTGATTGAGCGGGGACTGGGTGTACGCAATTGCATGCGTTTGCCGCGGATTGATCAGTGGCCGCACGGCGGGATGATGTTCGGCAAGTCCCAGCACGGCCTTGCGCATCAGGTCGAACGCGAACGACGGCGGCGCCATGAATTCCGTGCTTTTCATCCCGTAGCTCAGATTTTCACGTGCCGCGAAAACGCGCTCGTCGCTGTAACTGTCGAGCAGCCGTGCCGACGCGATGCCATTGACCACGCAAGCGAGTTTCCAGCCAAGATTGTCCGCGTCGTCGATGCCGGAATTCGCGCCGCGCACGCCGAAGATCGGCACGAGATGCGCGGCGTCGCCCGCGAACAGCACCGAGCCGTGACGGTAGCGTTCGAGGGTCAACGCATTGGCTTTGTAGACCGTAATCCAGATTGGCGACCATGCGCCGGTTTCACCCATCGAATCGAGCACGCTTTGCACGCGCGGCATTACGTTTTCAGGTTTGACCGCGGCTTCGGGGTCTTCGTCGTCGCGAAGCTGGTAGTCGATGCGCCACACATTGTCAGGCTGTTTGTGCACCAGCACGGTCGAGCCGGGATTGGAGGGCGGATCGAAATAGGCGAGGCGTTCGGTGGCGCGCGCACTCTCCAGTTCGATATCGACAATCACATAGCGGCCCTCGTAGGTCGTGCCGGTGAGCTTGAGGCCAAGCGCCTCGCGTATCGTGCTGCGGCCGCCGTCGCATGCAACGACCCAATCCGCGCGCATTGTCCATGCGGTGTCGCCGGTGCTCAGGGCGAGCGTCGCGCCCGTGGCGCCGTCGCCTGCATGCTGCTCGATGCCGGTCACACGCGTTTGCCAGCGCACCTCGATCAGATCGGCGTGCTGTTCCACTTCGTCGAGCAGCAACTGTTCGATCTGGTATTGCGCGATGTTGATCATCGGCGGCAGCGACTGCTCGTCGTCCTGATGCATTGTGAAGCGGAACACTTCAGCGTCGCGGTAGAAGCTGCGGCCGCCGGTCCATGGCAGGCCTTTTTGCAGGAAGCCGTGCACGACGCCAAGGCGTTTGAAAATCTCCAGACTGCGCCGCGAAATGCAGATCGCGCGGCTGCCGGTGCAAACGCCGTCGTCGGCTTCGATCAGCACGGAGCGCACGCCCAGGCGAGCCAGCGCCAGCGCCAGCGTCATGCCGACGGGACCGCCGCCGACAATCGCCACCGCGCGCCGCACGGGGTCGCGTCCGTCGACCAGCGGCGGCACCGCGCCCGCGTAATGACGAGGCGTGAAAGGATAGGGTTTGAAGCTGCGGCTCATGCATGTCTCCTGGATCTTCGATGCCGGGGATCGCCCGCCACGGCGCTGAACGCGCTCTAAAGACGGTGCGAATCGATCGATGAAGTATGCAGGAGGGGTGGCCCGTGGCTGTCCTCATTTTGGGTACATTGCGCCGGTGCATGGGTGTATTCGCGTTTCGGTGCATCGAAGCCGCGCAAACAGAAAGGCCGCGAGGTGCACCGGCACCTCACGGCCTCTTTCATTCGATCCATGCCGGCGTTGCGAGGACTACCTCAATCCGCGCCTGTCGCATGCAAGGGCTGGCGCAGGTGGTACGCGCTCGTCGTCGCCTGGCATTCCTCGATCATCGCGCGGAAGGTCGGCGCCGCATGCAAAGCGCCGGTTGCACCGGTTTCCGGGCTCCCCTCGGGCGCTCCACCGACGCCAACCACCAGGGTTGCCTTCGGCCGCCATTCCCGCGTACGCCGCAGCATATTGCGCAGATACGGCGGCGATTCCGGCGCGTCGAGCGAGATGATGCAGATGATCGGCGCGTCCCTGAAGGTCGGCTCGTCGGCATGGGCGCTGCGATAACCCGAGTGCGTGGCCATGATCGGCGCAAACCCGTGGCGGCCGAGCAATTGCACGGCGATCGCCACGGTGACCTCGTCGAATGCGCCACGTCCAGGCACGCACAGCACCGAGGTCTTTTCTCTTTCGTGGCGCGGCGGCGTATGGGCCGGATTGTGGCTGTCGTCCCGGTCCGAAAGGTCCGCTGACGCCGAAGCCAGCATCGCGCCAGCCGAGCCGGCCGGTTCCGTGCGCGACAGACGATCTGGCAGTCCGTCGGCGACTTCCAGGTTCTCGACGATATCGACCAGCGCATCGTTGATGCGCGCCAGTTGCTCGGGCATCAATACCCCGCGCATCGCATCGTTGCGCGCGAGTTTGAGACCTTCCAGCGCGACGTTGTCGTAGTAGTCGATCAGCGACATCTCGCGCAGCAGGCGCTCGGCTTGCACGATGGCCTCATGGGTATCGTCTGCCAGAAGCCGCTGATAGAAGTTCTGCGCGGGCGTTAGCGCGGGCTGGTCGCCCAGCAGCACCGTGAGAAAGTTCAGACGATCGGCGTAGCGCCCCAGCGTGACGACGCACAGCGTGAGCGGCGTGGACAGCACGAGGCCGATCGGCCCCCACAGCCAGCTCCAGAAAATCGCCGCCACCACTACCGCCAGCGGCGACAGGCCCGAGCGATGGCCATACAGCAGCGGCTCGGCGATCTGACCGGCCGCCACATCGACGACGATGAAGAGGATCAACGTGTAGACCGCCATGGTCCATTGGGGCTGGATGGCGGCGGCGAGAAACACGGCAAGAATCGCGGCGATCCAGATGCCGATATATGGCACGAAACGCAGCAACGCGGCAATCACGCCGAACAGCAGCGCCCCCGGCACGCCGATGATTGCGAGGCCGATCGCAATGATGCCCCCCGCGCTGAGGTTCACGCCCAGTTGCGCGACGAAATAGCGGCTCAGGCGCCCGGCGGCGTCGTCGATGGCGGTGGTCGTGCGGTGCAGGTCGCGCGAGCCGAACAGACTGATCAAACGGTCGCGCAGATCTTCGCGTTGCAACAGGATGAAGATCGTCACCACCAGCACGATGAAGGTCGTCTCGATCGGTGCGATCGCCGGCGACAGCGCCCGTTGTGCGAGTTGCAGCGGCGTGGGCGAGGGTTCGTGCACTTCCACAGGCGTCGGTACAGGGGGTGCGTTGCGCGCCGCGCGCCCGGTCAGGCGCGGCGGGGCCGGCTTGGTTGGCGCGACGCGCTGCAGCGCGGCGGCGGCGCGGCTCATCAGCGAATCGGCCCGGCCGACGGTTTTCTCCTGCACCGTCTCGATCTTTTGCTCGATCGCCTCCTGGTACTGCGGCAGATCGCCGGCCAGTTGCACCAGTTGCGCGCCGATCAGCCCCCCTATGGCCAGCAACGCGGCAAGGGCGAACAGTACGGCGATGAAGATCGACGGCAACTGCCCCATGTGCAGGCGCCGCAACGCCTGCACCAGCGGGGCGAGCAGAAAGCTGAGCAGCACGGAGAGAGTGATCGGGATCAGCACCGCGCGGCCGAAGTACAGCGCACACACCACCACCACGCCGGTGATGACCGAGGCGAGGCCATGCAGGCTGGGCGTGCCCGGCGGGTATACGCGGTTCGGCCGCCCATGCGGCGGTAACGATATTTTCATAAGCACACTTCTCGATATGGTGGCGCTGCCGCTTGGTCTGGAGGCACGCGCGAATGGCAAGGCGGCGGATGGATAAAGCGCCCGAGCAATTCATATGCCTGGATTGTAGGCGTTTTGACGGGCGGCGCCGTTTCCGCCTAGCCCAGGTGCAGCCGCAACAGTTCGAACAGGCGCGAACTCGCATACAGCAGCAAACCGATAAAGCCGCCCACGATCGTCCCGTTGATGCGGATGTACTGCAAATCCTTGCCGATATTCAACTCGACTTGTCGTGACATTTCGCGTGAGTCCCAGTTCTTCACGGTATCGCTGATGTGGCGCGTGAGGAATTGGGCGAAATCCGGCGCCATACCACGCGCCACTTCTTCCATATGATCGTTGAGCGACTGGCGCAGCGCGGGGTCGTGCGCCAATTCCCGGCCCACCCATTGACCCATTGCCATCACCCGGGCATGCAGGGCCGAATCGCTGCTTTGCAGGTCGCGCTTGAGCCATGCGCGCAATTCGCCCCACATGTCCTTCACATACGTGCTCAGCGCTTCGCCTTCCACCAGGTAGCGCTTCAGTTCCTCGCCTTTTTGCAGGAAGGCGGGATCGCTCTTGAGTTTGACGATCAGCTTCTGCGCGGCCTCGTCGAACTTCTGGCGTAACTGATGGGTGGGGTTCTCGCTGATCTGCTCGAGCATCCGGTTCACTACATTGGCGATCGTTTCAGCGCCTTTCTCGCCTAGCCATGCGGACGGCAGAATCATCTCCATCTTCGGATACTCGTTCTTCACCCACTCGACGATGCGTTCCGCGATAAACTCGCGCGCCTGCGGCTCGCTCAGCAGCGCCACGACCTGTTCGATGCCGGCATCGAGCAGTTCCTGGTGGCGGCCGTCTTTGGTGAGCGTGTCGAGAATCGCACCCATGGATTGCGACAGATCGACTTTGGCCAGCACGTCGCGCAAGGCGTCCTTGATGAAGACCTGGATGCGCACGTCGTCGGTCAGCTCGAGGATGCCGCCCGTCAGCCTGACCACGTAGTCGCCCAGGCGCGCGGTGTTGGCCGGCTTCGTCAGCCAGCCGGTGATGCTTTGCGCCGGGTCGTGCTTCTGAATCAGCCCGACCAGCGAGGGCACGTCCAGAAACTTGTCCTGCACGAACACCGCGAGGTTGTCGGCGATCTTGTACTTGTTCCTTGGAATGATCGCGGTGTGCGCGGAGACGAGCGGGATCGGCACACGGCGAAACAGCGCGGCCACCGCGAACCAGTCGGCGAGCGCGCCGACCATGGCGGCTTCCGCCACGGCCTTGATGCCGTCCACCCAGAGGCCACGTGGCATGAAAGCGGTTACGACAAAAATGCAGGTGGCGGCCGCCAGCAACAGCAAGGGGGTGCGTTTGGCCTTCTTCAGGTCGGTTTCTTTGTTCATCGGCAGCAGGGCAGCGTGGGCAGGTCGATTAAATGTTGCGGTGCGATTGATCCGATCGTCCAGAAACGCGAGTGTAGCGCCGCTGTTCCTGCTGCGTGGCACCGGCCCGGGACTTTCTTTGAGCGGCCGGCGCGGTAACATGAGCGCCGAATGACGGTTGAGTCACGAGGCAATTGAACGGAATGGAGGCACAGTGATCAGGTTTCTGCACACCGCGGACTGGCAGATAGGCACGCAATTCGGCCAGTTCGAGCCGGACGATGCCGCGCACCTCGCGGAAGCGCGCTTCGAAACCGTGCGGCGGATCGCCGGGGAAGCCGCCGCGCGCAAGGTCGACGCCGTGCTGGTCGCGGGCGACGTATTCGACTTGCAGACCGTCTCGGATACAGTGATTCGCCGTCTGTTCGGCGCGTTGCAGGCATTTTCCGGCCCATGGATCATGCTGCCCGGCAATCACGATGCCGCGCTGGTCGAGAGCGTGTGGACCCGTGCACAGCGCCTGAACTGCATCGCGCCGAACGTGGCGGTGGTGCTCGAACCCGGCGTGGTGACCCTCGACGCCTGCCAATGCGCATTGCTGTGCGCGCCGCTCACGCAACGCATCACCTACGACGACACCACGGGCTTCTTCGACACAACCGAAACGCCGCCGGGCTATCACCGCATCGGACTCGCGCATGGCAGCGTGAGCGGAATCCTGCAGGAGGGTATCGATTCGTCGAACCCCATCGCCGCGACGCGTGCTGCCAGCGCCCGTCTGGACTATCTTGCGCTCGGCGACTGGCACGGCCATCTGCGGGTCGACGAGCGTACCTGGTATGCCGGTACGCACGAGCAGGACCGGTTTCGCGCCAACGAGCCGGGCTTCATGCTCGACGTCACGTTGAGCGAGCCTGGCGCCGTACCGGCCGTCGAAGCGGTGCGGGTGGGGAAATATCAATGGCATCGCTGGGAGGAAACGATCTCGGTGCCGACGGATGTGGATTCGCTCAGAACGCGCCTTGGCGCATTGGGCAGTCACGACGTGCTGCGGGTCACGATAAGCGGCACGGCCGCGTTGGCCGACGCGGAGGCGATTCACGTCGCGGTGGAAGAAACCCGCGCGCGGGTGCGTGCGCTGCGCGTCGATCTGAGCGGCCTGCAGGTGCTGCCTACCGCCGCCGACCTCGCCGAACTCGGCGCGCAGAGCGGCTACCTCGCGAAGGTGGTGGCGCGTCTGCGAAGCTTGCAGGAAGACCCGCAGTCCGACCCGGAGAAGGTCAAGCGCGCGGCGGAGGCGTTATTGCTTCTCGCGCGTTTTCAACGTGAACTGCCGCGCGAAGCGAGGTCCGCATGAAGCTGGAAAGTATTGCGATTCAGGAATTCAGGCAGTTCACCGGCCGCCTTGTCATCGACGATCTGCAGCCCGGGCTCAACCTGTTCACCGGTCCGAACGAGGCGGGCAAAAGCACGATCGCCGAAGCCGTGCGAGCGGTGTTCCTCGAACGCTACAAGGCTTCGCATCTGAAGGACCTGTTGCCGTGGGGCAAGGCAGGTGGGCAGCCCTCGGTTGAAGTGACGTTCGATCTGGACGGCACGGCGTGCCGCCTGTCGAAGCAGTTCGTCACACGGCAGCGCTGTGAGTTGAAGATCGGTCAGGCGGTGTTCGGTGAGGATGAAGCCGAAGACAAGCTCGCCGCATTGCTCGGCTTTTCGCGTGCCGCGCGTGGGCCGCTCAAGGCGGAAAACGCCGGCGTCCCCGGTTTGTTGTGGGTCCAGCAGGGCGCCACGCAGGAGGTGCGCGACTCCACCGGGCACGCGGCGCAGTATCTGCGCGACGCGCTTTCACAGCTCTCGGGCAGCAGCGAGTCCGCGGGCGAGGACGCGTTGATCGCTGCCGTGCAGCGCGAATTGCGGCAACTGCTTACCGCGCGTACGCAGAAGTCCACCGGGCCGTTGGCCGAGGCCGAACAGGCGTTGGCGGCGCTCCAGCAGGAACGCGGCGAACTGGAGCAGCAGCGCCAGCAATTCGACGACAACATCGTGCGGCTTGCCGCGCAGCAGGAAGCTTTCGACGATGCGCAACGCAAACGCCCCTGGGAGCTTCACGAGCAGAAAGCGGTGCAGGCGCAACAGCGTGCCGATGCCGCGGCGGAACTCGAGCGTAGTCTTCAGGCGCTCTCACAGTCGTTGCAATTGAGGGACGCGGAATTGGCGCTCTCGTTGCAGCAGGAACAGGCGGCGAACGAACTGGAGGCGGCCGTCGCACGCGAGAGGCAGCAACTCGATGCCGCGCGCGCCAACGTGGCGGCGATACAGAACGAACATGCGCAGGCTCAGGCGAGCGTGACGCAACTCGAGCAGGTGTATGCCGACGCCACGCGTGCGCAGGAACTGGCGAACGCCGCAGTGACCGCGGGCGATCTGCGCAGTCAGATTGCGCTGCACCGTGCCGAAAGCGAGCGGCTTGAAGCAGCGATTGTGGCTGCCGACAAGGCAAATGAGACCGTGCTGGAGGCGACGCGCGCGGCTGCCGCGCTCGAAATCGACGCAGCGCAGTTGAAGCGGCTGCAATCGTTCGATGCCGAATTGACCGTGCTGCGCGCGCGTACCGAAGCGGCGATGACGCGCATCGAATACCGGCTGACGGGTGCGATTAGCGTCGGCGATACGCAGGTAAGCGGTGATGGTGTGTTACGGGTCGATGAGGAGAAGCGGATCGGCCTTGGCGAGCTTGGCGAATTGCGCGTGATTCCGGGCGTGTCCGATCTGTCGGCGCAGTTGTCCGAGCTGGCGTCGCTCGAAGCTCGTCATGCGCAGTTATTGCAGGCGCTGGGCGTGGCGTCGCTGGGCGAGGCCGAGGCCCGGCACGAGCAGTGGAAGACGCTGGTCGCGCAGCAGAAAAGTCAGGCGAAGATTCTCGAAGTGCATGCGCCGCACGGTATCGACGCGTTGCGTGCCGCCCTGGCGACGGCTGCTGCACGTTTGCAGACCTCGAATGAGCGGCTGGCGCTATTGCCCGATGCGTCCGCTGCGCTGCCGCTCGACGAAGCTCGCCGCAATGCCGACATCGCGCGCGATGCATTGGAAGCCGCCAGAAAGGTGCTGGCGCAGGCCGCGGAAAGCAGATCAACCGCTACCGCAACGGCAGAGTCGCTCGCGGTTCAGTTGCAGCGCAAGGAAGCCCAATTGGGCGACGAAGCGTTCTGCCGCAACCGTGCGCAGTGGCAGACGAAAATCGTCGAGCAGCGCGTGCAGGTCGAAGCGCTGAAAAAACAGCTCGAAGGACGTGAGCGCGAACTGGAAGCGGCGCGTCTCGACGATCCGGCGGCTGAAGCGAAACGCTATCGCGCGTCGGCTGAGCTTGCGCGCAACGAGCAGCATGAGCGGCAGGTGCGGATTGCGCAATTGCGCAGTCAACTGGAGACGGTTGGCGCGTCCGGGCTTGGCGAACGTCTCGCCGCCGTGAACGCTTCGCTGGAACAGGCCACGCGCCGTAAAGACGAACTGAGCTTGCGGGCAGGTGCGTTGAGTTTGCTAGACGAGGTGCTGGTCGACGAACGCGATGCCGCGGTGGCGCAACTGCGCGCGCCGTTGACCGAGCGCCTCGGACACTACCTGAAGCGGATTTTTCCGCAGTCGACGATCGCGCTCGGCGACGATCTGAGTCCCGCGACGCTGGATCGTTATGGTCGAGCGGATACGCTCGATGCGTTGAGTTTCGGCACGCGCGAACAGTTGGGCATCCTGACGCGGCTTGCCTATGCGGATCTGTTGCAGGCATCGGGACGCCCGACCTTGCTGATGCTCGACGATGCCGCCGTGCATACCGATGCGGCACGGCGCGACGCGATCAAGCGCGCATTGATCGACGCGGCCACGCGGCACCAGATTCTGGTGTTCACGTGCCATCCGGAGCTTTGGGACGATCTGGGGGTGCGGCAGCGGGCGATTGACGATCTGAAAGTGGCGGCTTAGCGGGCTAAGCGGGTCGCCTTTGTTGAACCAGGCGGCTACCCCAAAGGAGGGTGGTATGAGCGAGCCGACCGCTCACTCATACCAGCGCGGCGTATACACCCACTCGCCACCGTCGACGCCGTTGGTAAACCCGCGCGTGGTCGACGAGCCGACGATCACCATCGTCCGCATATCCACATCGGACGAGCGCAGTTCTCCTAGCGTGATCGTACGCAGCGTGCCGCCCGGTCTGCCGATATCGCGACCGAGTACCACCTTCGTTGCTGCCGTGCGATATTCCCGCAGGATATCCAGTGCCTTATCCAGTTGCCACGGTCGTGCGCGCGAGATCGGGTTATAGAAAGCCATCACCAGATCCGCTTCGGCCGCATGCCGGAGGCGCTTTTCGATGATGGTCCACGGTTTCAGATTGTCGGATAGCGACAGCATGCAGAAATCGTGACCCAACGGCGCGCCGGCCTGTGCGGCAGTCGCCATGGCTGCCGACACCCCCGGCACGATGGCGAGTTCGACCGCACGCCAATCGGCGTTCGCCGAACCGCCTTCTTCGAGCGCCTCAAGCACCGCAGCCGCCATCGCGAACACGCCAGGATCGCCCGACGACACCATCACCACCGACCGTCCTGTGCCAGCAAGTTCGAACGCATGGCGGGCCCGCTGCATTTCCTCGCGATTGTCGGTGCCGTGCACGCGTTGATCGGCGCGCAACGGGCCGGCCATTTTCACGTAGGTTTCGTAGCCGAGGATATCGGTGGCTTCGTTCAGCGCGGTTCGTGCGGCGGGCACCATCAGGTCGGCGCGGCCAGGGCCCAGGCCGATCACGGTCAGGCGGCCGCGCGCGCCGCCAATCGTGTGCGGGTCGATGGCCAGCGCGGCCAACGCGAGGGCAACGCCTGCGTCCGCATCGTCGTGCAGCGTTTGATAAGGGACGCGCAGCGCGGCGTGCAGCAGATTGCTCGGCGGTTCGCCGTCCTGCGGGCGCGGCTGGGCAAAACGCAGCGGCACGTTCAGGCTCGCTGCGGCATCGGCGAGCGCCGCGTCCAACATGTGTTCGGAAGGCGCCAGCAATGCCGCGAGCGAAAGCGGCGCAAGACCGTGCGTGTCCAATGCGTCGCGCACCAACGCCGCGATCCGCGCGCCTGAACCCGTCCGGGAATCGGATCTGGAATTTGCGCTGAGGTTTGCGTTCGTAGCAGAGGGCGAGCCAGAACTAGCACCCGCACCCGGCACGGTGACTGCCGCCACCACGCTCCGAGGATGAATCACCAACTCATCATCACGCCCATCCCACGCACGGGGTGTCACGCGAATCGCGAGACGTGCCGATTCGGAGCGCGGCAGTTGCGCATCGTCGAGCCACGGCGCTTCGCCCTCGATTCGCGTGCTTTCTCCAGCGAGCAGGTCTGAAACAAAGCGCTTGCCTTGCGCGATATCGGCGAGTGCATAACCTTCGGGTGGATTGAGCACGCAGGTGCCGAAGCGCAGTTCGCCACTGGTCGTAATCGCAGGCGGCACAGCCAATTCAGCCGCGATCTCACGCGCCATCACGTTGACGCCTGCAAGGCCGCCGAGCAATGGCACGACCGCGCTGCCATCTTCCGCGACGGCCAGCACGGGCGGCTCGACGCCCTTGTTCGACAACAAGGGCGCAATGCAGCGAATCACGATACCGGCGGCGCACAGCGCAACGATCGGCGTGCCGCGCGCATACAGATCGCACAGATGCGCGCGGAGTTCCGCATACGACACGTCAGCTTCGACGCGCCCCTGCAAGGCGTGCACCTGGGAACCGGCATACAGCGTCTGGATACGCCGTGCGGTTGCCAACGCGCCCGTGCCGAGAATGACAATGGCGGGCGGCGTCATCCTTGCCATTTTTCCCCCGGCACCACAAGCAGCGAGAAATACGGCGAGGCCATCGGGTCGACTTCGTCGAGCGCCACAATACGTTGATTGCCCATCGTCGCGCGTTCGACGTAAAGCGCCCGATGCGCGAGTCCCAGTTCGACGAGTACGCGCCGTACCTTATCGAAATTGCGGCCGAGTTTCATGATGACCGCGGCGTCGGCGTCGGCAAGACGCCGGCGCAATTCGTCTTCGGGCAACACGCCGGAGAGCACCGACAAACTCTGATTGCGATACACCAGCGGCGCGCCGAGCACGGCCGCACCGCCGAGCATCGAGCACACGCCGGGCACGACTTCGGCCTCGAAACGCGTGGCAAGGCGGTCATGCAGATACATATACGAGCCGTAGAAAAACGGGTCGCCTTCGCAAATCACCGCGACGTCGCGGCCGGCGTCGAGATGGCCGGCAACGATCTCCGCGGCGGTGTCGTAGAAATCGGCGATGATCGCTTCATACGAAAGCGGCGGTGCGAGCGCTTCGGTCGTGACGGGATACACGAGCGGCAGATGCTGCTGAGCGTCATGCAGATGCGCCTCGATGATGCTGAAGGCATTGCCCTTTTTACCCTTCGCGACGAAATACGCGACCACGGGGGCCGCTTTCAGCACGCGCAGCGCTTTTAGCGTGATGAGTTCCGGGTCGCCGGGGCCGACACCCAGGCCGAATAAACGTCCTCGCACGGTCATTTACTCGACCTCCGTCGCCAGCGCATTCACCGCGGCGGCGGCCATCGCGCTGCCACCGCGCCGGCCATGAATCACGACGTAGGGCACGCCGCGGCTATTTTCCGCCAGCATCGCTTTCGATTCGGCGGCGCCGACAAAGCCGACTGGAAAACCAAGAATCAGCGCGGGTTTCGGTGCATCGTCGTCGAGCATGTCTAGCAGATAGAAGAGGGCGGTCGGCGCATTACCGATCACCACGACGCTGCCGGCCAGATGCGGCCGCCACAATTCGAGCGCGGCGGCCGAACGCGTATTGCCGAGTTCGCGCGCGAGAGCGGGCACGTCCTGATGCGTGAGCGTGCAGATCACTTCGTTGTTGGCGGGCAATCGTGCGCGCGTGATGCCCTGCGCCACCATGCCGGCGTCGCACAGAATCGGCGCGCCTTGTGCCAGCGCCGTGCGGCCCGCGGCGCCCGCCCCCGCGGAAAACCGCAGGTCTTCAATGACGTCCACCATGCCGCAGGCGTGGATCACACGCACCGCGAGTTTTTCGAGGTCGGCGGGAATACGCGAAAGATCGGCCTCAGCACGTATCGTCGCGAAGGATTGGCGATAGATCTCCTGACCGTCGCGAATGTAATCAAGCATCTAAAGGGCTCCGGGCCGGGTGGGCCAATGAGTCGAGCATGTCGGCGGCCTGTTCGATCGTAAGTTGGTGCGCGACGCACGCGCCGAAATCCGGTTCGCCGGTGTGTCGATAGAGGTCATAGAGGCCGGGCGCGGTGGCCAGCAGCGTGTACGGCGCGCAATGGGCCGCAGCGCATGAGCGCGGACAGCCGCTCAGATGAACGTCGACGCCAGCGGGCAAGCGATTCGCCAGAAGCAGTGCATCGGCCTTGGTGTCGGCGAGGCTTTTTGCGCAACCCGTGGAACCGGCGCAGGCGATCAGGTGCGTAATCGGCTGCGCGGGATCGCAGGCGAGACCTAGCGCGTTCATTTCCGCGAGCGCGGCGGATGCGTTATGCGCCGCGATATCGGGAAGCAATACGCTTTGCCAGGGCGTGATGCGCAGCGTGCCGTTGCCGTGCTGCTGAGAGAGTTCCGCGAGGCCGCGTAATGCGGCGGCGTCGAGGCGCCCAAGCGGCGGCTGCCCGCCCACGTGCTGCAGGCCCACCACGCGTTGAGCATGCGCGCCGAGCCGCAGCGTGGCATCGGCAAGCGTGCCGCGTTGCCAGTGTGCGAGCGACGCGTCGCGTGACAGCGGGAAATCGACGTACTGACGAGCGTGCTGCAAGACGGCGTCGATGGAATGCGCGGTAAGCAGATGACGCATGCGCGTGGCATCGGCGGTGCCCAGGTCGAGGAACGTATGCAGCAGCGCGCGAACCAGGCCGGTGACCTGCTTGGGCAGAACGGCGCCGAGGGCGCCAGGTTTCGCGTTCATCTCTGCAGCGGGGCAACCGGCCAGGCCGAACACAAATCGCACGCCGTCTTCGGCTTGCGTCGCCGCCAGCCAGACATCGTGCGGATGATCGACTCTCGCAAGGCGCTCGCCGCCGTCGAGCAATAGCGCGAATTTGGGCGACAGCGCCGCGAAACGCGCTTCGGTCTGCAGCAAGGCAAGCAGTTCGGCGCAAAGAGGCCGCGTGTCGAACAGTGCAAATGGATCGCGCCCGGCAGTCGGACTCAGCATCACATTGCGCACGTCGTCCGCCGAAGTCGCGAGCAGCGACTTGGCGGCATCTACCGCAGCGTCGGCTCGAATCGGCTCGACAGCCGGTCCGAGGCCCGCGTCGAGCAACGCCGCGATCAGTGCCGTTTCCTGCCCGCTGCGCACGCCACGCACCTGCAGATTCGCGCGATTGGTCAGCTCGATCACACCGCTTGCATGCCGCGTGCTGGCCTCGGCGATCGCGATGGCCTGTGCGGCGCTCAACTCGCCGCCGGGCAGTTTGATCCGGCAGATCCCACCGTCGCGCGCGGCGACGATGCGCAGCAGCCCCGGACATGCGGAGGGCCGCAGCGCGAGCGCCGCGTCAGGCAAAACAGTGGAGGGCGAAGCTTGCTTCAAGACGGACACCGGGTTGAGCGTCGCGCGATAGCCCGAGCGCCGCCCTTACGGGCATTGCTGCGGCATCGGTACACCCCGCCCGATGGTGGCTGGCACGAACAGTCTGGCCGGCAGGTCTCCTGGCTGGCAGGTCATCGTCCGCCGCGGCCTTCCCGGTTAAACCAGTGGCGCGCAGCGCAGGCGGACTCGCTGCATACAGTTGCGGGGGCAGCCACAGCGATACTGTGTTCCCTCTTCGGCCCCGAAGGGCACCGGCGGCTGTATTATGCCTTTTTTCGAACAGCACAACGAGGCTGGACGCTTTGACCGGCGTGGCACAGCACAAGATTTGAAGACACAGAATGAGGATGGATGCATGCCGGCGTGGCTGACTGTGGTGGGCATAGGCGATGACGGTTTCGCCGGCTTGGGGAGGCCCGCGCGGCGTGCTTTGCTGGAAGCGTCGGTGATCTATGGCGGCGAACGTCATCTGGCGATGCTGCCCGGGCGTCTGGCCGCGCGCCGGACAGCATGGCCGAAGCCGTTCGATCTTGCACCTTTGCTGGCGGAGCGTGGTGGGCCCGTGTGTGTGCTGGCGAGTGGCGACCCGATGCTGTTCGGCGTCGGCGCGACGCTGGCGCGGCGGTTGCCGCCCGGTGAGTTGCGAGTTCTACCGGCGCCGTCGTCGATATCGCTAGCGGCTGCGCGGCTGGGCTGGCCATTGCAGGACGTCGCCACGGTTTCGCTGGTGGGGCGGCCATTGCCGGCGCTGAATGCCCATTTGTACGACGGCGCGCGCGTGTTCGTTCTGAGCGCTGACGGGCGTACGCCCGCAGCGCTGTCTGAGTTGCTGAACGCGCGCGGTTTTGGCGCGACACGAATGAGCGTGCTGGAACATTTGGGCGGCGACCTGGAGCGGTGTATCGACGGACGCGCCGACCAGTGGTCCGCGGGCGACGTGGCGGCGCTCAACCTGGTGGCGCTCGAATGCCGTGCAACGGAAGGCGCGCCGCGTTTGCCGTTGACCACCGGCTTGCCCGACGACGCCTTTCGCCACGATGGTCAGTTGACCAAGCGCGACGTTCGCGCGATCACGCTGGCGCGCCTCGCGCCGACGCCTGGCGAATTGCTCTGGGACGTCGGCGCGGGCAGTGGCTCGATTGGCATCGAATGGATGCGTGCGCATCCGGGCTGCCGCGCGATCGCGATCGAAGGGCACGCGGAGCGTCAGCGGTTCATCGAACACAATCGCGATGCGTTGGGCGTGCCGGGTTTGCACCTGGTCGCCGGCCGCGCGCCCGAGGCACTGGCAGGATTGGCCGCGCCGGATGCCGTGTTCATCGGCGGCGGCGTGACGGTGCCAGGCGTGCTCGATGCGTGCTGGACGCGGCTGCGCGCAGGCGGCCGACTGGTCGCCAATGCCGTCACGTTGCAGGGCGAGGCGGCGCTCGCGGCATGGCGGGAGCAGCATGGCGGCACGCTGACCCGCATCGCGCTGGCCGAGGCTCAGCCACTCGGCGGTTTCGATACGTGGCGTCAGGCGTTGCCGATTACGTTGCTGGAGGTCACAAAACAGGCCAACGGCGCGTCCGGCAACTCACCTCAACCGTAATCGGAGCCGTGCAATGAAGCGCGTTCTGCTGCTCGGCGGCACCGGCGATGCTGTGCGGATCGCCAGACAACTCGGTCATGAGCATGTGTACAGTCTCGCGGGCCTCGGCAAGGTGCCGGACGATCTGCCGTGCGCGGTGCGTGTGGGCGGCTTCGGCGGTAGCGATGGGATGGCGCGCTATATCGCGGACGAACGTATCGACCTGGTGATTGACGCGACGCATCCGTACGCCGCGCGGATTAGCGCTAATGCTGTGAAAGCGAGTGACGCGGCGCGCGTGCCGTGTTGGGCACTGCGGCGCGAAGCCTGGCTGCCGCAAGCCGGCGACGACTGGCGCATGGTCGGCGATTGGGCCGAACTCACGGCGGCGCTCGCTTCATTCAAGCGGCCGCTTTTCACGCTCGGCCGCGAACCGCTTGCGCATCTCGACGAAATCCCTCTGCGGCAGTTCTGGACGATACGTTGCCTCGACGCATCCGAAACCCATCCGCGTGCGCGGATTCTGGCGACACGCGGGCCGTTTACACTCGAAGGCGAACGAGCGCTGTTCGGCGCGGAAGCCTTCGATGTCATCGTCAGCAAAAACAGCGGGGGTAGCGCCACCGAGGCGAAACTCGAAGTCGCGCGCGAACGCGGCTTGCCGGTCGTGATGCTGCGTCGCCCTGAATTGCCCGCGGTCGATCGCGAGTTTGCAAGCGTGGCCGACTTGCTGGAAGCGTTGCGAGTCTCAGCCTGAATGGCAGGTGCATGACATGCCGACTGAACGAATCATGGAGTACTGAATGACGGTGTTTTTTATCGGTGCGGGTCCCGGTGACCCGGAACTGATCACAGTAAAAGGACAACGCCTCGTGCGCGGCTGCCCGGTGATCCTGTACGCCGGCTCGCTGGTGCCGGCCGCCGTGTTGGACGGGCATAGTGCCGAGCAGGTCGTGAATACCGCCGAACTCGATCTCGATCAGATCGTTGATTTGCTCAAGGCCGCACACGACAAAGGCCAGGACGTGGCGCGGGTGCATTCAGGCGATCCGTCGTTGTACGGCGCAATCGGCGAGCAGATTCGCCGGCTTCGCGAACTCGATATTCCCTACGAAATCGTGCCCGGCGTAACGGCAACCGCGGCTTGCGCGGCGACGCTCGGTTGCGAACTGACGCTGCCCGATATCTCGCAGACGTTGATCCTCACGCGCTTCGCCAGCAAGACAACGATGCCGGAAGGCGAGCAACTCGCCGACCTCGCGAGACATCGGGCGACGATGGCGATTCACCTCGGCGTGCGTCATCTGGCACGCATCGTCGATGAGTTGCGGCCGCATTACGGCGGCGACTGTCCAATCGCGGTGGTCTATCGCGCGAGTTGGCCGGATGAGGAGAAGATCGTCGGTACGCTCGACGATATCGTGGGCAAAGTGCAAACGACCTCCATCGAGCGTACTGCGCTGATTCTGGTCGGGCAGGTACTTGCCGCGGACGGGTTCGCCGAGTCCACGCTGTACGCGAAAGGCGCCTGATTCGCGCGGCGCCGACTCGTTACCCTCCGGTTTTTAGCTGCGCCCACAGCCTGCCTTCCAGGCGCTTGATCGGGGCAGGCAATGGCTTGAGCAGAAACAGCGTTTTCAGCACGGAATCAGGCGGGTACACGGTCGGATCGTTGAGAATTTCCGGGCGCACGAATTTGCGGGCGGCCGCGTCCGCGTTCGGATAAAACACCTCGTTAGTGATGCCGGCATGAACCTCGGGCCGTTCGATGTAGTTGATCCAGTCGAGCGCGGCTTGCGGATGCGGCGCATCTTTCGGAATCGCCATCATGTCGAACCAGACGGGCGCGCCGCCTTGAGGAATGAAGTATTTGACCTCGTAACTCTTGCCGGCTTCGCGCGCGCGATGGCTCGCCATCGACACGTCGCCTGACCAGCTCAGCGCGAAGCAGATATCGTCGCCTGCGAGATCGTTGATATAGCTCGTTGCGTTGAACTGCGTGATGTACGGGCGGATCTTCTTTAGCGCTTCGTACGCGGCCTGGTAGTCGGCGGGGTTCGCACTGTTCGGATCGCGGCCGAGATAGTGCAGCGCGACCGCGAATACATCGGTCGGTGCGTCGAGCACCGACACGCCGCAAGTTTTCAGCTTGCTCAGATATTCGGGCTTGAAAAGGATGTCCCATGTATCGAGCGGCGCGTCGTTGCCGAGAATCTTCCTGACCCGCGTCACGTTGTAGCCGAGCCCCGTGGTGCCCCACGCCCACGGCACGGCGTACTGGTTGCCGGGATCGGCGTCGGCGACCAGCTTCAACAGGCTGGGGTCGAGGTTCGCGAGGTTCGGCAGCTTCGATTTGTCGAGTTTCTGGTAGATGCCGGCCTCGATCTGCTTCGCGAGAAAGTTCGAGGTGGGTACCACGACGTCGTAGCCGGTCGACCCGGTCAGCAGTTTTGCCTGCAAGGTTTCGTCGCCGTCGTAGACGTCGTACCGCACGTGAATGCCGGACTCTTTCTCGAAGTTCGGCACGGTGTCCTTGGCAATGTAATCAGCCCAGTTGTACAGATTGAGTTGCTTGTCGTCCGCGTGCGCGGCGGTGCTGAACGAGCTGAACGTGCAGAAGGTGCAGAGCAACAGCGCGGACAGTGTTGGCGCGGCGGGCGTCCGTTTCATGACGGTATGGGGCATGGTGATAATCCAGAGAGATTTCAACGGAGGAGTAACGACACTTACACGCAGGCGCTTACTCGCGCTGCTGACTTTGCAGCTTCTGGTTACGCATCAGGCACAGCATGTCGGCGGCAAGGTGCGCTGCGGCGAGCGCGGTAACGTCGCTGTGATCGTAGGGCGGCGACACTTCCACCACGTCCGCGCCTACCAGATTCACGGCGCCCAGCGCGCGCACGATTTCAAGCGCCTGCGCCGAGCTCAGACCGCCCGCCACCGGCGTGCCCGTGCCGGGTGCGAAGGCCGGGTCGAGGCAGTCGATATCGAAGGTGAGGTAGGTCGGCGCATCGCCGACGATCGACAACACTTCGTCGATGGTCGCCTGCGTGCCGTTGCGATGCACCCACGGCGCGTCGAGAATGCGCACGCCCATGAAGTCGTCGTTCCAGGTACGAATGCCGACCTGCACCGAGCGGGCGGGGTCGATCAGCCCTTCGCGAATGGCCTTGTAGAACATCGTGCCGTGGTTCAGCGAATCGGGGTTGTCGTCCGGCCAGGTATCGCAATGCGCATCGAAATGGATCAGGCTCAAGGGCTTGCCGAATTTTTCAGCGTGCGCGATCAGGAGCGGATAGGTGATGTAGTGATCGCCGCCGAAGGTCAGCATGCGCGTGCCGGCGGCAAGAATTTCCCGGGCGTGGGCAACGATCGCGTCGCGAATGCCGAGCGGGTTGTGGGCGTCGAAACAGCAGTCGCCGTAGTCGACCACGTTGAGATGGTCGAAGGGATCGATGCCCCACGGAAACGCGCCCAGGTCCGCCAATTGCACCGAGGCCGCGCGCATCCCGGCCGGCCCGAAACGCGTGCCGGGGCGGAAGGTGGTCGCGAGATCGAGCGGAATGCCCGATACGGCGACGTCGACGCCGGCGAGATCGCGCGTATAAGGGCGGCGCATGAAGGACAGCACGCCCGCGTAGGTGGGCCCGGCGGGGTGCCCGGCGGTGGCCGTGTCAGCGCGCGCCGGGGGCATGGCTTCGGCGTGCGGGGCGTGCAGGTTTTGGTGAAGGGTCTGGGACATACAGATCGATCCGGTCGGTTTCAAAGGACGCCATGACACAAATACTGTTCATGTCTGGCGAAATGGCTAAAGGCACGGGAAGGGCGTTGGCGCTATGATTGCGGGGCAATAATCCGGCGAAAAGCGAAGAATCTTGCTGGAAGTATCGATATTTTTAATATCTGGCCGTGAGCCCCCATGCCCCATGTCCATGCGTAGACTTCCCCCTTTGCAGGCTTTGCTTGCTTTCGACGCCGCCGCGCGTCTCGGCAGCTTCACGCGCGCCGCGCAGGAACTGGCGTTGACCCAATCGGCGATCAGTCATCAAATCCTGCAACTCGAGGAATGGACCGGCCAGCCGTTGTTCCGGCGGATCGGACGCGGTGTCGCGTTGACGGCCGCCGGCGCGCTGTATGCGCAAACCGTCACGACCGCGCTCGCCACGCTGGCCGACGGGCGCGACCGGATCGAGCCGTATGGCAATCCGGACTCGGTGATCCTCGTGTGTGCGCCGCAGTTCGCATCCGGTTGGCTGATGCCGCGCATGCGGGCTTTTTCGGAGGCATTGCCGAACCTCGAGATCTGGCTCGTGACGGGCGAAGAGGTCAACGAGATCGATCGTGTCGACGTCGACCTGGTGGTGTCGGAGAAAGCGATTCGCACGCCGGAAGTCGTGTGCGAATTGCTGCTTGAAGAAGAGGCGCTTGCGATCTGCGGCCCTGCGACCGCACGCCGGCTGCGCTCAATGCCGTTTCCGGAAGTTTTGACGCGAGCTCCCTTGCTGGTTCACGAGGCGCACGCGGACTGGGCGCCATGGTTGCCCGAGTTGAGGCGGGGTGGGTTGCGTATGCGGCGGGCGATGACGGTTAGCGACTCGCGTTTTCTCGTGGCGGCTGCCGAGCAGGAGGCCGGCATCGCGATGGTGTCGCGGCTAACCGCGGGCGAGGCCTTGACGAGCGGGCGCGTGGAAATCTTGCCGCAGGTGCCCGGGTTCGCGCTGGCGCCGCTCTGGCTGATGCGCTCGGCCCAACCCGCGCGCTCCGCTGCAGTGGACGCGGTCTATGCGTGGATGATGAAGCTCTGCCGGGATGGCGCTTGACGGCTTGATGCACAGCAGATGCCGTCACGCATCCCGCCAGACCCGTCCATTTGTAGTATTGAAACCCGAGCCTGCGCCCGGGTAAATGCCGCAAGTTCTGCACCGTCTTCCGTCCATGAGACCGCTATCCTAGCGCCATGATGAAGCCCAGCACCGAACGCGATTATCGTCGACGGATCGCCCGCGTAATCGAGGCGATTCTGGTGGAACCCGGCGCGCCGCATACGCTCGAGAGTCTTGCCGCGGTGGCGCATCTGTCGCCTTATCACTTCCATCGGATCTATCGCGCGCTAACCGGCGAAAGCGTGGTCGAGACCGTGCAGCGCCTGCGGCTCGCCCAGGCCGCGCAACGGCTGACCAATGCCGCGGCTTTGGTCACGATGGTCGCGCACGATGCCGGGTACAACAGTCCGCAGGCTTTTGCGCGCGCGTTTCGCGGTTTCACCGGGGTGACGCCGAGCGAATTCAAGGCGCGGCAGAAGCGACTGGCCACGCCGTCCAGAGGGCGCCGGGACAATGAGGCAAACGGGGCCGGCAGCGAACACGCGGCTGAAAGCCGGGTGTCGGCTCTGCCGTCGGTTGAACTCACCGAGATCGCGCCGCTCGATCTTCTGTGCCTTCGCCACGAAGGGCCGGTGGCGACGATCGGACAAACCTTTCGCTCGCTGATGGAGCGGCTCGGCTGTGGCGCGAACGCGCTTGAGGATCAGCGTATCGGCGTCTGTACGCGCGATCCGGCGCAGCCTGCCGGTTTCCACTATCACGCGGGCCTTGTCGCGTCGCTTCATGATGTGCTGGAAGCGGGCGAGGCAATCGAGCCTATGCGCGTGGAGGGCGGCCTGTACGCGGTCCATCGGCTGGTCGGCCCGTATGCGCTGATCGCACCGACCTTCCATGCGCTCTACCGCGGCTGGCTGCCGCAAAGCGGCTATGCACGCGACAACCGTCCGTTGCTCGAGGTGTACCGGAACCCGGCGATTGCCGGGTTGCAGCATGCGTGCGTCACGGATCTGATGATCCCCATTCGCAAGGATTAGTCATGTTTCGTTTCTGCTGTGCCGCCATCGCGTGTTCGGCGGCCTTCCTGTGGGCAGACGCCGCTGCGCCGGCCGATCCGCCCGCCTGGCATGTGGGGGAGGCCGCGCGTGTGTTGCACCCGGCCGCGGCGCGTAACTGGCGCGGGGCCCGGACCCAGGCGCTGGTGACGACCATCTGGTATCCGGCCGATCCGGCGAGCCCGGAACTCGCCCATGATCTTGGCGCACCAGGACGTCCGCTGTTTCATGGGCACCCGGCCGTCGTGGATGCCCCGCTGTCGGGCGCGCGAGCGAAGTATCCGCTGCTCGTGCTGTCGCACGGCACCGGCGGTAGCGCGGACAGTCTCGACTGGCTGGCCTCGGCGCTCGCGGCCAAAGGTTATATCGTGGCGGGCGCCAATCATCCCGGTAACAACGCGTTGGAGCCGATGACGCGCGACGGCTTCATGCTCTGGTGGGAGCGCGCCACGGACGCGAGCGAAGTGCTGGACGGTGTCCTTGCCGATCCGATGCTGAGCCCGCATGTCGATCGTGACCGGATCGGCGCGGTGGGTTTCTCGCTCGGTGGCTACACGGTTCTCGAACTGGCCGGCGCGCGAACCGATTTACCGGCCTTCGAGCGTTTCTGCTCCGGGCCGCAGGCCGATGCGATCTGTCATCCGCCGGAAGCCGCCAGAATCCACGACGACCCTCAGGCCCCAGCGTTGACACTCGCCACGCTTTCGCCGGAAACGAAGGCGTCGCGGGACCGCGCCGGCGACTCGTACCGCGACCCGCGCGTCAAGGCGGTCTTTGCAATCGCGCCGGCGCTAGGCGAGGCATTCGATAGCCACTCGTTCGCGGACGTCGACATTCCCGTCTCGCTGCTCGCGGGCGAGGCCGACGTGACCGCGCCGTTGGACACCAACATTCACCGCATCGCGGGTTTGCTGCCGAAGGCAAGCGTCACGATGGTGCCGGGCGCGTCGCACTACACCTTTCTCGACACCTGCCTGCCCGGTGTAATGGATCGCCTTGCGACTATCTGCAAGGACAATCCGGGTGTCGATCGGGATGCTGTACACGCACAAACGGCCCAGCGGGCGATCGATTTCTTCGCCGCCGCGTTGCCGGCGAGCGGCGCGTAGCGCCACATATCACGCGGCGGCGCTCAATCCTCGAGCGGCGACAACGCTTCAAGCGGAATCTGCTTGGTCGGCCCGATGGAGATGGGCGGCACGAAGCCGAGCAGCACGACCACAAAAATCGCAATCGCGAAGATCGAGATGAAAGTCAGGTGCAACGACTGATGCAGCACCATGCGGATCATGTCGCTGTCGGCGAGACTCGTCACCTGATTCTGCAGCAGCGCTTTCAACTGGTCGGAGGTGACCACGGCCACATTCTTCGAGTGGCTGAGCCCGAAGTTAAGCACCGCGCCGAACAAGGTCGCGCCCAGCGTGCTGCCGAGATTGCGCGAAAAAAGATTCGATGCGGTCGCGCTGCCGCGTTCGTCCATCTTGACGATCTCCTGGATCAGCACGAGCGAGCTGACGCTCGACGTACCCATGCCGAAGCCCATGATGAGCGAGCCGAACGCCGCGATGAGCGGCGAGCCGCCAGGCTGCAGGAACAGCAGCAACACCGCGCCGAGCGGCACGAAAGCGCTGCCGCCGATCAGAATGCGCCGCAAGCCGATGCGGTGAAATGACTTCGCCGCGAGCGTCGCGCCCGCCGGCCAGCCCACCATCATCATCGTGAGCGCAAGACCCGCGACCACGGGCGAACGGTGCAGCACGCCTTGAACGTACATCGGCAGGAAGGTGGTGGCGCCCATCAGGATCATGCCGGCCAGCACGGTGGCGGCATTGCACGCCGCAATCGGCCGCCGGCTCCAGAGCGCGAACGAGATCATCGGCTCGGCCGCGCGGCGTTCCTGGAACACGAACAACAGCAGGCACAGCATGAATGCGCCACCGGCGAGCGAGGCTTTGACAAGGTCGTCGTCGCCCGCATAGGTGAGCGCCATCATCAGTGCCGCGATCGCCGCCATGAAGAGCGCCGCGCCCGCGAAATCGATCGACGGCCGCGCATGCCGTTCCGATTCGCGCAGGAACGCAATGAAGCCGGCTGCCGAAGCAAGGCCGATCGGCACGTTCATCCAGAAGATCCACGCCCACGACAGGTTGTGAATGATGAAGCCGCCGACCATCGGCCCGACCACCGCTGAAATCGCCCACACGCTGGCGAGATAACCCTGCACCTTGCCGCGTTCGCGTGCCGGATAGAGATCGGCGACGATGGTGAGCGTGACCGGCTGGATCGCGCCCGCGCCGACACCCTGGATCAGACGGAACACGATCATCGCGGGCATCGACCACGCAAAGCCGGCCAGCACCGAACCGAGCAGAAAGATCGCGATGCCGGCGAGCATGACCGGCTTGCGTCCGTACAGATCGGCGAGCTTGCCGAACACCACGGTCATCGCGGTTTGGGTCAGCAGGAACGACGAGAAGACCCAGCTATAGAGATGCAGATCGCCGAGTTGCGCGACGATCTGCGGCATGGCGGTGGAAACGATGGTGGCTTCAATGGCGACCATTGCCATTGAAGCCATGACGGCGGCAATGACTAAACGACGCGACGATTGCGGGCTGCGGGACATGGGGGCGGTAGTATTAGGATGTTGGACGCGTCTGACGGCATAACAGGCAACACGCATGCCGCGGCGCATAAGCGCGGCCGCCCGAAGGCGGCCGATCTCGAGTATGCACCTTGCGGAGAATGTGTGCTGAACGCGGCTCGCGGCGGCGCGGGTCAGGCCGGTATTGAAGTGGCACCGGAACGGCTTGGCATGGCCATTGCGGCGTCGGCATTACTTTCACCAAATGGAGGGTCATTATGAGGATCGAATTCACCGGACGCCGTGAAGTGGTGGCAGCGGCGCGCGTCGCCTTCGAAGCCAATGTCGATGGAGCCGACGTCTGGTGCAGCGTGTCGCTGGACGCGCTGAATAACCATTTTGGCAACGAGGGACCGTCGGCCCACGATCTGGTCGGGACCTTCGAGGCCAATCGCGCGCGGATTGAAAATGCTACGCGGCGTGTTCTCGAAAAAAACGGGGGACGGTCAGTGGAACTCGAAACCGGGGATTTCAACTGAGGCCTGAGCGGCCCGAATCCTGACACGGCAGGGCGGGTCCGGCATCTTTGTGCCGGGCCCGCCCTGATTGCTTTTCGCCGGCGCACCGGCTGATTTCTCCAGATTCAACAACAATCCCTTCGATGAGCGCCCGTTACTCCGTGAGGAAGCGGCGCCTATATTGGGTTCAGCGGGCACGACGAGTATGAATCGACTGACCGCCCACCCTTAACTATCGGAGGTTGTTTTTTATCATGAAGTCTTTGATCCAGGCCGTCGTTATCGTTGCTTCGCTTGCCGCTTCGGCCACCGTTTTTGCGCAATCGAATTCCCGCATCACCCGCGAGCAGGTGCGTGCCGAACTGATTCAACTCCAGCAGGCCGGGTATCACGTCGGTGACGGCGACCAGGCGCATTATCCTGAAGCGATTCAGGCTGCGGAGGCACGAATCGCCGCCCGCAATGGCGACATGAGCGGCTACGGTGGCAGCGTTGCGGGATCGTCGCAAAGCGGCCGTCCGGCAGTATCTGCCGCGGACTGGAATGCCATGTACAGCCGTTAAACCGTGAGCTTTGCCGGAAACGCGGCGCGGATTGACTGACCTGGTTGTGTTGCGCTTATGCGTGTCGGTGCGTGTTGCCGTCTGGCGATGCAGCAATGTGGCAGCGCGCATTAGCGCAACGCGTTCGGGTTTTCGCCGCGCAGCCGGCGAGCGGTGGAGAGCGATGTAGAGCGGAGACGACTGGTAGAAAGGACTCTTCCAGAGTCGCGTGTATATCCGCTGCGTCTGCGCAGATACAGTATTCATGCCCGCACGGTTTCCGGTGTGCGGACGAGAGAGTTGGCCCCGGCTGGTAACAGCCGGGGTTTTTTTGTTTGCGGCTTGCTTGCCGCCGGATGAAATGGCAACCGCGACTGCGGTATAGTCCCGCGAACCGATCGCAGACACGCCTTGGACCTTTGCCGCAGTTCCGGCAGGCTAAGGCTTTGACTATCCGGAGAAAATCGTGAAAGAAATCATCGAAGGGCTCATCCGCTTCCAACGTGAAGTCTTCCCGCAGCAAAGCGCCTTGTTCAAGCGCTTATCGACCGCGCAAAGTCCGAAGACGTTGTTCGTGACCTGCTCGGATAGCCGGGTCGTCCCCGAATTACTGACCCAGGTGGAGCCGGGCGCGCTGTTCGTCATTCGCAACGCGGGCAACATCGTGCCGTCATACGGTCCCGAGCCGGGCGGGGTATCGGCCACGGTCGAATATGCAGTGGCGGTACTCGGCGTGCGGGACATCGTGATTTGCGGTCACTCCAATTGCGGCGCAATGACGGCAATCTGCACGTGCAAGAACCTCGACCATCTGCCGGCCGTGGCAGGCTGGTTGCGTCACGCCGACGCCGCGAAAGCGATCAACGCGTCACGAACCTACGCATCGGACACCGAGCGTCTCGAAGCGCTGGTCAAGGATAACGTGATAGCTCAACTCGCGAACATTCGCACGCATCCATCCGTGGCCGTGGGGCTGGCAAACAGAACGGTGCGGCTGCACGGCTGGATCTTCGATATCGAAAGCGGCACGATGCTCGCGCTCGACGGGCGTACAGGACAGTTTCTGCCTTTAGTGGACAACACGGAAATTTACGCCGTCTAGTTTGAGCGGGATGCTTCTGCGCGCCGGATAGCCGCCTATACTGCCAGAACGCGCGGCGCCGGCGATCCCGTTGCACGGTGCCGCGCCACGCGAATTGAACTGACTCGCGAGGTTTCCATGAAAATCCTGGTGGTGCTGACTTCACACGACCAACTCGGCAATACCGGCCGGAAGACTGGTTTCTGGCTGGAAGAGTTTGCCGCGCCGTATTACGTGTTCAAGGATGCCGGCGTCGAGATGACGCTTGCTTCGCCCAAAGGCGGCCAGCCGCCGCTCGACCCGAAGAGCGACGATCCCGATGCGCAGACCGATGCGACGCGCCGGTTCGGCAAGGACAAGGACGCACAAGCCGCGTTGGCGAGTACCGTAAAACTTTCCACCGTGTCGGCCGCGGACTACGACGCGGTGTTCTATCCCGGCGGCCACGGACCGTTATGGGATCTCGCGGAAGATCCGCATTCGATTGCGCTGATCGAAACGCTCTACAACGCCGGAAAACCGGTCGGCGCCGTATGCCACGCGCCCGCTGTGCTACGCCATACGAAGCTGGCGGATCAAGCGCCGCTCGTGCGCGACAAACCGGTTACCGGTTTTTCCAATTCCGAAGAAGCGGCGGTCGGTCTTACCGACGTCGTGCCTTTCCTCGTGGAAGACATGTTGAAGAAACATGGCGGACGTTATTCGAAGGGGCCGGACTGGCAGTCGCATGTGGTGGTCGCGGGCAATCTGATTACGGGGCAAAATCCCGCGTCGTCGGAAGCGGCGGCCAAGGCGTTGCTCGCGAAGCTCGGTTAGCGGCAGGCTCGATCGGCCTCAGTCGGCCTCAAGCCGCATAGCAGCGAAACGCGAGGCTGATACGCGGCTCGGTCACGCCCGCCAGTTTGGGAATGCCGTGCTCATGGGTGAACTGCGAGGCGTAGCTCATGACGATGCAACTGCCTGGCTCCAACTGCACATGCACGATCCGGCCGGAACCCGCCTTTGGCCGGATCGACATACGGCGGCACGCGCCGAGCGAGACGATGGCAATCGGCTGGCCCGGTAACAGCTTTTCGGTTTTGTCGCCATGGAGCGCGACGCTGTCGTTGCCGTCGCGATAGAGATTCAGGCCGACGCGATTGAATGGCGCGCCCAACAGCGCGCGTACGGCCTCGAATGCTTCGCCAAGCGGCGCAGGCAGATCTTCGGCTTCGCGGGCGAAGGTGGCGAGCAGGCGCGGCACCGCCACTTCCCGGTCGTACATCATGCGCTGCTGGCTCACCCAGCCGATATTTTCAAGTAACTGCTCGAACCACTGTTGCGCGGCAATTGCGGGGATCGAATCAGGTAAATATCGAATTCCGCCTTCCGCGTCATTGACGAGGGATAAGGATTCGGGGGCAAACAGGCCTGGCTGGAACACCATGATTCAAACCTTGGGGAGCAATAGCCCGCACACGAAGCAATGGGGCCATCCGTAAAGGCTATTATACTGTGTTTTTATACAGTGTTTCGAGGCAAGGCCGCGCATTTCCACCGGACATCCACGTGAACCGCAAACGAGTACCCGGTCTGTTGGCAGCCGTCTGCATGACGGCGGCGTTTTCGGCCTGCGTGCAAACCGGTGATGGGACGGCGAACGCCGGCGTGCCGCCCGCAACGACAAGCGGTAAAACTGGGTCGCAGTCCGATGACAATCTGGCGATAGCAGTCCGGCGAGCACTCGACAAGGCCCCAGGCTTCAATGTGGCGGGCGTATTCGTGCGCGCACGGGACGGCGCGGTGATCTTGAGCGGCACGGTGCATAGCGCCGAGCAGATCCGGCAGGCGGAGCAGATCGCCCGAACCGTGCCGGGTGTGCTGGTCGTGGTGAACAAGCTCACGCTGTGGCACGGCGGTAACGGCTGAACCCGCGGATTGACGACACCACCAGTCGGCAGTTGTTGCTGGGCTGCCGCGCTGCCGACTGGCGCAACGATCGCTCCGTTAGTTCGATGTCACGAGCGAGTCCGACGGCACGATCCTCAGTGCCGCCGGGTTCTTCGCCATTGGGCTCGACCACGACAGGTGCATGCTCGCCGGGCCCGACCCGTGCACATACTCCACCTTGATCGAGGCGCGCTGCTTCGCGGTGAGCCACGTGGTGCCGCTCACGGTGGCCAGCGCCGAGGTCTTCTTGTCGATGACCCGCACCCCGTTGATCCACAGGCGCGCAACGTTGTCGCTATTGATCGAGAACGTGTAGAGCCCGGTTCTGGCGGCCTCGATTGCGCCGGTCCACCGCACGCCATAACCGGTCGCGTTGACGCCCGCGGAGGCATCAGGCGAATCGGTGCCGCGCTCAGTATTCAGGTCGAAGTCGATCAACGGCGTGACCGAGGTCTTGACCGGCGCGCTGTTGAAAGTCGGATCGTTGTAGTAGCCGACTTGCAGCACCGGCAGCTTCACATCGAATCCGCCCGTCAAGGCCTGGACCTCCGACGTCTGCCACGGGTGGCCATCCGGATAGATCGTCCCCTGGAAGGGCGTGGCCGGTTCGACGGTGGCGGGCGCGCTCGGCACCTGACCCCAGTGGAAGCGCGTATTGGTACGGCCGATCATCAGTTCCCACACGACGAAACCCGTCGTGCCGCCGTAGTTCGACACAATGCCCGGCATCGTCTGTCCCGTCGTGCCGGGGAAGCCGCGCTGCAGCGTTTCGGAATTCAAGGCGCTGACATTGCTGCCGTTCACCGGTCCCGTGTACGGGTTGTTGTACGGATGGAACGCATAAAAGTCCGAGAAATACGTGCCTTCGTCCTCCTGCACCTGGGGCGAATTGATCGGCTGCGTCGCACCGGCATTCAGAATTGCGATGCGCGCGTCGTTCATCATCACGGCGCGGGTTTGCTGCAACGAACCGTTGCCGCTGCAACCCGGTTCGTTCATCGGCTCCCAGAAAATGATGCGCGGGTCGTTGCGGTGCGGTGCGACGAAGTCGGTGATGTAGCTCGCGAGACTCGCCTTATACGTGGTGCCGGCATTGGCCGCTGTAGGCTGGAAGTACGCCTGCTCGACCGGCGTGCCTGGCGACTGCACCCATTGACTGTTATGCACGCCCCAGATCGGCGCGGGTTGCGGGCCATACGCGGGCGTCGGGTTCCAGCAGTCGTCGTAGAAGATCGGCGAGACCTTGATGCCATGCCGCGCGGCGATCTTCAGCAGGTTTTCGAACTTGCTGAGGAATGCGACGCGATCGTTCGCCCACACGAGGTAGTGCAGATACACGGCAATGGTGTTCATGCCATATGTCTGCGCATACGTCAGCTCGCGATTGACGATCTCGGGGTCGTAGTTCTCCCAGAAGTCGATCGCGTTCACCGCGTTGGACGGCGTGTAGACCGCGCCGACCACCTTCGAGAAATCGAAGCGGGGCGACGTAACGGTCGGATAGGTGCGGATCGTGATGTTGCTGAAGCTCGCGCCGACGCCGAAGCGCCGCAGCCCGAAGCTGCCCGACTGGAAGGCCGTGGGGAGCGCGTTGGTGGCGTCGTTGACGCTGATCACGCGCTGCTGGTCGAGATCGACGGTGATGGCCGTGCCGCTCGTCGTGACTTTCAGGTGGTGCGTGCTGCCGCCCACGATCGTGCTCATCGGGTACGCGATAAAGCTCGTCCAGTTGTTGTTTTCCCGGCCGACCTGCAGCACGTGCGAACCCGTATCGAGGCCGATGTAATAACCGGTCAGGCTATCCGGGCCGCCTGCGGTGGGGTTCGTCGTGCGGACGATAAAACCGGCGTTCGCCGCGCCGCTGCCCACCGGCGCGCTGACTGTCACATCCGCTTCGTAAGACGCGGTGGCATAGGTGCTGGCGAGCGCAACCGTTTTGTCGCCGGCGCCTGTGCCGTTGGTGGCCGGCGGCGGAATCGTGATAGTCGAACTGCTCGTGCCGGGCTGCCAGCCTTGGGTCGACCCCGGCGCGAGGTAACTCGTGAAGTCGCCGAAGTTGAGGGTCGTGGTGGAAACCGGTGTGGGCGGGGGTGGTGGCGTGTACGGCGGAAGGTTGAGGGTGGGGTCGGCGATCACGAGCGGCGGCGTCGTTGTCTTCATTCCGAGGGGGATGGTCTTCGCCGCCCTGAACTCGGCTTCCACGTTGGCCGTATCCGCCAGCGCCGCTGCCGAGGCCGCGGCTGCCGCCGACGCTGCTGAGGAATCGACTGCCGCGATCTGCCTGTTCGCCGACGCGGCGACGTCCGGCGAACCATCATTGCCGCCGCAAGCGCCCAGCATGGCGAGCGTTGCCAGCACAAAGTAATTGCGCACCTGTATCTCCTGATGTCCCCGCTTAATTGATGGTCATAATTATTATTAAACTCGCATAGGGCCTCTGACAGTTGGTCTGGCTCCTATGAGTGCGGAAATCGATATGAATAATATTATTAGTTGGCCAGACCTGTATCGGTACTTACCCGGAATGGCGTAGACGCGGGGGCAGGGTGTCAGGCGAGGGTGCAACCGATGCCGGCGGCGCAAAGGAGGCGCGGCAGGCATAATCCGTTTTCCGATTACGCAACCCTTTCATTGGGGTGCAATCCAGGCGGTGCACCGCCGGGTGCGCCGTCAGGAAAACTCATGCCGCCCATCACTGCAGTCCGGAACACCGCCGTGCCGCTGCGCAGCATTGCGCTGATCCTCGTCTCGATGTTCTGCTTCGCGCTGGTCGATGCGCTGGCGAAGTCGGTGGCGCTCGCCTATCCGGCCAATGAAGTGACCTTTTTCCGGATGCTGTTTGGCCTGCTGCCTGCCATCGCGGTTTGCCTGCGCGGCAAACCGCTCATCGAGCGTCTCAGGCATATGGATGTGCGTGGGCAGACCGTGCGCGCGCTGACCTTGCTCGGCGCTTCAGGATTGTTCTTTGCCGGACTGCGTTATGTGCCGCTCAGCGAGGCGGTGGCGATCGTCTACTCGGAGACTTTGCTGGTGATCGTTCTGGCGCCGCTTATTCTGAAGGAGACGCTCAAGCCACGCGATGCGCTCGCCGCCGCGATCGGTTTTATCGGCGTACTTTTCGTGGTGCGGCCGGACGGTTCGCATTCGAGTTGGCTCGGCCCGGCCCTGCTGATTGCGAGCGCATTTTGCGGCGCGTTGTCGATCATTCAGATCAAGCGGATTCGTGCCACCGACGATTCGCGCACCACGGTGTTGTATTTCACGGTGATCGGCACGATCGTCACCGGGGCGTCGCTATTTTTCGCGTGGCGCACGCCATCGCTTCAGGCGCTCGCGGTGATGGCCCTGCTGGGCGGATTTGCCACCGCCGGGCAGTTGCTGATGACGATGGCATTCAGACAGGCCGACGCCGGTGCGCTCGCGCCGTATAACTACACCAGCATCGTATGGGCCGCGTTATTCGGCTATGTCGCGTGGGGCGAGACGATCGGCAGCATGTCGCTGCTCGGCATTGCCTTGATTGTCGGCAGCTCGATTGTGGTTGCGGTGCGTGGCAAGCAGGCGGAAGGGCCGCTCGTGTAGGCCTGTACCGGGCTCTCCGCATGCGCCGGATTCAAACGCTGAATTCAAATTCGCTGCTGATTGCTTCGCAGTTCAAACAATCGTCCTGGAAATGTCTGGCCAGCAAGCTGGCTTTTTCGGACAACACGCCAGACACATGCGGACAGATCGACGTTTGGTGGCTATAAATAGCACATAGCACGCATCCAGCTTGCACTCCTGTTCGTACGTGCCTGTACCGGCCCGAACTTGCGGTCGTTGCGGCGACATCGATTAATTCGCTACGAACCCTCCGATGAATTCGGGCACGTTTGCGATACCGCGAACGCGCACGCGTACGTCCACGATTCGAGGGGAGACGTCATGATTAGTGAACCCAGCAAGATCGTTCTCACGAGCCTGATTGTCGGCACGCTCGGGATCGCGGCTTATATTTCGCAGTCGGATAAAAACTGGCTGCCGGCGGATGACCTGGGTCTCGAGCACGGAAACACTTTGGCTCGCGACGCAGGCGGCGGCACGAACAGCGGTTCGGTAAGTTCGGGACCCGTCCTGACATCCGGCGGCTCGGCGGCAGCTATCGCCGGGAATCTCGACGCGGCGCGCCATAGTCTGCAGCGCAACGATCTGGCTGCCGCGCAAGCGCAACTGGACGCGGTACGGCCGGCACATCGGGGCGACGATCAGGTTCGCGCGCTGCAAAGAGAAGTCGCGGCACGCATGGAGCAGGCACAGCAAGCGCAGGCCGCCGTGCAGGTGCGCCAGCCGACGCGGCAAGGGATCAAACCGGCTCACGCTGCGTCGCTGTCTTCCAGCAACACGGTCCGTTTTCCTGAGCGTCACGTGGCAACGCGCGAACAGTCGAAGCGCGTGCCCGCCAGTTATGCGAAGACCAGGCGGGTTCCAGAAACAGCGGTGACTACGGCTGGCGCGGGCAGCGTGTTGAGCGGGGCAGCGAGTGCCGTTGACGCTCCTGCAACTGGACGCGCATTACCCTCAGTTCCCGCTGGGGTGGCGGAAGTCTCTAACGTGGCCGACGCGCCGGCTGACTCGAAGCCGACCGTGCCAGCGTCAACTGCGCAGTCCGTACCGCGAGCCGAGCTAACCGCGCAAGCCGCATCGGCGCAATCGGCGCAATCGGCGCAATCGGCGCCGCAACTCGCGCCCGCTGCCGGCACGTCGGCGAATTCAGAAGGCGGGGTGATAACACGTGCACAGGTGCGTGCGGAAATCGCCCGTGCCCGTGCCGACGGCGCTCTGCCCGCGTTCGGCAATCCGGACCCGGCCGGACCCGGCGGCGCGCCGAGCCTGACCCTCGCGCCGCGTCCTTGAAGCGTTGTGCGGGAACTGTACCCGCGACACTTCGCGGGCGGTCGGCACGTAGGTATCCGTCACCGTTTCTAACCGGCCGGTGCAGAGGTAAGCAGAAAAGCCCGCATTTTGCGGGCTTTTCTGTTCTCGCCGACGAAGCGGTCCCGCCCTCATGCTCCGAGGCCGCTCATTGTGTACCATGCGGATTGCCGTGCCCCGCTTTGTGCCTTCGCTGCCGCCGGGTGGACGTGGTCAGCACGACGAAGGTCGAATGTGAAGCGCCCGTTATTCCCCCACACGCTGTGCCGGATGAACTGACATGCAGATAGAGCCGTTTCAGATTGCCGTGCCTGACGCCGACATAGATGATCTTCGCCGGCGTATTCGCGCAACCCGCTGGGCCCCGGCGACGCCATCGCCCGCGTGGCAGCAAGGCGCCGATTCCGCGTGGCTACGCGAACTCGCGCAGTACTGGGCCGAGCGTTTCGATTGGCGCGAAGCCGAGCGCAAGCTGAATCGGCTGCCGCAATTTCTCGCGGAGGTCGACGGACAGCGCGTGCACTTCGTGCATCGGCGCGGGGTCGGCCCAGCGTGCTATCCGCTCGTCGTCACGCATGGCTGGCCCGGATCGTTTTTCGAGTTCCACGCGTTGCTCGACCGCCTGTGCGACCCGGCCGCCTTCGGCTGCGATCCGGCCGATGCATTTGACGTCGTCGTTCCGTCGCTGCCCGGCTTCGGGTTCTCGCAGGCTCCGACAGAGGCCGGAACATCCGCGTTTCAGGTGGCGGACCTGTGGGCCTCGCTGATGCGGGGTCTCGGTTATGAACGCTTTGGCGCCCAGGGCGGCGACCTGGGCGCGGGTGTCTCGATCGCGCTCGCGGCAAGGCATCATGAACGCGTCGATGGCATTCATCTCAACTTCCTGCCGAGCTCGTATGAGCCCGCAAGCGGCGCCGCGCAAACACCGCTCACGCCCGCGGAGGAAGCCTATCTGCGGCACAAGAACGAATGGGCCGCGCTCGAAGGCGGCTATGCGCATATGCACGGCACGAAACCGCAGACCGCGGCGGCGGCGCTGAACGATTCGCCGGTGGGGCTCGCCGCATGGATCGGCGAGAAGTTTCGCGCATGGAGCGATTGCGACGGCGACGTCGAGCGGGTGTTTTCGAAAGACGAGCTGCTCACCAATATTTCGCTTTACTGGTACACCCAGAGTATCGGCTCGTCGATGCAGATGTACTGGGAAAACCGGCTGCAGCCGATGCGTTTCGCCGATGGGGCTCGCGTCGTGCCGCCGGTAGGATTCGCCTGCTTTCCGAAGGAAATCAATCAGCCGCCACGCACGTGGCTCGAGCGGACCTTCAACGTGGTGCAATGGAGCGACATGCCGGCCGGCGGCCATTTTGCCGCGATGGAGAAACCGGATCTGCTCGCAACCGAGATTCGCAAATTTTTCAGGAAGTTGAGGCACTAGGTGTCGATTCAATGGCGTGATCGGTTCGGCGATGATGTGCCTGGCCGACACGACCGGCGTGTGTTCCGAAGCGAATCTTCAAATATCGTCAGGGCGCATTGCGGTGCCACGGAGGCCGCGTATGATCGGCAGGGCAACAAGAACAACGCAGTGACGCAGGTCTGGGCACAACGCGTCTCAGAGCAGGCTCTGCGGGAAAACCAAAAACAATGCAGACAATGAAGGCCATGACGCGGCGTGTCATCTATTTCACGCGCGACGCTTCGCCAGAACTATTGGCGAGCTTCGAGGAACGCGATTGGGAGGTCGAGGTGATCGGCTCGGTTCGAGACGTGCGGCGCGCCGTGGACGATGGCTCGCTGGCGGCCGGACTGGTCGATCTGTCGAGCGTGTTCGACGTTCACGACATTGCCGCGCTGGAAGGCTGCCTGGCAATGCCGAACGTCGGCTGGGTGGCAATGACCGCGACGCCGGAGCTCGATGAGCCCGCCGTGCGCCGACTGGTGCGCGACTACTGCTTCGATTATGTGACACTCCCTGCCGCGCACGCCAGGATTGTCGATACCGTCGGCCATGCCTGCGGCATGATCGCGCTCGGCGAACCCGCGTTCGTCGATACGTCGATGGCGGAAGGCGAGATGATCGGCAGTTGCGATGCCATGCTCGCGCTATTCCGCTCGATCCGCAAGGTCGCAACGACCGACGCGTCCGTCTTCGTTTACGGTGAATCCGGTACCGGCAAGGAGCTGACCGCGGCGGCGATTCATGCGCGTTCGCCCCGCCGTAACGAGCCGTTCGTTGCCATCAACTGCGGCGCGATACCGCCGCATCTGCTGCAGTCCGAGTTGTTCGGCTACGAGCGCGGCGCGTTCACGGGCGCGAGTCAACGCAAAATAGGGCGCGTCGAGGCCGCTCACGGCGGCACGCTGTTTCTCGACGAAATCGGCGACCTGCCGCTCGAAAGTCAGGCAAGCCTGCTGCGTTTCCTGCAGCAAAACACGATCGACCGCCTGGGCGGCATCGACGCCATCGATGTCGACGTGCGCATCATTTCCGCTACCCACGTCGATATGGAGGCCGCGATTAACGACGGGCGTTTCCGCGCGGATCTGTACCACCGCTTGTGCGTGCTGAGAATCGACGAGCCACCGCTGCGCGCGCGCGGCAAAGACATCGAACTGCTCGCGCTGTACACGCTGGACCGCTACCGGAAGGATGCGAGCCGGCGGGTGTACGGTTTTTCGCCGGACGCGATCGCAGCAATGCATCAATACGACTGGCCCGGCAATGTGCGGGAACTGATTAACCGGGTGCGCCGCGCGATTGTGATGTCGGAAGGGCGAACGATTGGCGCGGACGACCTCGAACTCTCCAACTACGTCGAAGTCGTGCCCGTGACGCTCGCCCAGGCGCGCGAGACGGCGGAACGCCAGGCCATCGAACTCGCGCTGCTGCGCCATCGCGGACGACTCGGCGACGCCGCGCGCGAACTCGGCATTTCGCGCACCACGCTGTACCGTTTGCTCATCTCGCACGGTATGCGCGAGGGGGAAGATAGCAGCGTGGCCGAAAGCTGATGCGAGGATTGCCGGGCGTTGGCCAATCTGCCCGGCTAATTCACTTCAGCGAATGCACCCAACTGCTGCACCCAAGTAAGTTATTCACGCAAATGTCAAAACACCGGATCGCTGCGCGTACTTTCGACCTCCCGAAAGCCGATTGACGGCGCCCGCGTTGCGTCTCGCTGGCTTTTGGCGGAAAGGGGATGCAAGGACGTGAAACGATAGCTCATACCTGATAGCCGCGGCCCGGTTCATCCGATTCCATCGCCGCGGATCATCACCCGGCTCGAGCGTGACGCCACCAGGGCGCGAGCCGCGGCACGACGGCTCTCGCACCACCTCGCGCGGGCTTCTGGCTTGCCGCCCGATGCGGCCTGTGGATCAATCCGCGAACGATTACGGCAGCGCTGGAAAAAGCGAACCGTCTCTCACACATGGTGAGGAACAACGTGAATCTTTTTCCTTGCACGCTGGTGTATGTGGATGTCGATGCGAATCCGGGGCCCAACTCGAGGAATCGCGATCCGCTGTCGTACGTGAGTCAGGCGATCTGCCTGAACAACAGCTTGCGGCAGGTCGGCATGCCGAAGCTGACCATCGTGACCAATGCGCCGGCACTGGTCGCGCCCCGGCTCGACAAGGTGACGCCCGAGCGCCGGCCCGCACTGATGACCCTGAAGGCGACGATGGAGTTGCCGAAAAACACGCCGTTTTACGCCGCGCATTTCAAGCTCGATCTGATGGACCAGATAGCCGGCTGGCTGCCAGCCGACACGATGCTGTTGCTGCTCGACGCCGACATGGTCGCGCTGCAGCCGCTCTCGCGCGATCTGATCGGGCGTTGCGCTGAAGCTGGCATCGGCGCCTTCGATATTTCAGATCAGGTATTTCCGCCGTACGGCAGCGAACGCGTTGTCGCCGACCTGGAAATCGTCGCGGACAGGCGGCTCAAAAATCCGCGCTGGTACGGCGGCGAGTTTCTCATGGCGACGCCCGCTGCATTGCGCCGGCTGGTGCCGCGCGCTCGCGCCAGCTACACCCGCTATATCAGCGAAATCGAGCGGCTCGGACATCACGGCGACGAAGCGTTCATTTCGGCGGCGCTCAACATCCTGGCCGACGAGGGGCAGGGCCTGATCGAAGTGGGCGCCTATCAGGCGGTGGGCCGCCATTGGCCCGGCAATAACTATCGGGACGTGCGCTGGTTTCGCTGCTGTTCGTTTGTCCACTTGCCAGGTGGTAAGGCATTGCTTGAACGAGAAGCGCGTTTCGCGGATTTTGTGCCGGACCGTTTCTGGCGCCATATGCGACAGGCGCATCTACGTGGCCGCGTGCGCCATGCACTGAAACGCATCGCCCGGTGGCTGAGTGTGGAGCGTCTCGCCACGCGCTCTGCCTGAGACCTGCACGGCGTGAAGCGGTAGGCCATTGCATTCCGCGGGGCACGGCGGCGGTGTCGATCAGATCGTGCCGAACAAAGCCCGGGGGCGATCCTTCAGCGTGCCCGTCAGCAGCCGCAACGCACTCACGAGTTGATCGCGGCTCGCGGCGCACGCGAGGTTGATCCGTACCCCGTGCTCGATCTCCGAGCGGTCCACGGCAAACGCCGACGACGGCATCACCACCACGCCACGCGCCTTCGCATTCGCCGCAAAGTCGTCGGCACGCCACGGCGGCGGCAGCTTGAGCCACACGAACATGCACGCCGGATCGGTCTGCAGCCATTCCTGCGGCAACAACTCGCGAGCGAGGTCTTGTCGGGCACGAATTTCGGCGAGCTGCGCGTCCATGATGTGGCGCGCGGTGCCGTTCTCGATCCAGATCGACGCGATCAGCATCGACATCGGCGCGGGCATCCAGGCGGTGGTGCGTACCGCCTCCGCACACAGCGCGGAACTGTCCGGCGGGCTCAGCAGATAGCCGAGCCGCAGGCCGGGCGCGAGAATCTTCGAGGTCGCCGCGAGGTGGAACGTCAGTTCCGGGCACAGGCTCGCGATGGTCGGCAGCCGCTGCGAAACCAGCGGCCCGTAGACGTCGTCTTCGATGATCGCCACGCCGTGCCGACGTGCAATGTCGACGAGCGCCATGCGACGCTCGAGACTCATCGTCGTCACGGTCGGGTTCTGCAGATTAGGCACCGTGAAGATGGCTTTCACCGGCATGCGCCGGCAGGCGCGCTCTACCTCGTCGGTCAGGAGGCCGTCGCGGTCGCTCGGAATGCCGACGATCTCGAATTGGAACACCGGCGCCAGCGCTTTCAGCCCGTAGTAGGTGAGCTGATCGGCGAGGATCACGCCGTCCGTGCCGATCAGGCTGTTCAGCACCGCATACAAACCGTGTTGCGCACCGCTCGTGACCACCACGTGGTCGGGTGCCGGCGTGAAGCCCGGCGCGGCCATCCAGCGCGCGCCGGCGGCGCGCGCCCAGACGGGGCCTTGCGGCGGCTGATATTCCTGCAATTGCGGGTAACGCGGATCACGCGGCAATTCCGCCAGCGTGCGCGCGAGGCAGTTCAGGAATTCGCCCGTGGCCGGCCGGTTGACGGTCAGATCGATCGCCGCGTTGCTGGCCGCCTGCGCGGGTTCGACGCTCGGCATTGCGCCGCCGGTCACGAGCGAGCCGCGCCGCTTGCTGCCGATCACCAGCCCGCGCAACTGCAATTCCTTGTAGGCGCGGGACACTGTCGACACATTGATGCCCAGTTCAGTGGCCAGTTGCCGTTGCGGCGGCAGGCGGCTGCCCGGTGGATAAACACCGCTGCGAATCTCGTTTTCGATCGAGCTGGACACCTCGACGTAGGTGGAGCGCTTCATCTGCGCCGGTGCGCCGTTGGACCCACGCGCCGTGTCTTTGTCAGAAGCCATAAGAACCGATGTCTCCATACAAAATCGACTTTGTCCGCAATTGTGCGGAATTTTGCCGATTCTATACCAGACAAGCGTCCGCGCAACGCTTAAAAACAAGCGCGCCGGGACTGCACGGTTGTTGCAGCGCCCTTGGCTGCAAGGATCGAACCACAGACCATCCAGGGAAAATGCCAGGGCCACACAATGTGACTTTTAATTGCACACAAAAAAATATTGTGTGATTCTGATTGCCAGAGTTTGTCTGGCGGCGTGCATGTCGCGCTGTCGCCGAACAGTGTCCCGATTCTGTCAGCAGGAGTTTTCCGATGAGTTTTCCTGAGGCAAGCCTCGCGAGTCTCGCCGTCGTCTCGGCCGCGTATCTGCTGGCGGCCAAACGCCGGCAAAGCGAAGGCAGCGCAACCGGCTATCTGTCGCGGATGGGCGTCGCTTCAATGGAAGGACGCAAGTGATGTCGGAGATTGCCATCATCGGTGCGGGATTCATCGGCCTCGCGAGCGCTGCGGCGCTGATGCGCGACGGCCATCGAATCACGCTGTTCGACCCGGCGGGCGTGGGGCAGGGCGCGTCTTTCGGCAATGCGGGGACCTTCGCGCACTATGCGTGCATTCCGGTCAACAATCCGTCCGTATTCCGCGACTTGCCGCGCTTTCTGTTATCCAGAGACAGCCCGTTCAGAGTGCGCTGGGGCTATCTGCCCCATCTTGCGCCATGGCTGGTGCGTTTCATGATGAGTTCGTTGCCGCGGCGCTACGAAGCGAGCGCCGGCGCGCTCGCCGCGCTGCTCGATTGCGCGCATGACGGTTATGCGCCGCTGCTGGCGGACGCAGAACTGGCGCGTTTTGTCCGGCCCCACGAATGTCTTTATCTTTATTCGAGCGCGGCTTCGTTCGATGCCGCGCGTCCCGCACTCGATCTGCGCCGGCAGCTAGGCGTTACCTTCGAGGTGCTGGGCGGCAGCGAAATCCGCGAGCTCGAACCGTTCCTCGCACCGATATTCGAGCGCGCTGTGCTGTTCAGCAATAGCTGGCATTTTTCCGATCCGCACGGTTTTCTTCAGACGCTTTATCAACAGCTTGCCGCGCAAGGATTGAAGCTCGAGCGTTCGACTGTTGACGCCGTGCAGCCTGCCGGGGACGGTGCTGCCCTGAGCGTCGCCGGCGCCACGCGGCGTTTCAGCCACGTGGTGGTCGCAACCGGCGCTCGCTCCGCCCAGTTTGCCAAACAATGCGGCGACCCCGTCCCGCTGGATACGGAACGGGGTTACCACGTCCGCTTTCCAGGCGCGCAGCAACTGGTGTCGCGGCCGGTCGGCTGGGCCGAGCGCGGCTTCTACATGACGCCGATGAGCGACGGCCTGCGCGTTGCCGGCACGGTCGAACTCGCGGGGTTCGGCGAGACCCGCAACCGTTCGCTCATCGATCTGCTGACGTTTTCGTCGAAGCGAGCCTTACCCGCGCTCGATAGGCCGGATAGCAGCTGGCTCGGATTTCGTCCGACCTTGCCGGACGGCGTGCCGGTGCTCGGACGCTCGCGCGCTAGCGAACGGGTTATCTACGCATTCGGCCACCAGCATCTCGGCTTGACGCTAGCCGGGGTGAGCGGGCGCATCGTCGCCGATCTGATCGCGCGGCGCGCGCCGCCGCTCTATCTCCCGCCTTACTCGGCCACGCGTTTTTGACTTTCATCGAGGCTTTGAGCGCACAGGTTTTCTCGCTTCACGATCAGTATCTGAGGACGGTTTCGACGCGTCGCGCATCGGATCGGCCAACCTTCACATCGCGCGACGTTATATCTCGCAAGGAGCGCATCATGAATCGCCGCTATTGGTTGTTGAGTGTCACCGTCTGCGCGCTCGCCACGGCCATGTCGTCGGCGTGGGCGGCCGATCCTGAAGTCGTCAAGATCGGTTTCGTCGGACCGTTGACCGGTCCCGTTGCACGCGTGGGCAAGGACCTGCAGTACGGCGCTCAATTGGCGCTCGACGAAGAAAATGCGAAGCACCCGACGATTGGCGGAAAGCCGGTCACCTTCGTGCTCGATGTGCAGGACGATCAGGCGGACCCGCGCGTGGCAATTCAGGTGGCGCAGAAACTGGTCGACGACGGCGTGGTCGGCGTGATCGGCCACTACAATTCGGGCTGCAGCATTCCCGCCTCGGCCGTTTATCACCAGGCGAACGTCGCGATGATTACGCCGGGCTCGACTAATCCACAACTCACCAAGCAAGGCTACAAAAACGTGTTCCGCACCATGGGGCACGACGGCATCGGCGGTGTCGTAGCCGGGCATTTTGTAGTGGAGCAGATGAAGGCGAAGCGCATCGGCATCATCGACGACCGTACCGCATTCGGGCAAGGCCTGGCGGATGCGTTCGAAAAAGGCGCGAGGGAAGCGAAAGGCAACATCGTCGACCGCGAATTCACTAACGACAAAGCGGTGGATTTTCGCGCTATTCTCACCACGCTCAAGAGCCGGAACGTCGATCTGATTTTCTTCGGCGGCCTGGATGAACAGGGCGCGATGCTGGTCAAGCAGATGCGCTCGCTAGGCATGCAGGCGCAACTGTTCGGCGCGGGCGCGCTGAAGAGCAATGCGTTCCTGCAAATCGCCGGCACCGCAGGGGACGGCACGCAGGATCTCGAGCCCGGCCCGGCGCTCGACAAGCTGCCTGCCGCGCAGGCCTTCGGCAAGCGCTATAAAGCGCGCTTCAATCAGGACGTCGAACTGTACGCACCGTTTGCCTACGATGCCGCGCTTGCAATGATCAAGGCGATTCACAATGCTGATTCGCTCGACCGGGCAAAGATCGTCGACGCGCTGTCGAAAGTGACGGTGACCGGTGTGACCGGCAACATCACCTTTGACCCGTATGGCGATCTCATCAAACCGCCGTACACGCTGTTCCAGGTGCAGCAAGGACAATGGAAGAGCATCAGGACGGTGGGCGGCAGCAGCGGCGTCTAACTGTGCGCGGGCGGGCGCCGGCGATTTTGCCTCTATGACGGCGGGAAAAAACCGTGATACCGGGCGTTGCCGGCAACGCTGGTTTCAACGAGGTGGCCGGCCGCGCCTACCGACTGGAGCGTTTCAACCGTGCCAGTGCGATTCGACACGAAGGTCCACTGCGTGGCGGCGTCCTGCGACGGGTCGCTCGCGTGTATTTTGCGCAGGGCGCTCAACAGCGCCTCGCTATCCGGCGAAACCATCACAAAGCCCTCGTTCGCAAGCGCAGCCTCGTTCAGGCCGAGCTCGGTGCACACCTGCATACGCAGCGGCGCCTCGAGCTGATTCGCGCGCCGCGACTGCTCGATCTGCTCGACGGTTGCCGCATCGACCAGGATTCCCTGCCGGAGCAGCGGCTTGTTTTGCCACGCGTCAGGAGGACAGCCCTTGTTTTGCGGCATCAACTCAACGAACGGATTGATTTCCGCGGGATAGATCCGGCAGACCAGCGGCCGCTGCTCGTAGATATTGCAGCGCATATCGGCGCGCAGATTGGGACAGGCTCCTTCGAATGCCGCGGCGAGCACGATCGAAATGCGGACCGGCAAGCTTCCGCTCATGGCCGGTGACGACCGGGCCCGTTTGTATTCCGCTTGCGCATTGCCGGCTTCGGGCTCGACCGGCCACGGGATGGCCTCGCAAATGAGTTCCATTTTCCCGCCGCGCTCGAGCCACGCGATAGCCTCGGTAACCGTCAGCGCGAGGCGCAGGTCGTGGCAGCATTTGCCGCATTCAGTACATTCGAAATCGATGTCATTCATCATAAGTTCCTCGCCGCGAAAGTCTACGCCGGCTTTAGTCGGACCAGATGACAAATTCTGACAGCAGAGCCGATAAACTTTTTGCGGCGAGCGGCTCTAGCAGTTCCCTCGAATTTGGCTGATTCGCGATCTTCAACGGACCGGCGATACGCCACAAACACAAGTCCGCGCGATCCGGGCAGCCTGCGAAAAATCTTGACAGGGCTCGTGATCCACCTATAGTTCACCATATGGCAAAGTCTCCAGTCAGTCAGCTCGATCGCACGTTTTCCGCCCTTGTGGACCCGACGCGGCGGGCCATCCTCGCTCGCCTTGAGCGGGAGCCCGGGCTGTCGGTCACGGAAATCGCGCGGCCGCTGCCGCTCAAGCTCCCCGCGGTCATGAAGCACCTCGACGTGCTGAGCGACGCGGGTCTGGTATCGCGTACCAAGAGCGGGCGGACGGTGTCGGTCGATCTGGTCGCGGGGCCGATGGAGGAGGCAATGGCATGGTTGAGACGCTATGAGCGTTTCTGGTCCGCGAGCCTCGACCGGCTCGCCGATTTTGTGGAGGGAGACGGGCAATGACCCAGGAAAAGCCGAGCCTGACTATCGTGCGGCGCATCAAGGCACCGCCAGCCCGAGTGTATGCAGCGTGGACCCGGCCCGAACTGATGGTGCGCTGGTGGGGGCCCGACGCCGGGCCGGTACTCAGCGCCGAAGCCGATCCGCGCGTGGGCGGCCGCTTTCGCGTGGTGTTCCAGACACTGGATGGCGAAACGCACGACTGTCGCGGCGAATACCTGGAGGTCGAGGCGGACCGCAAGCTCGTCTTCACGTGGGAATGGGCCACGCTGCCCGAGCGCCGCTCGCAGGTCACGCTCAGGCTGCGCCCGATCGAGGAGGGGACCGAGCTCACGCTCACGCACGCACAGTTCTTCGACGAAGCCGCACGCGATGCTCATCGGAGCGGCTGGGGCACGGCCCTCGACAAGCTCGACGCGTTCATGGCGCGACTGGAAGACGAAGGCAACTGACGCACGTCGAAAAACACATTCAACTCATACCGAGGTCGAATATGAAGCTCTATTACGCGGAGACACTGGCTCCGCGAAAAACCTGTGCAGTGGCAAAGTATTTAGGTTTGCCAATCGAATACGCTTTCGTCGATTTGACGAAGGGTGAGCATCGCAAGCCGGACTATCAGGCGATCAATCCGAATGGCAAGGTGCCGTGTCTTGTCGATGGCGGGAGAAGTATCTGGGAAGCCGACGCGATCATCAGCCATTTCGCCCGGCGCGCGCAGTCCAACCTCTGGCCGGCCGATGACCGGCTGGTCGACGTGCTGCGCTGGTTTAGCTGGAACAACCACCATTTTTATCCGCATGCCGGCACGCTTTACTTCGAGTCCATCATCAAGCCGGTGTTTGGACTCGGCGGCCCCGATCCGTCGAAAGTGGCCGAAGAGCAGGGTATGTTTCGCAAGTCCGCCAGCGTGCTCGAGCAGCATCTTAAAGGCCGTAAATGGCTGCTTGGTGACGGCTTGAGCCTTGCGGATTTCTCCGTCGCCATTGCGCTGCCCTATGCAAAAAACGCAGCCATGCCGCTTGACGAATTTCCGGAAATGCAGCGCTGGCACGATCAACTGAACGAGATCGAAGCGTGGCGCAATCCGTTTCCGGTGCGTTCGGCAATTTCAGCCGCGAACGCTGCGCTCAACGCGTGAAAATACAGTCATGTGCTGCGCGATCGTTGCACTCGCCATGACCTTGCTCGCCAGTTGGCGCAGCGTGTCGGGCACGCTGACCGGCCGCGCCGGATGGCTACGCCGCATCGCGATCGCGTCGATTGCGATCGGCGCGGCCGCCGGCTCCGCGCTGGCAGCCGATCAATTTGCCGATGTTCGTGGCGGACAGTCGGCGTTTTATACCCGCCTGAAGGCAATGCCGATTTGCGCTCATTTCATCCGTTAGCAGCGGATTTTCTTTCATGGACTCGACAGCGGATTAACTTCGTCAGCGCATTGACTGCTGTCCCGCGTCCTATCACACTCCGCGCCGCAATAAAATAAAGTTTCTCGTAGAAGCCGGCGTGCATTCGAGCCTTTAGAGCATTAACTCCGTTTATTACGTGAGCCATTCTGTTCGCATACACCATGCACTGGTGCAGGAAAGATTGTGAAAGGAAGTTGACACGGGAACGTTTGCCAAACTAGGCTACGCACTATCGCTAAAACTGACCTTGTTCCTGTTCACCTGCCCGGAGACGCAGGTATGCCGTTGTGTTGTCTGTCAGTCTGGCGATCGCTTCAAAACGGAAGAAAATGGCTCACGCCAGCTTTTCGAAAGGATTGTAAAGATAAGCCAGCGCAATTTAAAAATCAGCCACAAGTGCTGAGGTAGTAACACGTCCATATATTCTCGCTAGCAATCTGCGGCTAGTGCGGGAGACCTTTTTCGCTGAAAAAAGAGAAACACAGCTTAAGCACTCAACGCACTTTCTTTATGCCGATTTTGTCAGTCGAGGATTAATAATGCGTATAAATTTCCGATTGCAGATACAGTGCCTGGCGTTAGCCGGGATAATGGTCCTGGCGGGCTGCGGCGGTTCAGACGGCTCGTCAACGCCTTCGAGCAAGTCCGCCCAGGCGCCCACGGCCGCTTCCGACGCGGCGCTCGCGCCGCCTACCGCGCCGATCGTCGCGGATGCCTCGATCAACAAGAGCGTGCCGCCGGTCGAATTGCCCGACACGGTCACCCCGATCAACTACAAGCTGTGGTTCCGGCCGAACCCGGCGCTGTCTTCTTTCGACGGCCGCGCGGACGTTCAGATCAAGGTGCTGAAGTCCGTCAACGCGATCACGATCGCCGGCCACCGCATCAAGTTCACCAACGGCTCGATCACGCTGCAGCCGGGCAACATCCAGTTGATCGCCACGCCTCAGGATGACGGCGATTTCTACCAGCTTCGGCCCGTGAGCGGGCAGATCGCCGCCGGCAACTACTCGCTGCACATGGAGTGGAGCGGCATCATCAACTTCAAGACCTATGACGACCCGGTCGCCAAAACCGGCGGCAGTTGCGGCAACGATCCCTATCCGGGTTGCTCCGCGGCGGAGGGCGTGTTCCGCGTCGATCTGAAGTCGACCGATGGCACGACCAGCGGCGCGATTCTCACGCAAGGTGAATCGAACCTCTCGCGCCAATGGTTCCCGGGCTGGGATGAGCCGGCGTTCCGGCCCACCTATGAGGTCAGCGCTGAAGTTCCGCAAAACTGGAACGTCGTGTCGAACGCGGCGGAGAAACCGGCGGTGAACGTGGATAGCGGCTACAAGCTGGTCTCGTTCGAAAAAACCCCGCCGATGCCGTCCTATCTGCTCTTCTTCGGCGGTGGTCAATTCGACATTCTCGAAGACGATTTCGCGAGCCCGCTGCCCGATCACAAGGGTCTGCATCTGCGCATCTTCACGCCACCCGGCATGCGTCACTGGGCAAAACCGGCCATGCAGCAGACCAAGCAGGCGCTCGATTACTACTATCGATACACGGGTATTCCGTTGCCGCTCACCAAGTTCGACACGATTGCTGCGAACGACGCCTTCAAGGAGCAAAAGGACCTGAACTTCGGCGGTATGGAGAACTGGGGCGCGATTCTCGAGTTCGCCGACGATATTCTGCCGCCGCCCGGCACCGCGATGTCCGACTATGGGGTGACGGTTTTGACGCATGAAGCCGCGCACCAATGGTTCGGCGATCTGGTCACGCTCGACTGGTGGGACGACGTGTGGCTCAACGAATCGTTCGCGACGTTCTTCGAGAACAAGACCAAGGTGCGCTTCTTCCCGGACCGCTTCAGTTGGGTCGATGACGTGAAGAACAAGTATGCGGTGATCAATGCCGATCTGAAGTCCACTTCCTTCCCGGTGCAGCCGAACTTTAACGGCTGGGCCTCGAACGACTTCGTGCTGAGCGCAAGCGCCTTTACATACGACAAGGGCGGCCATGTGCTGAAGATGCTGGAAAACTATCTCGGCGAGGAGGTGTTGCGCAAGGGGTTGCAGTCGTATCTGGCCGACTACGCGCTCGGCAACGGCACGCCTAAGCGTTTGTGGGACGAACTGGCCAAGGCCAGCGGCGAGCCGATGGTCGCGATTGGCGACAGCTTCGTGCGCCAAACCGGCGTGCCTTTGCTGTCGCTCGACACCCAGTGCGATCTGACGACCAATCAGACCGTGGTCACGCTGAAGCAATCGCCGTTTCCGAACCAGAACCAGTACCCCGGCACGCAATGGACGATTCCGTTGACGCTCGCTTACGGTGATGGACTGAGCGCGCGCAAGACGGTTGCGATGAAGGACACGCAAATGCAGGTGCGTCTGAACGGCTGTTCCGCCGTGCTCGCGGATCCGAGCGGCCTCGACTACTACGTGACGAACTACAGCAACAACGCGTGGAGTCAGTTGCTGACGCAAGGTAACGCGCTGAAGGACCCGGTGTTGCTGACCAGTTTGCAGCTCGAGGCCAAGCTGCTGGTGAAGAACGGTCTGGCGGATCCGTCGCGTGAAAGCAGTATCGGTTCGCTGGGCGGCGCAACGGCTACGCCGCTCGCACGTCAGTTGTTGATGACGGCGCCGACGACACAGTCCCTGCGTCCGACGATCCGCTATCAGGGCAAGTTCAAGCTGAAGCCGCAGGCGCAGCAGGCGCAATAAGCCTGGCAGGGTGGGCAGACGGCCTCGCGCCGTCGTGAAAGAGCCGTCACGTGGCCCGCATTCTTCGCGATGCGGGCCACGGTACGACTGCATCCATCGGAGCCATACGCCGCGAGCGGTGCTCATCGAGCAAGGCGCCATCTCGAACGATCAGATCCGTGCCATCGCCACCTCAAGCCGAACGTGGTCTGCTCTCCAGCCAGTTTCGCAACAAGCCCGCCAGAAGCGCGCTAGCGAGCACGGCAAGATACAGCGTAACGAGACTGTGACGCCATGTATCGAGCGCAAGCTGATGCGTCAGCAGTTTCGAATCGGGCGCGGGGAGAACGGCATGCATTGCGACGACCGCCCGCTTCATTCGCAGAAAACCCACGGCCGAAAGCAACGGCAGAAGAACGAGCAGGGCAAACAGTACCGGTCTGGCGCGTTGCGCCGCCGGATGATGACGCAAGCGGAACCACACGCCAAGGCAACCATGAATCCAGCCCGGCGCAAGCAGCGCAAGTTGCAGACCTTGCGTGCCGCTTGTGATCAGCGATATCACAATCCGCTCGTAGTTCGGCTCGAAACCATATAGCGACGCCGCAAGGCGCGTTGTGACCGCATGCCGGATGAGCAGCAGAGGCAGGCTGAGCCCGGCCCACAGGCGAATCCATTCGTCCGGCGGGAGCGCCCAGTGACGCCGCCCGTAAATCGTGCGCACAGCCAGCGCGAAATGGAGCAGGGCGGCACCATACAGCAGGATCGTGCCGGGCACGCTGTGCCATACCCATAGAGCCAGCATCAGTCCGCGCCCGGCTAGATCGAGCGACCAGATTCCGAGCGCATGATTGACCAGATGCAAAGACAGATAGATGAGCAGCACGACGCCGGACCCCAGTTGCAGGCGGCGCAGAAGAGGCCGTAGTTCCGCTCGCACTTTACCCTCCCTTCCATTCGTAAGCTGCGTAGAAACGGCTTGAGGGGCCGCCGCAGCCGGGTCACGTCGAGCATATCGCGGCGCCTGCCGGGTTTCTGCGTTCCTCATGCTTTGCGAGCAGGCGTAAGCGCGCGCTTGCGGGATCGGCTCTCGTGTGCCGTACTCTGGCGCACCGCCTCGGCGAATCGCTGTAGCGCGGACAGCGAGCCGCACACGCTCTGATATTCCTCGCGGCCGATCCTGCCGTCGAGGATGACGGCCATGCCCGAGGTACGAGCCATGTCGATGATGTCCATGTTGACTACTCCTTTCAGGTTCTCTCACCTGCAAGACTGCGGACGCGGCGTGGCTATTCCCGCGTTGACGATCGTATTTAGCCTGTAAGCCGCCGGCACTGAATTCGCCCGCCACCACTATTTTCGTTTTTCCGGGAATAAAGCCGGCGACACCGTGGTCTTGCAGGTGAACCGAGTCGTGTGGCCCGCCGGATGATCCCGCGGTTTGCCTGCGAATCCTTATCGTGAGGTCGACATGTCGTCACATCATTCATTCAACCCATCGCGCCGCGGCGCACTGAAATGTCTTGCTTTCGGGGGCGTAGGCACGGTGTTCGTGCTCGCGGGCGGCATTCTCACGCCCGTGGAGCTGGCGCTTGCGGCCGACGCGAAATCGTCCGCGACATCGATGGGTGTGCCGCTTTTCCTGCAGATCAGCGATTCACATATCGGCTTCAATAAAGAGGCGAATCCGGACGTCGCGGGCACGCTCAAGCAAACGATCGACTACGTCAATGCCATGCCGGTCAAGCCCGCGCTGACTATCCACACGGGCGACATCACGCATCTTTCCAAGCCGGCGGAATTCGATCTCGCGGCGCAGCTGATGTCAGGGTTGAATATCACGGAGCTTCATACCGTGCCGGGCGAACACGATGTGACGGACGGGCCAGGAACCGAGTACTTCAGCCGCTTCGGCAAGGCTTCGGACAACAAAGGCTATTACAGCTTCGACCACAATGGCGTGCATTTCGTCGCGCTCGTCAACGTGATGCATTTCAAGCCTAACGGCCTGGGCAGCCTCGGCGACGATCAACTCGCCTGGCTTGAAAACGACCTCAAGAGCCGCTCGTCCAGCACGCCGATCGTCGTCTTTGCCCACATGCCGATGTGGACGATCTACGAGCCTTGGGGATGGGGCACGGGCGACGCCGGTCAGGCGATGAGCTATCTGAAGCGTTTTGGCTCGGTGACCGTACTGAACGGCCATATTCATCAGATCGTGTCGAAGGTCGAAGGCAATATCACGTTCCATACCGCTCGCTCGACCGCCTATCCGCAACCAACCGCCGGCAATGGTCCCGGCCCCGGGCCGCTCACGGTAGCGAGCGATCAACTTCCAAAGATGCTCGGCGTGACCAGCATCAAGATCGAGCGCCATCCGCTCAAAGCGACGCTTGACGATACAACACTCGTTTGATTGCAGGATTTTCTTTCACGCAGGAGATCAGTTATGCGAAATAATTCTCTATACAGTACGCTTGTGATGTTGTTCGGCGGCTCGGCGCTCGTCGCCGCATCGGCCGGGCTTTCCGTTGCACAAGCCCAGACGCCCAACACCGTGGTCATCAAGAACTTCATGTTTTCGCCGATGGAGCTCACCGTCAAAGCCGGATCGACGGTGACGTGGAAAAATCTCGACGGCGAGCCGCACACTGTCGTGAACGACGCCGGCATGTTTCGCTCTGCCGCGCTGGATCAAAACGATACCTACCAGTTCAAGTTCGACAAGCCCGGGGTGTACAAGGTCTTCTGCGGCATCCACCCGAATATGAAAGAGACGATCACCGTGCAATAGGTGCCGGATCCTGCGTGGGCGCTACGCGCTCACGCAGTCATGCGTCGCGTTTAAAGCGGCAACTGCCCGCAGGCAGCGCGTCCGTTGGCGTGCTTATTGCATAATAAGGATGCACCGCGCATGTTCGTACCGCTTCCTATCCGCCCAGCCCGGAGTTGTACCGCAAGTGTTCGCGGTGTCGCCTATTGATACATGCGGCGTTGAATCTTTTACCTGTTTCGCCGACGTGTACCGAACTCGTCAAACTGCTGTTTAAAGTGCAGCATTGCCGTAGCGAGGCTGCACGAGACGCGAAATAGATTCATCCAACAAAATAAATTTCTCGAACATCACCCGCCGTTGAATCGTACGAACAAAGTCTGACCTATAGGCAGACATAGGGATTCCGGAGAGTATTGCGATGTCCAACGATACTGACTTGCCAAAATCCGCCATGGAGCGTCCAGATACTCGCTTCGACGCCGGCAGCCGGCCGTCGTCGGCTGCGCCGCCACCCATGCGGTTCGGACGTCTTGCATTATGCGTTGCAACAGCGAGTGCACTAGCTGTCGGCGTGGTGGGTACGGTCGCGTATGGCGTCTGGTTCAACCACGACCAGCAAAGGTATGCCGACGCTATCTCAGGCGCGCGGCAGGCGCTCGGCACGGCCGGGTCGACGGTGGTCAGACAGGCGATCGCGGAACCCGCGCATTCGATCGCACCGCCCGGATCGGCCGCAGTACCCGCGCACGCAGTACCCGTGCAGACAGCAGCGGCAGCATCACCCCTGGAAGAGGCTGGGACAAAAGAGGCCTCCTGGTCCGGCCCGGTTACGCGTCCTCCCGCGCCGACGGTCAGCCGGACCGCCGTAGCCGACGCGACTCCGGCCACCGCTTCGCAGCCTGCCGTTCTTCACGCGGCGTCTCCCGCCAATCCTCCCGTGCAGCAATCGGGCGTCGCCCGATCAGGCAGAGACGCGCGTCTTGCGCAGTCGGATCGCCGGTCGGCTTCGACGGCCAATGCCCGGCACAAGAGCAGTCTGTTCGCCCGGATGGGTTCGTTCTTTCGTCGCGTGAGCTATCGTCAGCATGGCACCGGAAGCCAGCAAGACATCTATTCCCATCCCTGAGCGAGCGCGCAACCGGTTCGCTGCCGGGAGGCCCACGCTTGCCATCCGCTTCAGGCCGGGCCCGGCTGTGATCGCCGCGGCCGCGCTGATTTGTCTGCTGACAGGACTTCTGTACCTGGCGCTGCAGATCCGGACGATCTTCTCCGATCAGTTGAAGCAGGAGTATGCGGGGCTCGTTCTCGAAGCGGTCGAACGCGCGGAAAGCGCGCGAAACGTAGTCGGCATCTGGCAGCAACTGCCCGACGCCGCGCAAGCCGGAGCCGCCGGATACCAGCGGGCTCAGGGGTACCGGCAGGCGCGAACCGAACTTGCTCAGCGGCTCGCGTCACTCGCGGCGCTGGTGAATGCCAGTCCATCGGCGGCGCCGCGTTTGCCCGCATCTTCGCTTGGACCCGACGCCGATCTGCGCGATACGGATGCCGCGCTCGGTGCCGCGTCGGCCTGGTGGCGAGCACAACGCGACGCGGACAGCGCCGACGTGCGCGTGCGAATTGCTCACATTGCGCGCACGCTGATCGCATTGGCAGCATTGCTATTCTGCATGCTGATCACCGCGCTGGGGATGTATGCGAAACGCAATCGCCTGCTGGCAGGCAGGTCGAACGAATTCGAATGGGCGGCCCTGCACGACGCAATGACCGGCTTGCCGAACCGGCGCAAGCTGTTCGCCTCACTCGAAGAGGTGGTGACGAAATCGCACGCGTTCGCGGCGCCTTGCAAAATCGCCGTGCTGTATGTGGATCTGGATGGCTTCAAGCACGTTAACGATTCGCTCGGCCACCGCGTCGGCGATGAATTTCTGATCGCCGTTTCGAAGCGCTTTCGTGAGTCGGTGCGTAAAGGCGATGTGGTTGCGCGGATCGGCGGCGACGAATTCGCCATTCTGGTGTGCGAGTTTTCGACGAGTGCGGAACTGGGCGAAATCGCCCGGCGGCTGATTGCCTGCGTCGCTCAAACGGACCGGGAGATAGGGGTCGGCGGAGTTCGCGCCAGCATCGGGATTGCCAGTTTCCCCGATCCCGTCGACGATTATCAGCGCCTTGTGGCGTCCGCCGACGAGGCGATGTACCGCGTCAAGCGTAGTGGCAAGAACAGTTACGCGTTCGCGAGCGGGGCGAGTTGATCCGCGCCTTTGATGATGCCCACCCGATTAGAGCGTCGCGGCCTTTTCAGCCGTCAGCGTCGACTTGCGGCGCGATAGTTCGTCGATCAACACGATGCGCAGTTCGTCGGACAAGTGTTTCCATCCGCGAATTTCGTCGCGTGTGCGCAGACAGCCGATGCACCAATCCGTATTGCTGTCGATTTTGCAGATGTCGATGCAAGGCGAGGCAACCGTTGCGATCGGTGCGCTCGGTGCAATCGACTCGATCGGTGCGGCGCTTGCGCTGGCTTGATCCTGCTTTTTATCGAATGCTCCCGCAGAGCCAGGCTGGCATTCTGTGTCATACGCAGCGCTCTTTAAGTCGCTCATTTCCGGATCCGTTCTACTTGAATTGGCTGTGAGCGCGGCGACCAGCCGTTCGGCCACGCGCTCCAGAATTGGCCCGCGGAGTATAGCAAGCGGCTGCACAACCCTGCGCCTCGCGCGCGAACGCACGCGCCGACTTATTTCGTGTTAAAAAATCGGGGCCTGCCGATATGCGATGAAATACGTCGGCACGGCTGCCGTGTTCCGAAGTCATCCGCAGCGGAAGGGTCAATGTCCAGATATTCGTTGATGCGCGCCCTGGAGCGTGCAAGCCGGCCTGAGTGGATCGTTGCTGTGCTGACGGCGGCACTGGCGGCCTGCGCGCCGCTACCGCCGGCTGCAAATCCGGTTGCAAATCCGGCTGCGGATCAAGCCCAGCATCAGGACGCGCCGCAAGCGCCTGCTTCGGTTGCGGTGCGCTCAGCCGACGGACCGCTGCCGGTTCCCCCGAATCTCATCGCGTTGACGCAGCCGGCGGGCCAGAAGCGCCTGATGGGCACCGTCCACAACCGCTCGTACTGGCCGCTTTCGCAATACTTCGAAACGCAGCGCAACGAGGCTTACTGTTCGGTCGCGACTTCGGTGATGGTGCTTAATGCTCTGGGCATTCGCCGTCCCGCGTCGACGTTGTATCCGGATTTCCCATACTTCTCGCAAGAGGATTTCTTTCGCGACGTCGATCCGCAGGTGGCCAATGCCGCGCGGGTATCGAAGGAAGGCATGACGCTCGACCAGCTCAGCGCGGCCCTGAACGCATTTCCTGTCGAGGTGAAGGCGTTCCATGCCAACGATCTGACGCTCGGCCAGTTTCGCGATCTGATTCGCGACACGACGAGCCGCAGCGGCCGCTTTGCGTTGCTGAACTTCAGGCGGGTGGACATCGGTGAAACTGGCGGCGGCCATTGGTCGCCGCTGGCCGCTTACGACGCCGCAAGCGATAGCGCGCTGCTGCTCGATGTCGCGCGCTACAAGTATCCGGCGGCGTGGGTGCCGGTTGCGCAACTGTACGCGGGAGCCTTGGCGGTCGACTACGTCAGCGGACTTTCGCGCGGGATTGTGATCGTCGGCACGCGAGCGCATTAACGCTTTCTCCCGGCTTGCCGGTCCCGCAGACTGTCCGGCGCGATTGAACTGAGCGCGCCTCAGTCGTCCTGATTGCGCCACTCGGCGAGTCCCTCCCGCGCATTCAATTCGATGAACGACGGCAGCGCGCGCAACCCGCGGATATAGCGCGCGAGATGCGGCCAGCCGAGTGCCGGACGCGGCATATTGCGGGTCCAGCGCATCAGCACGACGGCGAGGAAATCCGCTGTGCTGAGCTTGCCGCCGACCAGATAATCGCGTCCGTCGGCGAGCCCGGCGTCGAGCCGGTCACAGGCTTCTTCGATGCGGCGTCGCGCAAGCGCCCGAACGCCTTCGGCCCCCGCGGGATCGCCGTCGCTATCCGCGTAAAACCAGTCGCGCATGGCGGGCAGCACCGTGTTGGCCAGATAGATCATCAACTCCAGCCACGCCGCGCGCTCAGCGGAGCCGGGCTCGGGGGCAAGGCCCGCTTCAGGATGCCGTTCGGCCAGCAGCATGAGCAACGCGGCCGACTCATGGCGCGGCGTGCCGTCGACCATCAGCGTGGGCACGCGGCCAGACGGATTCAGCCGCAGATATTCAGGGTCGCGCTGCTTGCCGACGTTGATGTCGACAAGACGGGTCTGGAACTCGACGCCCATTTCTATCAGCATCCAGTGAACCGCCATACTGGCCGCGCCGGGCGAATAGCAAAGAAGGTAGCTCATTTGTCGGTTGACGAGGTTGGCTGAAGTGGAGCGTAGTCTAACGCCATGCGTGCCGGGCAGGCACTCGGCAGGGACTCAGCGGTCCCGCAAGAGCCGCATGATATCGGCCGCTCAACCGCCCGGCCGGCGCGCGCGATTGCCGTCCTTACGAAAACTCGTGGGTAGTCCATCGGACGTTAATGGTCCTATGCTGCCCCTGTCCATGTTCGAAGGTGACGCAACGCGATGTGTGCACTCGATAGGCGGACTTTGCTAAAAGGCGCGCTCGCCGCGCCGTTGCTGCGCGTAGCAGCGCGCTCTCCTGCGTACGCCCAGCACGCTTCGAACGGTCCAGCTGAGCCGCCGCCGGGCCCGACCCAACGCCGCGTGCGGCCCGGCGACCCGTCATGGCCGTCGGCGCAGGCCTGGCAGGAGCTGAACCGGGCCGTCGAGGGCCGCCTGAGCGCTGTCACTTCGCCATTGGCGATCTGCGCGCAAACGCCTGCAAGCACCGCTTGCACGGAAGTCTTCGGTCGCCTGAAAAACCCGTACTACCTCGGCGACACCCCGGCGCTGACGCAGGCATCAGGATGGCTCGATGCATGGACATCGGCGCCGAGCGCCTACGTGGTGGCTGTCGCCAACGCGAACGACGTCGCGCGCACAGTCGATTTCGCGCGCGAACATCGTCTGCGGCTGGTCGTTAAAGGCGGCGGTCACAGCTACCAGGGCACGTCGAACGCGGCCGATTCGCTGCTGGTCTGGACGAGATCCATGCGCGACATCACCCTGCACGATGCGTTCGTACCGGCAGGATGCGAAGGACGCCTGAAGCCCGCGCCCGCGGTGACCGTAGGCGCCGGTGCGCTGTGGGGACACGTGTACGACGCCGTGACCACGCGTGGCGGCCGCTATGTTCAAGGCGGCGGCTGCCTGACGGTAGGCGTGGCCGGGCTCGTGCAAGGGGGCGGCTTCGGGAGTTTTTCGAAACGGTTCGGCACCGCCGCCGCGAATTTGTTGCAGGCGGAAGTCGTCACGGCCGATGGCGAGGTGCGCATCGTCAATGCATGCTCGCACCCGGATATTTTCTGGGGGTTGAAGGGCGGCGGTGGCGGCAGTCTCGGCGTCGTTACGAGCCTGACGCTACGCACGCATGAGTTGCCCGATCAGTTCGGTCTGATACGCGCGACAGTGAAGGCATCGTCGGATGACGCGTTCAAAGCGCTGATCGGCGAGTTCGTCGCATTCAGCGCCGACCATCTGGTGAGCAAGCATTGGGGCGAAACGGTCGCCTTCCACGCCGACAACACGTTAGGCATTTCGATGCTGTTTCAGGGCATGAACCAGGACGATGCCGCACGAGTCTGGCAACCGTTTTTCGATTGGATCGCGGAGCCCGCCCACGGCTGCACGACAACACCGCCGCAGGTGCTGAGCCTGCCGGCGCGACGTTTGTGGGACGCTGAGTTCGTGATGCAGCATCTGCCCGGCGTGCTGAAGATTGACGATCGTCCGGGCGCGCCGGCAGAGAATGTTTTCTGGACGAGCAACGTCGGCGAAGCGGGGCAATATCTGTACGGCTATACCTCGACCTGGCTGCCTGTCGCGCTGGTGGCTCCCGCTCAGCGGGGGCGCCTGACCGATGCGCTGTTCGCAAGCACCCGGCACTGGACGGTCTCGTTGCACTTCAATAAGGGCCTCGCGGGGGCACCAGCGGACGCATTGAACGCAACCCGGGATACCCCGATGAACCCGGCCGTACTCGACGCCTTTGCATTGGCGATCATTGCAGGCGAGGGTGCTCCGGCCTTTCCCGGCATGCCGGGCCACGAACCCGATGAAGCGCGGGGACGACGTGCTGCAACGCGAATCGCGCAGGCTGCGCAGACACTACGTACGGTTGTCCCGGAGCCTGGCACCTACTTGTCCGAGAGCAATTTCTTCGAAGCTGACTGGCAGCAAGCGAACTGGGGACGCAATTACGCGCGGCTGGCTGCCGTGAAACGCCAATACGATCCTGACGGCCTGTTCTTCGTCCATCACGGCGTGAACTCGGAAGAGTGGAGCGCCGACGGTTTCACGCGAGTCCAAAATACAGAAGGGGCTGGCGCCTAAGGCGGCCAGCCCCTTTAACCACGATGCGGCAAGCTACGCGGAACGCCTCAATGCACCGGCGCGTGAGTCTGCTCGGCCGGACGCGGCTGCGTCACGGCGCTCACCAGGAAGAAAACGATGATGTTCACGGCCAGGGCCAGGAAGCCGATATTGATGTCCTTTAGCGCGTCGGGCAAAAACGGCATCAACTGCCCAATGCTCAGATGGAGCGTGGTGGTCAGGGTCACGACCGCGACGCCCGCCAGAATCCCGCAAAACGCGCCGTACTTGGTCGCCCGGTTATTCGGCATCAAACTGCAGATCACCGCCGGAAAGAGCTGGGTCACAAAGCTGTAGCCCATCAGCAGCAAGGCCACGATCGTCTCGCCGCCGTGCAGCGTAAAGCCGACGGCCACCAGCGCCACCACCGGCACTAGGAAGCGCGCGAGGTTGGCTACCGTCGCGTCGGACGCATTGCGGCTCACCATGCCGCGATACACGTCGTTGGCAAGCAGCGTGGATGCCGACGTCAGGATCATCGATCCCGGCACCAGCGCCGTCAGAATCCCGGCCCCGCCGATCACGCCGACGAACCACGGGTCGAAAGTCTGCAACGACAGGCGGAACAGCGACAGGTCGATGTCGCCGCCCTTCAGGCCCGGCACCTTCAGCGTTGCTGCAAAGCCCACGAAGAACACGAACAGCAGAATGAGCTGGTAGAGCGGCAGCACCATTGCGTTACGGCGGAAAATACGCTCGTTCTTCGCCGTGAAAATCGAACCGAACGAGTGCGGCCACATGAAGAAGCCCAGTGCGGTCAGCAGCACGGTCGACTGGAACCAGATCACGCTCGACCCCTTGGCCGGGAAGCTCAGGAAGCCCGGGCGCGCGGTGTCGATGGCGCGGAACATGTCGGCGAAGCCGCCGTAATAGTGCAACGGCAGGTAGATGCCGAGGAACAGTACGATCGCCAGAATCAGGATATCTTTCACCACCGAATTCCACGCCGAGCCGCGCACGCCGGATACCGTCACGTAAGCCGTCACCACCGCGGCGCCGATCCAGATGGCGGTTGTCGAGGAAATCGCGCCATACGAGGCGGTTGCCACGATGATGCCCAGGCCCTTGAGTTGCAGCACGAGGTACGGAATCAACGCGGCCACGCCGACCAGCGCGACCAGCGTACCGAGCGCTGGGCTATCGTACTTGCGCGCGAAGAAATGCGGCTGCGAAACGAGGCGGTGGTTTTTCGCGTAACGCCAGATCGGCGGCAGCATCCAGTACGAAAGGATGTACGCCAGCGTGCCGTAGGCAAGAATGTAGTAGACCGGTGCGCCCTTGCCGTACGCAAAGCCGCTGCCGCCGAGGAAGGTGAAGGTCGTATAGATCTCGCCGGCCATCAGCAGGAACACGAACGCGGTGCCGAAGCTGCGGCCGCCCACGGTCCACTGTTCGAGACTCATGTCGTGGCCGCGCCGCGCGCGCACGCCCAGGTACAGCGCAAACAGCGTAATGGCCGCAATGATGATGAGGGCGCTCATGAGTGGGCCTCCTCGGCGTCAGCCGCAAGCTGACGGTTGCTCGGATCCAGACGGTAGACGATCGCCATGATGAGGGCACTCAGGACCACCCACATGACGATCCAGGCCAGCACGAATGGCATGCCGAATACCAGCGGTTCGACACGATTCACAAACGGGACGCCGAGCAGAATGCCGATGAACGGCAGCGCGGCGAGTGCACGAAGCAACATGGGGGCAACTCCTCGAACCGGTAAGTACGTCTCGTTGAAAGTGCAGCTTCGCTGAGGACTTTATGCCTGATGCTTCGAGCCCGTAAAGTCCGTCAAAAAAGTGTAGGCTTTCTGAAAGTTGCACGCGCATCTTTCCGCGCCTGTCTGCTGCGGTGCAACGCCGCGCGTGGCTTGCATCGTCCCTTTTTTACCTATTTGCGTGCCGCACCGCGATATCATCTGCCTCACACAACGCGGGCATCGCTCTGGAGCGAGGAGCGCCCCAGCACTTCAACTCAGCGTAGCGCCCCGGCGGGCAGTCAGTCAATCAAGCCGCCGGAGCCGCTGCCCGAAACGGATCGCATATGGTCGAAAGTCTGGTCTCGGATATCCTGTTTGGCTTCACCGGGCTGATCAGCATCATCAATCCAATCGGCATGGCGTTCGTTTTTCTCGACCGCACCGCATCGCTCACCACCGAAGACCGTACCGCGCTCGCCAAGAAGATCGCCTTCAACGTGATGTGCGTGCTGCTGGTTGCCTTCTTTGTCGGCACCCCGATTCTGCATTTCTTCGGCATCTCCATGCAGGCCTTGCGGATCGGCGGCGGCCTCGCGGTAGCGGTGAGCGGCTGGCAGATGCTCAATGCGCCCGATACGCCGGCCGAACAACCGGCCGTCAAGCGGGTGGATTCCGATAACGCGATGTCGAAGGCATTTTTTCCGCTCACCATTCCGCTTACTACCGGGCCGGGTTCGATCGCCACCGCGATCGCGCTGACCGCGAACCGCACGCACAAACTCTCGGAGTTCGTGCTGTCGGGCATCGCTTCGGTGGGGATCTCGATCCTCGTGGCGGTCACGGTCTATCTGGTCTACAGCCGAGCCGTGGTTTTCGCGAAGTATCTCGGCGCGGACGGCACCAAGGTCGCGATGCGCGTCTCGTCGTTTCTGCTACTGTGCATCGGCGTGCAGATTATCCTGACCGGTCTTTCGGAGTTCCTGATACCAATCGCGCAGATGCAACCCGTGGTCAAATAGCGAAGACAGGAGGGAATCTCATGTGCCGCTGGCTCGCTTATACCGGCAACCCGCTTCAACTCGAAACGGTGCTGTTCAACGCCAAACATTCGCTGATCGACCAGAGCCTGCATTCGCGGCTCGGCCATACCACCACGAACGGCGACGGGTTCGGCATCGGCTGGTACGGCCATCCCACCGATATCCCGTTTCGCTACCGCTGTATCCAGCCCGCATGGAGCGACCGCAATCTGCGCGAGGCCGCGCGGGCCATCCGCGCGCCATTGTTCGTCGCGCATATCCGTGCGGCTACCGGCACGCCGTCACAGGAAACCAACTGTCATCCGTTCCGCTATGGCCGGTGGCTCTTCATGCATAACGGGCTGGTGCGCAACTTCCCTCTGGTGCGCCGCGAGCTGATGCTGGCGATCGATCCCGAGTTATTCGCCTCGGTTGAAGGTTCGACGGATTCCGAGGTGCTGTTTTATCTCGCGCTGACCTTTGGTCTCGAACTTGCGCCGGTGACCGCGCTCGAGCGCATGGTGGGATTTGTCGAAGACGTCGGGCGCAGACAAGGGGTGGATGAGCCGCTGAACATGACGGTCTGCGCGACGGATGGCGAACAGATCGTCGCGGTTCGTTATTCGAGTGAAAGACAGTCGCGCTCGCTCTTTCACAGCACCTCGTTCCAGCATTTGCACGAGCTGTATCCGGACGACCCGCGCATCACGGCGGTGGGCGATAACGCCTTCCTGGTGTTGTCGGAGCCGCTTTCGGATCTGCCGGGCTGGTGGGAGGAGATTCCCGAGAGCACGGCCGTGATCGCCCGGGGTGGCGAGATAGAGCAGTATTCGTTCGAACCGAAACTGGTCGAGATCAAATCGGCGTAGCTGTGTTCCAGCGATACTTCGGTTCGGGCCGCCGCGATCCGTGACCCCGCGTTGTGCCGCGCTAGCGCGTCAGCAGCATCGAACTCAGCACCGAAAACACCGTCGACGGCAATTCCGCGAGACGGCTCACTACCACGTTGTGTGGATAGAAATCCTCGACTGCATCGGTCAGCACGCCGATGCCGACCAGTTCGATGCCGCGTTTGTGGATCGCCGCGACGCGTTCGCGCAGATCGTAGCGCAGCACCTGCGGATCGCCGTCGCCGGTCGACGGATAGCCGTCTGAGAAGACGATCAGGATGCGCCGCTCGGCCTGATGATCGGCGAGCCGCGTCGCGGCCCAGGCGAGCGCCTCGCCGTCCGGATTCTCGTGACCGCAGTCGATTTCGGCAATGCCGCTCAGATCCGTCGCGCCAAAGCGTTTGTAGACTTTCAGGTCGAGCCGCTCGACAAAGCGGTTATAGCGCCGCAAATCCGCGCCGCCCGCCAGTTGCCTTTCATACAGTTGCTTCATCGGTGCGGATTCGAGCGAGCAATAGCCGAGCACTTCGCAGTCGAACGACAACTGCGTAAGCGCATCGCACAGCGCACTCGCGCACAGGCGCGCGAGTTCGATCTTGCGCCCGGCCATCGATCCGCTGCGATCGATCAGCAAGCTCACGGCGACGTCGCGCCCTTTAGCCGCCCGCTGCGTGCGAAACGGCGTACGGTAACCCGGCGACGTGGCGAGTTTCGCCAGCGCGGTGCGATCGATTTCGCCGCGCTCCTGTTCGCGGCGCCAGCGGGTGCGTTCGTCGGCGCTCAGCGCGCGTTCGAGTTTTTCCTTGAGCGGTGCCGTATCCGCGCGGGCCTGCGCGCGAAGCTCGCGCCAGGTTGCGCTGTCGCCCTGGCCGGTGACGTCGGTGATTTCGTCGAACTCGGTGGCAAGCGGAATCGATAGCCGGTCGCGAGATGCGTTTGACACTGCGGCGGCTTCGCCTTCGGAACGCGCGGACGACTGCTGCGCATCGGCCAGCGATTGCCCCATGCCGACCGCATTTTCCGCCTGCGCACCGCCGCCTTTGTCGGACGGAGGCGAGGCAGCGTTGTCCTGGTCGGGCAGGGCGGTGTCGTCGTCGTTGAACGGTTCGGACGAAGAAGCCGCGGTTTCCGTGTCGAGGTCTTCAAGCGGATCCGCGGTGAACACCATGCTGTTGACATCGCCCGCCGACAAAGCCCGCACGCGCGCGACCAAGGCTTGCGCCGCCGCAATGCTATGCGCGCTCGAACGGCTTCTGCGGGCCTCGTCCAGCAGGTCCTGCGAGGCGTGCAGCGCGGCCAGCAATGAGTGGACCGCTTCGGTGCGGGTCGGCTGCTCGTCCCATAGCGTGCGCTCCACCAGCCAGACCAGCCGGTCGCGCCAATGCAGCTTCGGCCAGCGTTGCCGCGCCTGTTCGGCGGCATGTGCCCGCAGTTTGCCGATGAACCAGCGCGCCCCCGGATACTCGTCGAGCAATTGCATGCAGACGCGGCGGTCCTCGATCACCTGTGCGAGATTCGCGCTCACGCCGGCCGGTTGCGCATCCATCTGCGCGAGCGACGAGTGCTTGGCGCGCGCCACCAGCAGATCGAGATAGCCGATCAGCACGTCGCGCTCGACGCCGCCGCTCAACTCATAGTCGGGAATCACGATGCGGCCGGGTTCGACACGCGGACCATCCGGACTGAACGCGACCGTCACGCCATATTGTCCGGTCAGCACGCGCGCGACCTTGCTGAGCGTCGATTCGAACGCGAAACCTTGTGTGTCGCGGGTGAGATGCCTTGCGTTCATGGCGATCGCCTAGGGTGCACAGCGGGCGTCAGGCGGCCGGCGCGATGTGATGGCGAACGATGCCGCGAATCAGCGCCGCGTCTTCCGGGCTGACTTTCGCGTAAATCGCCGGACCGGCAGCCCGTTCGGGGTCGCCGGTACGCAGCATCAGTTCGGCCCAGTCGAGCAGGCGCCGCGTGGAGAATGCGCTCGACAGGTCTTCGCGGGCGAACGCCGCGCGGCAGTCGGCGGCAATCGCGGCAAGCGTGGTGGCGAGCGCGCGTGTCATATGCGGCGCGAGGGTACGCATCAGCACGTCGGCTTCTTCGGCGGGCGTCAGATAGTCGAGCATATAGACGCGCCAGCGATCGAGAAAAGCCTCGTTCATCAGATTCGCACCTTGATACAGGTGACGGAACTGGCTCATCGCGCCGACCGCGTTCGCCGTGGCAAACAGCCGGAAGGCGGGATGCGGCGCGACGATCTCATTGCCTTTTTCTTTCAGCACGAGGCGGCCGTGCGGTTCGAGCACGGCGGTGAGGGCGGCGAGAATCGACGGTTCGGCGAAATCGATTTCGTCGACGATCAGCCAGAGACCTTCGCGCATTGCGGTGGGCAGCACGCCGTCCACCCAGATCGTCTCGCCGCCCTTGACCGTCCAGAAGCCGACAAAATCGCCGACGGTGGTTTGCCCATTCATGTTCGAGCGCAACACACCGTGATGCGAGCGTGCGGCTACCTGTTCGATCAAGCTGGTCTTGCCCGCGCCAGTGTGACCGATCAGCATCACGCGCCGGTTCTCCACGATATCTTCGACAATGTCGTTAAAGCGCTCGGAGAACAGATAAGCGGGATTGACGCGCGGCACGAGCGGATTGTCCACACCGCACGGCACGTCGACCCGGCCGATGCGCACGGTTTCGCGTGCATCCTCCTGTTTCTGCAAATGATGTTTTGCTGCCGAGGCTCGCGCCGCGACGCGCTGCAACTCGGGAATGAAGGCCACGCGCTCCGCTGTCCCTGCTTCATTTGAGGCATCGGGCGTATCGATGGCAAAGCCCTCGCGGCGCCACTTCTTCAGCTTCGCGCGCAGGTTCTCCGCGTCGACCACCAGATCGATATCCACCGATCCGATGCCGGCGCCTTCATTGACCCCATGCTCGAGCCGATAGTTTTCCGGCCGGTCCGCCACGCTGACGCGCCACCATTCCGCGCCGGTTTCGGTCGCCCGTTGGTAAAGGCCAAGGTTTTCGTCTTCGGTCAATTCAGGCGCGTTCATGGCGAGTGGCAAATGGTGAATGTTGATGGATCAAATAACAAATAATGCGTTTCGATTTGGCTGAGGCCGAATGACCGACTATCTTATCGTGAGTACCTTTCGTTCTCCCCGCCAGGCATTTCATTTGCAGCGTATGCGGATTCAACTGAGGATTCTCAATGTCGAGCGCGCTGATCGCAAAAGTTTATTGCGTGAAATGGATAGGCTATCAAGCACCGATCACCTATAGTTCGTGCGCGACGCGTGTAGTTTTGCAACATCTCAATTGCAAACTGGCTGGATCCGGTGTTCGCTCCAGCATTACAAGCATTACGCCGGTGTAACCCGGTAGGTGCAACAGGTCATTGCCCATACCGTTCCGTTGTATGCACGAGGCCTCGCAGACGGGCCTGGCGCCAGGTGACCGTGGCTTGACGCAGAGTCGGTCGCGGTGCGACACGCTGAGTAGTTTTGAATCATCGGCAGTCGGCTTTGCGCATCATTTCTACAAAAGAAACTCACGGCAAAAACAATGAGACTACCTACAAAATTAATGGCGGCGCTGGCGGTGGTCAGTCCGCTGGCATACGGTCAAACCAGCGTGACGTTATATGGCCGTCTCGACGGCGGCGTGGAATATCTGAATCACATCAACAACGGCGCGGGCGGCACATCGAACCGCTGGAGCGCTGAAGGCGGCGATTGGGGCACCAGCATGCTGGGCCTGAAAGGCAACGAAGATCTGGGCGGCGGCCTGAATGCGATCTTCAATCTGGAAACCGGTCTGCAAGTCATGAACGGCACCACCAGTGGCGGACGCCTGTGGTCACGGCGCGCGTTCGTCGGTCTGAAGGACAATCAGTGGGGCACATTGCAGGCTGGGCGTAATCTGTTTATCGACAGCGACGGCGTGTGGGAATTCGACCCGTTCGTGCAGCAGGCGTTTTCTTCGGCCTCGCTCGTGCGCGGACGCAACTGGCAGCAGACCAGCAACAACGTCGAGTATCACAGCCCGGTGTTATGGGGCTTCGACGTCCAGGCGCAGTACGCGTTCGGCAACCAGGCAGGCGCGTTCAACAACGGTGCGGCGGGCGAGTTTGGCCGCTCCGACGGCATCATGCTCACGTATCACTCGCCGCTCTTCGACGTGCGCGGCATCTACGACGAACTGCGCGACAGCAATGGCCGCTTCAGCAACATCTTCCAGGCCTCGCGCGAATATTTCGCCGGTGCGAACGTGCATTTCGATGCGTGGAAGATCCAGGGCGCCTATACGCATTACTCGGCGCCGGATTCACCGGTGGGCGTGGCCGATAGCGCCGATCACTACTGGCTGGGCGCCACGTACAACATTCAGTCACGCTGGGCGGTGACGGCGGGCGGCTATTACATCAAGGTCGGCGACGGCGGCGGCGATGCCGCGCACGACCCGTCCGGCCACGCGATGATGTACGTGCTCGGCACCACGTACAACCTCTCCAAACGCACGTTCGTGTACGGCACCGTGGGTTACGTGCGCAACGGCAGCAATTCGAATTTCTCGCTCGAAGCGTCGCCGCGCGATGCGACCAATAACACAAGCCCACTCGCGGGTGAATCGCAAACCGGTGCGTACGTCGGGATGTTGCATCAGTTTTGACGCAGTAAAACGACTCACAAGGGAACAACAACATTGACTCCACAAGACTCTCACGGCGAGTTCGCCGCGAGCGATGAACCGTCCACGATGACGCGCCGCCGCTGGCTGCAAGGCGCGCTCGCGTTGACGGCCGCGGGCCTCACCGGCTCGCTCACGCTCAAGGCGCTGGCCGACGACTCGGCCGCGCCGCCCATCGACGCCTTCATGACGCTGTCGCAATCGCTGACGGCGAGACCCGCTCTCGATCGCGATGTCGGCACGCGCCTGCTGGCCGCGTTGCAGAAGTCCACGCCCGATCTCGCGCAGCAGTTGCCGAAGCTGGCCGGCGCGCTCGCCGCCGGTTCCGCCGACGCCGCGCAGCAGGCGCTCGCGCTGAAGATCATGGAAGCCTGGTATCTCGGCACGGTCGACAATCAGGTTGTCACGTATGAACAGGCGCTGATGTACGACGTGGTGTCCGACACGTTGATCATTCGTTCGTACTGTCCCAACAAGCCCGGTTTCTGGGCCGCCAAACCCATCGAAAGGCAAGCCTGAGCTATGGCCGATGCACAAAACCAGGCTGAACAAGCCGATATCGTCGTAGTCGGGTCGGGCGTTGCGGGCGCGATCGTCGCGCATCAGTTGGCGTTGGCCGGCAAGTCCGTGATCCTGCTCGAAGCAGGGCCGCGCATGCCGCGCTGGGAGATCGTCGAGCGCTTTCGCAACCAGTTCGACAAGTCGGACAACTCCGCGCCGTATCCGTCCAGCGCGTGGGCGCCGCATCCGGAATACGGGCCGCCGAACAACTATCTGATCCTGAAGGGCGAACACAAATTCAACTCGCAGTACATCCGCGCCGTGGGCGGCACGACATGGCACTGGGCCGCGTCCGCATGGCGCTTCATGCCGAACGATTTCCGCATGAAGACCACCTACGGCGTGGGCCGCGACTGGCCGATGGACTACGAGGAACTGGAGCCGTATTACCAGCGTGCCGAAGAAGAGCTCGGTGTGTGGGGTCCGACCGACGAAGAACTCGGTTCGCCGCGCAGCCAGCCGTATCCGATGGCGCCGCTGCCGCTCTCGTATAACGAGCAGACCATCAAGAGCAAGCTCAACGCATTCGACTCGGGTTATCACGTGGTGACCGAACCGGTTGCGCGTAACAGCCGTCCGTACGACGGGCGCCCAACCTGTTGCGGCAATAACAACTGCATGCCGATCTGCCCGATCGGCGCAATGTACAACGGCATCGTACACGTCGAAAAAGCGGAGCAGGCCGGCGCGAAGCTGATCGTCAACGCTGTCGTCTACAAGCTCGAAGTGGGTGCGGACAAGCGCATCACCGCCGCGCTGTACAAAGATCCGCAAGGCAACGAGCATCGCGTGGAAGGCAAGTATTTCGTGCTGGCTGCGAACGGTATCGAAACGCCGAAGATCATGCTGATGTCCACCAGCCACGATTTCCCGCACGGCGTGGGCAATAGCTCCGACATGGTGGGCCGCAATCTGATGGACCATCCGGGCACGGGGATTACGTTCTACGCGGACGAAAAACTCTGGCCGGGCCGCGGTCCACAGGAAATGACCTCGCTGATCGGCTTTCGCGACGGCCCGTTCCGCGCGAACGAGGCCGCCAAGAAGATCCACCTGTCGAACCTGTCACGCATCGACCAGGAAACGCAGAAGATTTTCAAGCAGGGCAAGCTGATCAAGCCGGCTGAACTGGACGCGCAGATTCGCGACCGTTCGGCGCGCTTTGTCGAGTTCGACTGCTTCCACGAAATCCTCCCGCAGCCGCAAAACCGCATCGTGCCGAGCAAAACGGAGGTCGACGCGATCGGCATTCCGCGCCCCGAGATCACGTACGCGATCGACGACTACGTGAAACGCGGCGCCGTCCATACCAGAGAGGTCTACACGAACGCGGCGAAAGTGCTGGGCGGCACCGAGATCGAGTATCAGGACGAATTCGCGCCGAACAATCACATTACCGGCGCGACGATCATGGGCAGCGACCCGCGCGACTCGGTGGTCGACAAACATTGCCGGACCTTCGATCACCCGAACCTGTTTATTTCGAGCAGCGCGACGATGCCGACCGTGGGCACCGTCAACGTGACGCTGACCATTGCCGCGCTGGCACTGCGCATGGCCGACCAGTTGAAGAAGGAAGTTTGAACGTGCTGAAAAAGACCTTTTTCTGGCTGCTGGCCGCTGCGTTGACCTCGCCCGCATTGGCGCAGGCTGATGATTCCGCGAGTCCGGTGAGCGGCAACGACACCGCGTTGATCAAACGCGGCGAGTACCTCGCCACCGCGGGCGATTGCATGGCCTGCCATAGCACCGCCAAAGGCAAGCCCTATGCCGGCGGCCTGCCGTTGAAAGTGCCGATGCTCGGTACGATCTATTCGAGCAACATCACGCCGGACCCGCAAACGGGTATCGGCGCGTGGACGCTTGCGGACTTCGATCGCGCGCTGCGCAAGGGCGTCTCGAAGGACGGCCACAATCTGTATCCGGCGATGCCGTACGTCTCGTACGCGAAGGTCAGCGACGACGACGTGAAGGCCTTGTATGCGTACTTCCGTTACGGCGTGGCACCGGTGAACGAGGCCACGCGCACGAGCGACATTCCGTGGCCGCTCAACATGCGCTGGCCGCTGACCGTATGGAACTGGGTGTTCCTGAAAAACGGCGCGTATGAAGCGAAGCCGAATCAGAGCGTCGCCTGGAATCGCGGCGCGTATCTCGTGCAGGGCCTCGCGCATTGCAGCACGTGTCACACGCCGCGCGGCTTCGCGATGCAGGAGAAGGCACTGGATGAAACCGGCAGCGGTTTCCTCGGCGGTTCGGTGCTGGCGGGTTGGGAGGGCTACAACATCACCTCGTCGGTCAATAGCGGCATTGGCGGCTGGAACCACGCGCAACTCGTGCAGTATCTGCAAACCGGCAGCGTGCCGGGTCTCGCGCAAGCGGCCGGCCCGATGGGCGAGGCCGTCGAGCATAGTTTCTCGAAGATGAGCGACGCGGACATCGATGCAATCGCCACTTACGTCCACACGGTGCCGGCCGTAGAGGGCGGCAGTTCGCAAGCTCGCAGCACGTGGGGCAAGCCATCGACAGACGTTACGCGCTTGCGCGGCGTTGCGTTGAGCGACGGCACGCTCGACCCGGCACGGTTGTACCTCGGCAATTGCGCAAGCTGCCACCAGGCGCAAGGCAAGGGCACGCCGGATGGCTACTATCCGCCGCTGCTGCACAACTCGACGGTGGGTGCGTCCAATCCGGGCAACCTCGTCCAGGTGATCCTGCACGGCGTGCAGCGCAAAACGGCCGCCAACGACGTCGGCATGCCGGCTTTCGCCACGCAGTTGAATGACGCGCAAGTCGCCGCGTTGACCAACTATGTGACGACGCAGTTCGGCAATCCGGCGGCCACGCGGGTGACCGATAAGGACGTCGCGAAGCTGCGTTAGGTCGATCAACCGGGGCATGCGTACGAGGCCGCTGGGTCACCATTAAAACCGCAAGCCGAATGAAAGGGGCGCCGCCAATCATCGGTACAACGGGGCATTCGATGTAACGTGCCGTGCAGTTTTGTGCGCATCGGCGCATCATCGATAGGCCTTGCGGTCCTCAAGCGTCCTTTCCACGTTCTTCCGCGCGAACACGGTTCGCCGGGCACGGCCGATGCACGTCGTCCCGGCGAAGAGTTCCCAACCGCCGAACAAGGAGTGTCCCTATGCAAAACGATCCCGCCCTCGATCAGTTGTGCATCAACACGATTCGCACGCTGTCGATGGACGCAGTGCAAAAGGCTAATTCCGGTCACCCCGGCACGCCGATGGCACTGGCGCCAGTCGCCTATCATCTGTGGCAAAACCACCTTCGCTACGATCCGGACGAGCCGCTCTGGCCAAACCGGGATCGTTTCGTGCTCTCGGTGGGGCACGCTTCGATGCTGTTGTACTCGCTGCTGCATCTGGCCGGCGTAAAGGCCGTGGATGAGCACGGCAAGCCCACCGGTTCGCCCGCCGTCTCGCTCGACGACATAGAGCATTTCCGCCAGCTCGACAGCAAGACACCGGGCCACCCCGAGTACCGTTTGACCACCGGTGTGGAAACGACGACCGGTCCGCTCGGCCAAGGGCTCGGCAATAGCGTCGGCATGGCAATGGCGGCGCGCTGGTACGAAAGCCACTTCAACAAACCGGACGTGCCGCTGTTCGATTACCGCGTCTATGCGCTATGCGGCGACGGCGACATGATGGAAGGCATCTCGCACGAAGCGGCGTCGCTCGCCGGACATCTGCAACTGTCGAATCTGATCTGGATCTACGACAGCAATCGCGTGACGATTGAAGGCCACACGGATCTCGCGTATAGCGACGACGTGGAAAGCCGCTTTCGCGGTTACAACTGGCACACGCTTCGGGTGAACGACGCGAACGACGCCGCGGCGCTGGAGGCCGCGTTTGTCGAAGCGAAAAGCATCACGGACCGGCCGACGCTGATCGTGGTGCACAGCATTATCGGCTGGGGCGCGCCGCATAAGCAGGATAGCTCCGCCGCGCACGGCGAAGCGCTCGGCGTCGAAGAAGTGGCGCTGACCAAGAAGTTCTATGGCTGGCCGGAAGACAAGTTTTTCTACGTGCCGGACGGCGTGCGTGAACGTTTCGCAGAGGGTATCGGTGCGCGCGGCAAGGCGGCGCGCGCAGCATGGCAGACGAAGCTCGACGCATACAGCACGAAATATCCGGACCTGTCACGCCAGTTCGCACAAATGGAAGCGCATGAATTGCCCGCGGGCTGGGACAGCGATATCCCTACCTTCGATGCGGATCCAAAGGGAATCGCGTCACGCGATTCATCCGGCAAGGTGCTCAACGCGATTGCCGCGCGCGTGCCGTGGATGATCGGCGGCGCGGCCGATCTCGCGCCGTCCACCAAGACCAATCTGAAATTCGAAGGCGCGGGTAGTTTCGAGCACGACAACTATGGCGGCTGCAATCTGCACTTCGGGATTCGCGAACACGGCATGGGCGCGGCGGTGAATGGTCTCGCGTTGTCGAATTTGCGGCCGTTCGGTTCGACCTTCCTGATTTTCAGCGACTACATGAAGCCGCCGATTCGCCTGTCCGCGATCATGGAGGTGCCGTCCATCTTTGTGTTTACGCACGATTCGATCGGCGTCGGCGAAGATGGCCCAACCCATCAGCCGATCGAGCAACTGGCGTCGCTGCGTGGGGTGCCGGGGCTGACCGTATTGCGCCCGGGCGACGCGAACGAAGTTGCCGAGGCATGGCGCGTAGCCATGTCGGATCCACGGCGGCCGTCGTGCATTGTCGTGTCGCGCCAGGCGTTGCCGACGCTGGACCGCACGCGCTATGCGCCGGCCAGCGGCGTGCAGAAGGGCGCGTATGTGCTTGCCGACGCGCCGGACGGGCAGAAGCCCGAGGTTATTCTGCTCGCCACGGGCAGCGAGTTGTCGCTCTGCGTCGACGCCTACGAGAAGCTGAAAAGCGAAGGGATTGCCGCGCGGGTGGTTTCAATGCCGTCGTGGGATCTTTTCGAGCGTCAGGACGAGGCATATCAGGAGGCCGTGCTGCCGTCCGATGTGGACGCACGTGTGGCCGTCGAGCAGGCGGCAACGCTCGGTTGGGATCGTTATGTCGGGCGGCTCGGCGCGCAGGTGGTGATGCATACGTTCGGCGCGTCCGCACCGCTGGCCGACCTGAAGAAGAAGTTCGGCTTCACGCCCGAGCGCGTGTATGACGCCGCGAAGCAGCAGATTGCGCGGGTGAAGGGCAAGACCGGCAAGCAGTAGCAGGGCCTGTTTGCAGGCGTTCGCGCGGCCCGTATGGCTAGGCGAGCGTCTGCACCGCTGTTGCTCCAGTCTCCACACGGCCGGCTGTACCGTCGAGCGTGTTGCGATAGCCATGCGATTGCATTTCCGCAAGCCTGCTGAGTGTTCTCGACAGATCGTGCGCGCCCTCCAGTCCGCTGAGCGCCGCCTCGATCGGCTGATCGGAGGCGATGAACAGCGCGCATTTGCGGTCGTAGAAGATGTCGACGAGCCAGATGAACCGTTGCAGCGTATGGGCTTTGGCAAGCCATTCGGTGTGCACGTGGTCGAGAATCAGGCCATGCCATTGCTCGGCGAGATCCAGATAATCGAGGTGCGAACGGCTCGCCACGCACAGGCTCTCGAAGTCCGCCCATAGCAGGGCCGCGCCCGCGGCACGTGCAACGAGCGGCCGGCCTGCCGCGCTGACGGTGGTTGACTCCAAGGCCTCGTTGCCTTCATAGCGCACAAAAATGTCCAGTAGCGCGTCGTGCGTCGCCGGGTCGAGCGGTGCAAAAAAATGCGGAAGTGCCGCTTCTTCGGCGCCGAAACGGTAATCGCGCGCACCGTCGAAGTGAATCACAGTGAAGCAGCGTTTGATCTGTTCGATGGTCGGCAGGAAGCGCTCGTGAAACTCCGGGTCGGACAACAGCGTGTCCGGTGCGTAGTTCGACGTCAGCACGATGCGCGTGCCCTGGCCGATCGCGGTATCGAGAAAGCGGCCCATCAGGAATGCATCGGCGATATCGTGCACATGAAATTCGTCGAAGCACAGCAACTCCACGCCGTCGAGCCATTGTTTCGAGACCGAGCCCAGCCGATCGTCGCCGCGCGGCTCGTTCACCAGACGCCGGTTCATCTCGCGTAGAAACTCGTGAAAGTGCACGCGCCGTTTGCGGCAGTCCGCCAACTCGAACACCGTATCGACCACCAGGCTTTTGCCCCGGCCAGGCAGCCCATGGCAATACACGCCCTGATGCGCGCGCGCGGCGTTAGTTTTCAGACGGTGCCCGTTATCATTCGCGCCGAGCAACGCGACGAGCGCCGCAATGGCATCGCGCTGCGTGGCATCGGGAACGATCTGGCGCGCGGCGAGGGCACTGACTATCTGGGTTTCATCGAGCATCGGTTGAAGTTTCTGTCTGTTGTTCCTGTGCGCTTTTTGTTCGTCACCGGGTCAGCGCCTCAATACCCGCTGCAATTCGCGCGGATCGACCGGCTTGGTGAAATGATGGTCGAAGCCGGCCGCTTCGGCGGTCTGCTTGTCCTGCTGCTGGCCCCAACCGGTGACGGCGATCAGCAGCATGCCGGCATCGTGATAATCGCTGCGAACGCGGCGCGCCACTTCATAGCCGTTCAGGCGCGGCAAGCCGATGTCGAGAATCACCGCATGCGGGGCGAATTCGCCGATCAGTTGCAGCCCGGCGATACCGTCACCGGCTGTGCGAACCTCGTGGCCTTCGAGTTCGAGCACCATGGCGAGACTATCGGCGGCGTCCGCATTGTCGTCGACGATCACCACACGCAAGCCCTGCGAGCGCGGTACATCGAGCAGCGCGCTATCGGAAGGCTGTGGGATCGCTTTCGACAAGGGCAGACGGATCACGAACTCGCTGCCGCTGCCCGGACCGTTGCTGAATGCGGCCACGGTGCCGCCGTGCAGTTCGGCGAGGCCGCGCACCAGCGCGAGACCGATGCCGAGGCCGCCCTGCGAGCGGTCCAGCGCAGGGGCGAGTTGCGAGAACATTTCGAACACGCTGTTCAGATGCTCGCGCGGAATACCGATGCCTGAATCGCGCACTACGATCACCGCTTCATCGCCTTCGCGCGATGCGGCGAGCGAAATGTCGCCGCCTGGCGGCGTGTACTTGGCGGCATTGTTCAACAGGTTCAGGATCATCTGCGACAGCCGTGTGGGATCGGCGTCGAGATAGAGCGCCTCGCGCGGCAAGGTCACGCTCAGATGATGCGCCGAGGCCTGCACGGTGGGCCGCGCCGCTTCCATGGCCGCCTGCATCGCGCGGGCGAGTTCGAGCCGCTGTTTGCGCAATTCGAGCTTGCCCTGCGTGATGCGCGACACTTCCAGCAGGTCGTCGACCAGATGCGTCATGTGTTGCAATTGCCGCTCGAATACGTCGCGCGACCAGCTTAGCTGCGGGTCGGCAAAATCTTTCAGACGCAGGATTTCGAGCACGTTGCGCATCGGCGCGAGCGGGTTGCGCAACTCATGTGCGAGCGTGGCGAGAAATTCGTCCTTGCGGCGGTCCGCCTTCGAGAGTTCCAGGTTCAGGCGTTGCAGTTGCTGTTCGGCACGTCTGCGCCCGGTGATGTCGCGGCTTACGCTAACTGCGCCATAGATGTCGCCGCGCGCGTTCGCCAGCGGTTTGACGACCGTTTCGCAGACGCCGTGAGTGCGGTCGCGTCGCACGAAAACCAGTTCGCTGCGCCACGTGCCCTCGGCGGCGAGGGCGGCGAGCGCTTCCCGGCGAATGCGCAATGCGTCTTCCGGCAGATTGAACATTGCAATTGGCTTGCCGAGAATTTCACGCCTCCGGTAACCCAGCATGCGCTCGCCGCCGGCGTTGAAATCGGTGATGTTGCCGCGCAGATCGGTGATGACGATCGCGTCGCTCAGATGCTCGAAAATGGCAGCCTGACGCAACAGCACGGTCTGCGCGTCCTTGCGCCCGGTAATGTCGATGCCGAGACCGTAGATCGTCAGCGGCTCGCCGTGCTGGTCGTAGGTGGCGCGGCCGCGGCCTTCCATCCAGCACCAGTCGCCGCTCGCATGCAGGAAGCGGAATTCGGCAACGTAATCATCGCCGTTTGCCACGGCAAGGTCGACCGCCTGCTTGAGCGCGCTAAGGTCGCCGGGGTGGATCAGTTCGAAAAAGCCCTCGGGCATTTTTGCAAAACGTCCCTCGGCATAGCCCGCGAGCGCTTCCAGTTCGCGGCTCCACCAGAATTTGCCCGATTCCGGCTCATGCGACCACGCACCCATGCGCGCCCCGCGCATGGCGAGACTCAGCACGTCACGGCTTTCCTGCAAAGCTTTCTGCGCGAGCTGATGCCCGGCGAGGGAAGCTTCCGCGTTGCGGCGCGCAAGCAGCAATTCCTGCTCGTACTTATGACGATCCGCGACGATCAGCGCCGCCACTTCGACGTAGCTGCTTTCGCCATGGCGGCGGCTCACTGCGTTAAGCAGCATCGGCACGACGTGGCCGTCCCGATGCAGCATGTTCAGTTTGACCTCGGCCACTGAGCCTTGTTTGTGCAGCAGCGGCGACCAGTGCGTCCGGTAGAACACCTTGCCCTCGGTAGTCAGCAGATCCTGAATAGACTTCGCCTCGGCGAGTTCCGCCGCGCTATAGCCAAGCCATGTGCAAAAGGTGGTGTTGACACGCAGGATCCAGCCATCGGGAGTGGTCACGAGCAGGCCGCAGGCGGCATGCTCGAAAAGCGCATCGGAGGAGGGCAGCGGACGGTACGCGCTCTGCATCGTCTTATGGGCTCAGCGGCTCGGCGCTACGGGGCATGCACGGATTGCAGCCAGCGCCATGCGCCGGCACCATGGTCCGCTTGCCGCTAGCGCAAATCTTTATGTCGTTGTATTTGCTGAAGCTCATGATCGAATCCTGTGACCTGCCAGTGGGCCAGGGTAAGCGATAAATACTGCGGTAAATATGGCGGTAAATACTCCAGGGCCCGGCGCGAATAGGGAATGTTACCGAAGTTTGAGTGTTTTCCCCAACCCGAGCGGACTATATCCGTCCGTATACAGCGGGATAATGATGTCGAAGTGAATGCAAAGTTATGCGCAATGCACGTAATCAGCACGATATGCACGGCGGAAGGGCGTTTCATCGATCTTTCCGCACAACAACCCGCGCTTGCGCACGATGTATCGGGGCGAGTCAAGACAGCATAAATCAGGAAGCGGCAGCGCGCCCGGTGAGCTATGTTGACGAAACAGGAAGCGGCAGCGCAGACCAGGGAGAATGAGGTGACGTTCGACAACAGAATGGACGAGAACGATGACGTTGTGGTTTGGCGGCCCATCCCGTATGCGATGGCTTCGAACCGTCGCGTGCTCGTGGTCGACGATTACCGGGAAGCGGCTGAAGCGCTGCAAATGCTCCTGGCTGCCGACGGTTTCGAGTGCCGCGCGCTTGAAGACCCGTTTGCCGTTTGCGAGGCGGCCTGTGAATGGCGGCCGTTCGCGGTTCTGCTCGACATCAAGATGCCGGGTCTCGACGGCTTCGAACTGGCGCGCCGCCTGCGCGCCGATCCGTTGACTTCGGACATGCTGCTGGTGGCCTGTACGGCATTTTCTTCACGCGCCGACCGGGCGCGTGCCAAAGCAGCGGGTTTCGACGCGCATTGTGCCAAACCCCTGACGCCGGAGCGTCTCTTGCGCGTGCTCGAATCGGCTGCCGCGATGCCTGCGCTCGGGCCACCATAAAATTTACGCCTAAGCGGTGTCTGGGTCCGGAATTTGCTGGAGCAGCAAGCTTGCGCATGCCAAACACATGTGCGGCATTCTCAGCTTCCACAGGAATCCCTATGTCATCCCAGACCAGCTATTCGACGCGCATCGCGGAAGGCACACCGTTCCCGCTCGGCGCGACGTGGAACGGAAGCGGTGTCAATTTCGCGCTGTTTTCAGCGCACGCAACCCGGGTCGAACTGTGTCTGTTCGATGAAACCGGCGAGACGGAAATCGAACGCATCGAACTGCCGGAGTACACCGACGAGGTCTGGCACGTGTTCGTGCCAGGTCTGAAACCGGGTGCGGTGTACGGTTACCGGGTCCACGGTCCTTACGAGCCGGAAAATGGACATCGCTTCAATCCGAACAAACTTTTACTCGATCCCTACGCCAAAGCGCATATCGGCGAGCTGAAGTGGGCGCCGGAAATCTTCGGTTATACGCTGGATTCGGAAGAGGGCGACCTGTCATTCGACGAGCGGGATAGCGCCCCCTTCGTGCCGAAGTGCAAGGTGGTGGACGCCAATTTTTCGTGGAGTCATCCGGAACGCAATGCGCTGCCCTGGGAGCGCGTGATCTTCTATGAGACCCATGTGCGCGGTTTTACCAAACGCCACCCCGGCGTACCGGAAAATCTGCGCGGCACCTTCGCGGGGCTTGGCCAGCAGGTCGTGCTCGATTACATCAAGGGGCTCGGCGTCACCTCGGTCGAATTGATGCCGGTTCAGACCTTCGTCAACGACAGCTACCTGCTCGACAAGGGGCTCACCAACTACTGGGGCTACAACACGATCGGCTTCTTCGCGGCCGATCCGCGCTATTTCGCGTCGTCGAGCGACCCGGTCGGCGAATTCAAGGAAATGGTGGACCGTTTTCATAACGCGAACCTCGAAGTCGTTCTCGACGTGGTCTACAACCACACTGCCGAAGGCAACGAGCGCGGCCCGACGATTTCTTTCAAAGGCATCGACAACGCGTCTTACTATCGCCTGATGCCTGACGAGCCGCGCTATTACATCAACGACACCGGCACGGGCAATACGCTCAATCTGTCTCATCCACGCGTGCTGCAAATGGTGACCGACAGTCTGCGCTACTGGGTGACCGAGATGAAGGTGGATGGTTTCCGTTTCGACCTTGCCACGATTCTCGGCCGCGAAGCGCACGGTTTCGACGAAGGCGGCGGCTTTCTCGACAGTTGCCGGCAAGACCCGGTGCTCTCGAGTGTGCGGCTGGTTGCCGAGCCTTGGGACTGCGGCCCCGGCGGCTATCAGGTAGGCGGCTTCCCACCGGGATGGGCCGAATGGAACGACCGTTTCCGCGACACGGTGCGCGAGTACTGGAAGGGCGATGAAGGCAAGGTGCCCGATCTCGCGACACGCCTGACCGGTTCCGGCGACAAGTTCAACCATCGCGGCCGGCGGCCATGGGCGAGCGTCAACTTCATCAGCGCGCACGACGGGTTCACGCTCAACGACCTGGTCTCGTACAACGACAAACACAATGAGGCCAACGGCGAGAACAACCAGGACGGCCACTCGGACAACAAGTCGTGGAACATGGGTGTCGAAGGCCCGACCGACGATCCGGAAATCCGCCAGCAACGCGAGCGTCAGAAGCGCAATCTGCTGGCTACGCTGCTGCTCTCGCAAGGCACGCCGATGATTCTTGCGGGCGACGAGTTTGGCCGCACGCAAAAGGGCAATAACAATGCATATTGCCAGGACAACGAGATCAGTTGGGTCGATTGGGAAGGCATCGACGACGACGGACGCGCGTTGACCGAGTTCGTCAAGAATCTGACCACGCTGCGTCACCGTCTGCCGGTATTGCGTCGCGGACGCTTTCTCACCGGCGAATTCAACGAGGCGCTCGAGGTGACCGACGCGCGCTGGCTTTCGCCCGACGGTACCGATCTTTCGCAGGAGCAGTGGGACGACCCGGCAATGCGCTGCTTCGGCCTCGTGATCGACGGGCGCGCGCAGGCGAGCGGCATCCGGCGTCCCGCGTCCGATGCGACCTTGCTGCTGGTGCTCAATGCCCATCACGACGTGGTCAATTTCACGCTGCCGGATATTCCCGAAGGCGATCAGTGGACCTGTCTGCTGGATACGAACATGCCGGTGCGCCCGGAGTTGCCACAATTCAGCGCGGGCGATGCCTATCAGGTAACCGGCCGATCCCTGCTGCTGTTCGCACTCGACGCGCCGAGCCGCGCAACCCAGCGCGTGTTCGAACGTCTGGAAGAACAATTGACCAGCGACGAAGGCGAACAGCCCGCCGGCACGTGAGCGAGGCGTGGCTTTCGCGTGAGCCGGTTGTAATCCCTGCCGCGGCGCGTGTAACGTTTTCACGGCCCGGCACCCTATGGAGAACGGCGGAAGTGCGGTAAATTCCGTGGAAAGGAAATAGCGCACGAACAACGTGGGGGCGTTGTGCACTGCCACCCGACCACTCATTTTTCATGGAGATCGTGACCGTGCAACGTGCGGAGCGTGCCGCAATCGACTTCCCCATGCCGTCGCGTAATTTCGCGGCGACGCGGCGCGTGCTGCTGATCGTGCTTGCCGTGTCGATTGTGTTCCCGCTGACCTGTCTGGCGGGTTATGGCTATTTCGACTACCAGCGCCGGATTGCCGACTCGAACGACGTGATCGACCGGCTCGCGCGCGTGGCCGAGGAGCAGGCCGTCAAAGTGTTGGACCTCAACCAGCAGATGGCTTCGCGCATTGTCGATCTGCTAGGCAATGACGACGACACGCGGATTCGTATGCAGGAAGCCAGCCTGCACGACCGGTTGCGGCAAATCGGCGGCGACTTTCCGCAAGTCGCGTCGATTTACCTGCTCGGTGCGAACGGCGATCTGCTGGTGTCGAGCCGCGCTTATCCGGCGCCTGTCATGTCGACGAGCCAACGCGACGACTTCGTTACCGCCAAGGCGATGCGGCCGCAGCCGTACTTTTCCCAGCCGATGTTCGGGCCGCTGTCGCAGACCAATGTGTTCAATACGTCGATTGGCCGTTCCGGCGAGAACGGGCAATTCCTCGGCGTGGTGTCCGTGGCGCTGCGCACCGAGTACTTTTCGCGCTTCTATCGCGATCTGACGAATGGCGATCCGTCGCTCTCGTTGGGGCTGTACCGCCAGGACGCCAGTCTGCTGGTGCGCTATCCCCCGTGGCCCAAGGGCGCCAAGCCGACCCCGCACAGCGCGTTTAGCGCGGCGTTGCGCGACAAGCAGTTGTTCGGCCACATTCGTCTGACCTCCTCGGTCGACGGCGTCGAACGGCTGCTGGCTTTTCGCCGGGTCGGCGACTATCCGCTCTATGTGATGAGCGCCTACGCGACGGCCGCGATCGCCGACGCATGGCGCCAGCACTTCATGGTGATCGCGGGGATCACGGCCGTGCCTTGCCTCGCGATCTGGCTGCTGGTGTTTTTCTCGTTACGCCAGCTCGCCGACGAGCGCCGCGCGTGGGAGCGCTGGCAAGGGGAAGTGGCCATGCGTCTTTCCGCGGAGGCATCGACCCGGCAATTGCAGCGGATGGGCGCGCTCGGCAATCTGGTCGCCAACGTCGCGCATGACTTCAACAATCTGCTGATGGTGGTGTCGGCCAACACCGAGCTTGCGCGTTTGAAGCGTTACAACAGCCTCGAAAAAGAGGTGCAAGCCATCGAACGCGCCACCGCCACGGCGGAATCGTTGACCCGGCAGCTCCTGAGCGTGGCGAAGAAGCAGCCGCTCAAACAGCAGCCGGTCGACCTTGCCACGTGGCTGCCGAACGCCGCGCCGCTGATCGACGCATCGCTCGGCGACAACATCGAATTTGCGTTGAACATGGTCGACAACATCTGGCCGGTGCTGGCCGATCCGACCGACCTCGAATTCGCGATCATGAATCTGGCGGTCAACGCCCGCGATGCGATGCCGCGCGGCGGGCGCTTCGTGATCCGTTGCCAGAATAACCGCCTGGTGGGCAGCGACACCTTGCTGCCGGACGGCGAATATGTGCTGATCACCTGTTCCGACGACGGCGAGGGCATGCCCGATACGGTTGTCCGTCGCGCGTTCGAGCCGCTCTTTACGACCAAGCTGCGCGGCTCGGGCACCGGTCTCGGCCTCGCCCAGGTTCTCGCCATGTGCGAGCAGGCCGGCGGCACGGCCAAAATCGACAGCGTGCCGGGCCGCGGCACGACGGTCAGACTTTACTTGCCGCGCTATCGCGAACGGCAAAAAGCCCTGGTGCCGGAGGTGGAAACGACACTGGAGCCAGCGCCGGCGTCAAAAGGCGTGGTGCTGCTGGTGGAAGATAACGAAGACGTGGCGGCCGGCGTCGCCGCCGTGCTGGAGACCTTTGGCTGCGAAGTGCACCACGAACCGACCGCCGACCAGGCGCTCGATCTGCTGAACGGCGGCGCGACATTCGAACTCGTGCTGTCCGACATCCAGATGCCGGGCAGGCTCAACGGCATCGATCTTGCTGAGAAGGTGCGCAGCGCCTGGCCCGCGCAGAAGATCGCGCTGATGACAGGCTACGCGGACGAACTCGAGCGGGCGCGCCGCCTCGGCGTGGCGATACTTGCCAAACCCTTCAATATCGACGAACTGCACGCCCTGGTGGTTTGCGAACCGTAAGACTGAGCCCGCCGGGCACCGGTCTTTGCAATGCGGCGCAACACACGCGACAATGCGGGAAGAAGCCGTGAGAAAGCGGCGAAGGCCTGACGCTGCAAGACTGCGCGGGCGCCGTCACGCGGCGTAGCGCACAAGGGATGGGTATGGCGGGTAGTGAAACAGGGGCGTCTCCGGCAAACACGCAATCAATCGCGCCAACGGACACGCAAACTGACAACGCAGCAACGAATACCGACAGCGCGGACGTCTCGGCGGCGCGCACGCCTGGCCCGGAGACCCGTTCGCTCGATTTTCCAGTGGTGGGCATCGGTGCGTCCGCCGGCGGCGTGCAGGCACTGCTGCGTTTCTTCGAGAATGCCACGCCCGACATGGGCATGGCATTCGTGGTCGTGCTGCATCTCTCGCCCGACCATGCGAGCAGCGCGGACCAGGTTCTGCAGCACGCTACCGACATGCCGGTGCTGCAGGTGCAGCACCCCGTCCAGGTCGAAAAAAATCACGTCTATGTCATTTCACCGTCGAACGATCTGTCGCTCGACGACGGCCATCTGACTCCCGTCGAAGCCGGCCGGCCGCGCGCCCGCCCGATCGCCATCGACCTGTTTTTCCGCAGCCTCGCCGACACCCACCGCGAACGCGCGATTGCCATCGTGCTGTCGGGTACGGGCGCGGACGGCGCGACCGGCATCGGCCGCATCAAGGAGCAGGGCGGTCTGACTATCGCGCAAGAACCGGCGGATGCCGAATACCCGGAAATGCCGCAGAACGCGATTGCCACCGGTATGGTCGACCTCTCGCTGCCGGCCGCGCAGATGCCGCGCAAGCTGCGTGAACTGGCCGACAACGCCCGCGCGATCCGCTTGCCGCCCGCCGAAGACGAACCCGAAACGCTGGCCGCCGCGCAGCCCGATCCCGTGTCCACCGCCGAGCGGGCTTTGCTAGGTGTGCTCGCCACCTTGCGCGCACGCACCGGCCACGATTTCCGTCACTACAAGCGTGCCACGATCCTGCGGCGTATCGAACGCCGTCTGCAGGTCAACGGTATTGCCGATCTGCAGACGTACCAGGACTACGTCCTCACCCATCCCGAAGAAACCCCGGCGTTGCTCAAGGACATGCTGATCGGCGTGACCAATTTCTTTCGCGATCGTGAAACCTTCGAGGTGGTCGAGCACGAGATCGTGCCCAAGCTGTTCCAGAAGAAATCGCAGGACGATCCGGTGCGTGCCTGGATCGCCGGCTGCGCGACCGGAGAAGAAGCCTATTCGCTCGCCATGCTGCTCGCCGATCATCCTGAGCGTCAGGAGGGCATACCGGTCCAGTTGTTCGCGACCGATATCGATGAGCGCGCGATTGCTTTCGCACGCGCCGGCATCTATCCCGAGTCAATTACCGCTGACGTCTCCGCGCAGCGCCTGCGCCACTTCTTCATGCCGGAGCGCTCGCACTTTCGTGTGACCAAGGCTATCCGCGAAAAGGTGCTGTTCGCCGTGCACAACGTGCTGCGCGACCCGCCGTTTTCGCGCGTCGACCTGGTGTCGTGCCGCAATCTGCTGATCTACCTCGATCGCAGCGTGCAGAGCCAGGTGCTGCAAATGTTTCACTTCGCGTTGCAACCCGGCGGCTATCTGCTGCTCGGCAGTTCGGAATCCGCGGAGGCTGCAGGCGATCTGTTCACGCCGGTCGACAAGAAAAACCGCATCTACCGGGCCAACGCGGTGACCAGCGCGGTGCGCCCGCCGATCAGCATGCCGGTCGTGCAAAGCGGCGGCACGGCTGCCACGGCGAGCGCCGGTCCCACGCCGCCGCTGCCGCAGAGCCTGCCGTTTTCGGCCTTGCATCAGCGCATTCTCGAGCTCTATGCGCCGCCGAGCGTCGTGGTCGATACGGACGCGAACATCCTGCATATGTCCGAGCACGCCGGCCGTTTCCTGCGTTTCGTGCGCGGCGAACCGTCGTATAACCTGATCATGCTGGCGAACCCGGCTTTGCGCCTGCAACTGCGCGGTGCGCTGTTTCAGGCGATGCGCGGCAACAGCGAGGTCGTGACCGCGCCGATCGAATTCACGTCCGAGGCGCAGGTGCGAATTATCGTGCGCCCGTACCGGCGTGCCGAAGATGCACCGGAATTCGCGCTGGTGCTGTTCGAAGAGAGCGCGGCCGGGACCGCCGTGCCCGCCATTCAGCCGAGCGGACCAGCCGCGCAGGATTCACTGCTGGGCCACCTCGAAGACGAACTGCACCGCACGAAGCAGGAGTTGCGCTCCACGGTCGAGCAATCGGAAGCGTCGACCGAAGAGCTGAAAGCGTCGAACGAGGAATTGCAGGCGATCAACGAGGAATTACGCGCGGCCACCGAAGAGCTCGAGACCAGCAAGGAAGAGCTGCAGTCGTTGAACGAGGAACTGTTTACCGTCAACGCGGAGTTGCAGGCGAAGATCGAGGAAACCGGCAAGGCCAAAGACGATCTGCAGAACGTGATCGCCTCGACCGGCATCGCGACGGTATTCGTCGATCGCGAGATGCGCATCAAGCGCTATACGCCGGCCGCGACGGAGCTGTTCAACGTGATTCCCTCCGACGTGGGGCGCCCGCTGCACGACATTACGCACCGGCTCGACTACCCGCAATTGGCCGACGACACGGCCACTGTTTTCGACTCGCTGCAACTGATCGAGCGTGAGATTCGCGGCGTCGACGGCCGCCATTTCCTGACGCGCCTGTCGCCGTACCGTACTACCGACGATCATATCGACGGCGCGGTGCTGACCATCGTCGACATCACAGCATTGCGGCGCGCCGAGCAGCTGGTGCGCCAGAGCGAAGCGCGCCTGCATCTCGCCGCGCAAAGCACCAACGACTTCGCGATCGTCGTGCAGGATCTGGATGGCCGCGTGGTCACCTGGAACAAGGGCGCGGAGCGGATTTTCGGTTACAGCGAGAGCGAGATGGTCGGCCAGTTGCTCGACCGGCTCTATCTGCCGGAAGAGCGCGAAGCCGACGAACCGCTTGCCGAGCGGCAGCGCGCTCGCAACGACGGCCGGGCCGAAGACGAGCGCTGGTACGTTCACAAAAGCGGCACGCGGCTTTATTGCAGCGGCGTGATCACGCCGGTTGCATCGGATAACTTCAGCGGCTTTGCGAAGATCGTGCGCGATCTGACACAGCGTAAAGGCACTGAGGCACTCGAGCAGCGCAAGATTTCTCTTGAACGCTCGATGCGCCAGAAGGTGGAAGCGGCCAGCCGGCTGAAGGACGAATTCCTCGCGGTGCTATCGCACGAACTGAAGAACCCGCTGAACCTGATCCACGTGAAGGCGGACATGCTGGACCGCGCACCGTCGACGCAGGGACTGCCCGTGGTGCGCGACGCGGCCGATGCGATTCGCCGTTCGGTGATCAGCCTCGCGAAGATCATCGACGATCTGCTCGATCTGTCGCGCGTGCGCACCGGCAAACTGGCGCTGGAGCGTTCGCGCGTGGACATTGCGGCAATCACGGCGCAGGTGAGCAGCGCGATCGAAGCCGATGCGCTGGCACATCACGTAAGCGTGACGGTGCACGGCCTGGCCGAGCCGTTCTTTATCGACGTCGATCCCGTGCGCTTCGAACAGATTCTGTGGAATCTCGTGAGCAATGCCGTGAAGTTTACGCCGCAGGGCGGGCAGGTGAGCCTGACCCTCTCGCGTGAAGACGGTCATGCCTGCATCGAGGTCCAGGATACCGGGCGCGGTATCGAAGCGGGCTTTCTGCCGAACGTATTCGATATGTTCAGCCAGGCCGAAGGCGCGCATCGGCGCCATAGCGGTGGCTTGGGAATCGGGCTCGCGCTCGTCAAGCAACTGGCCGAGATGCATGGCGGCCATGTGCAGGCGGAATCCGCGGGCCTCGGCAAGGGCGCGCGGTTTCGCGTCTGGCTGCCGGCCGACAGTACGGTGGCGCAGCCCGAAACCCGCGAGATGCCAGGAGACGTCAGCTTGCTCAAAGGCATGCGGATACTATTGATCGACGATGCCGTGGAAAGTCTGCAGGCGTTCCAAAGCCTGCTCGAACTCGAAGGCGCGCAAGTCTGGCCTCAGGCCAATGGCGCTGACGCACTGGCCGTTGCCGGCCGCCAGCCGTTCGATCTGATCCTCTCGGATATCGGCATGCCCGGCATGGACGGCTACGAACTGATCGCCGCGCTGCGCAAGCTGCCCGCCACCGCCTCGGTGCCGGCGCTTGCGCTAACGGGCTTCGGCCGGCCGCAGGACGCCACGCGGGCGATCCGCGCCGGCTATGACGGCCATCTCGGCAAGCCGGTTTCGCTGCAGGCGCTGCTCGACAAGATTGCGCGCGCCACCACCGCGAATCGTGAGCAGCCGTAGAGACCGGGGCTCAGGCACGTCGAGGCTAGCCCTTTTCCTGCGCCGCGTCATACTTGCCGAGCGCCGCCGCGCTGTTCAGACGGGCGCGCTTGAGCAAGGCGGCCTGCGCTTCCTTGACGTTGCCCGGCTGGCCTCGCCAGGCTTGCAGCGGCGGTTCCTGCAGCGCCCGGCCATATGAGAAGCTCAGATTCCACGGCAGCGGCCCGAGGCGATTCATCGCATCGAGATTGGCGGTTGCCTCTTCCGGCGTCTGGCCGCCGGACAGGAACACGATCCCGGGCACCGCCGACGGCACCGTGCGCTTGAGTACCCGCACGGTGTGCGTGGCGATATCGGCAACCGACGATTGCTGCGCATGCTCGGCGCCCGCCAGCACCATGCTCGGTTTCAGCAGGATGTGTTCGAGCACCACGCGGTGCCGGTGCAGCGCGTGAAAGACTTCGTGCAGAACGGCTTCGGTTACTTCCGCGCTGCGTCCGATCGTGTGGTCACCGTCCATCAGCACTTCCGGTTCCACGATCGGCACAATGCCCGCTTCCTGCGAGATTGCCGCATAGCGCGCGAGCGAGTCGGCATTGGCTTCGATGGCAAGGCGGCTCGGCAGGCTCGCGGTGATGTTGTAGACCGCGCGCCATTTCGCGAAGCGCGCGCCTTGCCGTTTATAGTCGACGAAGCGCCTGGCGAGACCGTCGAGGCCTTCGGTGATTTCGTCACCGGGCGCGAGTGCGAGCGCAACCTTGCCGAGGTCCACCTTGATGCCGGGCACGATGCCGTTGCTGGCGGCAAGTTGCGGAAACGGTGTGCTGTCGTCCGCTTTCTGGCCGAGTGTTTCTTCGTACAGGATCACGCCGCTTATGAAGGCGCCGAGCCCCGGCGTGGTGAGCAGCAGGTTGCGGTAAGCGCGGCGGTTTTCCTCGCTGGATTGGAGGCCGATGGTCTTGAAGCGTTTAGCGATGGTCGGACCGCTTTCGTCGGCGGCGAGAAGACCTTTGCCGGGTTGGACCATTGCATTGACGGTGGCTTGCAGCTCGCTACGGGTGTCCATGAGGTGTGCTCCCTTGGTGTCTTTGCTGATGTGCGTCCCTGGTGTGCGTTCTTTAGTCCGGGTTGCGGACGAATTCCTGCATCAAAGTGAAGCGAAAGCGCTGGCGATATCCGCGGCGCTGGTTGGGCGCACGATGCGTGCGACCTCGGCGCCGTCGCGCATGAAGACCAGCGTGGGCCAGAGTTTGACCTTGAAGGAGCGGCCAAGTGGGCGCCCCGGCCCGTCTTCGACCTTGAGATGCCGGACGCCGGCATGAGGCTCGAAAGCCTTGGCGATCGACGCTTGCGCGCCCTGGCAGAAACCACACCAGTTCGTGCCGAATTCTATAACCGTGGCGCCCGGCAGGGCGTCGATCTCCGCTCGGGAGGGCGCGTGCGGAGAATAGGGGATTGGGCTTGCCATAAATGCTCCGATACTTTTTTCCCTTCGCAGACAGCGATTTGCGCTCGCGCGCGACGCTGCCGTGGGTGGATTAGGTAAAGAGTATCAGCTATGGCCGGGATCGTCAGTGGCGAGGGCAACGCAATGCGACGCAAAGCCGTCATCGCGCGCATTGCTCCGCCGCGAGGGCCAAAGCGTCCTGTTTGGCGGGGTTCTGAAAAAAGTCCTCGACGCTGACATGCTGCTCGTTCGCGAGCGCTTGCAAGCAGCGCTCGTTGTTGCTGCGCACCGCTGCGGGCGCGCAGGCAATCGCAATGCCCAACAGGATACAAAGCGACAACCCGATCGCGGCGCCGAATATCCAGTTCGCCGCGACTCGCGTGCCGCCTGACACGCTTGCTGTGACCCTACCCGTTGCGGTGCCGCGCTGACTCGCCAGATGGTTCATTCGATTTTCTCTCCGTATATGGTTAGCAAGACAACTATCTGGTAAAAAAGCGCCATGCCGAGGCGCCTTGACGAGGCACCTCATCCCAGCGCCTTACGCACGTCATGCATGGATGCAACGGCCGCTTCGAACAACTCCGGGCCCACCCTGGCGCGCAGATTCTTCGCTATTTGCGCGCTGGCTTCGTTGATGGGCCGCTCAAGCGCCTTACCCGCGCGGGTGGCATACACCCGCCATTCGCGGCCATCGGTTTCGCCTTGACGGCGCTCCACCAGCCCCTTGTCGTTCAGGTTGTCGATCAGCCGCGTCACGGTAGGGCGCGCGATGCCCAGCAGATCGGCCACCTGGCTGCTCAGACAACCGGGCGTGGCAAGGACCACGCGCAGCACGAAACCCTGCGGCGGCGTCAACCCGAAGCCGGCGTACGCGGCGCCCCATTCGCGCTCGACGAGCCGCGACAAGGCGGACGAATTGAAGTAAAGGCAGTGATCGAACATGGCTGCTATTGAAACGCAATATGGTTAGCAAGGCAACTAAAATTTGACGGCGCGAATCGAGCGGCAGCAGTTGCGCTGCGTTGAGCTACTTCAAGGGCGGCCTGCGAACGGCCGGCGGCTGCGGCGTCCCGAAGATTTCACGCAGGCGCATATGCTTGCCAGCGTGACATGTTAAACGTCATGATTCGCTCTAGCCGCATCATCGCATTCAGGAAAGGACATGGCAGAAAGGATCTATCTTCAGCGCCCCGGGCAGGACGACGTTGTCGCGGTCGCCACGGGCTTCAGCTGGGGCGCGTTGCTGCTGGGCTTCGTCTGGGCGATGTCGAAGAGAATGTGGTTTGCCGCTTTCGTTATGCTGGGTGTCAGCACGATACTGTTTCTCAGTGGCTTATGGGGCGACACGATCGGCACGATCGGATTGGTGCTGTCCGTGCTGTTCGGTGTTGCCTGCGGTGTCTACGGCAACCAGTGGCATCGCTGGACGCTCGAGAAGCGTGGCTACGTAGTCATGCAGCAGACGGGCGAGGGGAGGTAACGGTGCCGGTGGCGTCAGCTTTCCCGCCGCGATCTTTTGTGTCCCGAATTTGGGATGTGAGGCGCACAGGTTTACGTTCCCGCAAGCCAAGCCGATAATCCTCCGGTTGTTCCGGCCATGAAACCCGCGGTTTGCGTCACGCGTCGCGAACCTGTTGCTCTGACCCACCGCTACTTGCGTTGAAAACCTCCCGTTTTTTCGACCTGCTGCACATCCCGGGCTTCAAGCCACTGGCCGCCGCGACCCTGATGCTCGGCGTGGCGATGTCGTTCACCGCGCCTTATCTGTCGCTATTCGGCGTTGAACGCGCCGGCATGACGCCGCTCAGGCTCGGCCTCTTCATGACGCTGATCGCCGCCAGCGGGGTGCTCGCCAGCACCTTCGCCGGCCGCTGGAGCGATGCGAGCGGACGGCACCGGCCATTGCTGCTGGCAGCACTGGTGGCGACCACACTGGGCTATCTGTGTTTATGCGTGGTGCGTGACTACCGGCTATTGCTGATAGTCGGCATTGTCTTTATCGGCGCGGGCGGCTCGGCCATGTCGCTGGTGTTTTCGTTCAGCCGCGCGGCGCTGCCGGTATCGAGTGCCGCGGAGCGCGCCTTCGCCAGCGCCACCTTGCGGACCATTCTGTCGGCGGCGTGGGTGTTCGGCCCGTCGGTGGGGGCACTGGTGCTCGCCGGCGCCGGCTTCTATGGGCTCTTCCTGTTCGCGGCAGCGAGTTTCGCGGCCTGCGCGAGCATCGTCTGGCGCATGCGGGAGCCGCAAGGCCATCTGGGCGATCACACGGTGGAAGACACGGCCGCCGAGCCGTCAGCCTCGATTACGGTCCCACCGCTGATCGCGCCCGGTGAAGATGCGCACGAGGACCTGCCGGGTGTTGCTTCGCCGAACGACATTCGCCGGGCCGTAGCCGCGCTGACCTTACTCGGACTCGCCGCGAACGCCACCATGATCGTGCTGCCGCTTTACATCGTGCATGGCTTAAGCGGCACGCATCTGGACGTGTCGGTCATGCTTGGCCTCGGCGCCTTGACGGAGATTCCGATGATGCTCGCGCTCGGCGCGAAGTCGTCAACGCTGCACAAGCCAAACTGGCTGGGCGCCTGCGCGGCGGTGCATGCGGTGTATTTCGTGGCGATGTCGCTGGCGGGCAGCGTCCACGTGCTGATCCCGATGCAGATACTCAACGCCTTCGTCGTCGCGGTGACCTCGTGCCTGGGCATGACCTATGTGCAGGACCTGATGCCGCAGTCGCCCGGCCGCGCGACCGCATTGTTCTTCAACGCGGCGCGGGTCGGTTCGATTCTCTCCGGCGTGCTGTCCGGTTTGCTGGTGGAGGCATTCAGCTATCGCGGCACGTTCCTGTTCTGCGGTTTGCTGGCGCTGTGCGCGTTGGTGCTGTTCGCCGTGCCGGGTGAGCGCTATCCGCAGATGTGGCGTGCGGTGCGGCGTTTTGCGCGCACGCAGCACCGGAAGGTTCAGGCACGGCGGCGTTGAGACTCCAGTCGTACAGCCACCTCTGCGCACGTCCGGTGTCGCCCTCACTGCTCCAATGCTGCGAGGGTGGTCGCGACGCGATCGCGCTTTGGTGCTCCAGTGCTCCGGTCCTTTAGTGTTTTAGCGCTCAATGAAAGTGTAAGAGGATCGTTGGCAAAATCGAAGCCTGCCTCACGACGACGGCGTCTTACCGATCCACGCCCGGAACTTTAGCTTGCGCAAAACCTCTGCAAAGAAGCGTATCGTCGTTTGACGCATGCGGGGCCCGATTCGCTGCAAGGACGGTCCGGGGCTGCTACCGTGTGTCCGTCGGATCACGCAAAACGCAACTACAGCAACTACAGTTAGGAAAGTCGCTTACCGCGCACGGAACGTGCGGTAAGACCCCGGCACGCCGAACCAGATCGGAACGCGCAACGAGACATTTTCCGGAGCGAGATATGCAGCTAGGCATGATTGGATTGGGACGCATGGGCGCGGACATGGTGCGCCGCCTGACGAAGGGCGGTCAGCAATGCATCGCTTACGACGTACAGCCGGCCGCAGTGGACAAGCTGAAGCAGGAAGGCGTGGCAGGTGCCGCGTCGCTTGAAGATCTGGTCGCGCAATTGCAAAAACCGCGCGCGGTGTGGCTGATGGTGCCCGCCGCGGTGGTCGACCAGACGCTCGACAAGCTCGTGCCCTTGCTCGAACCCGGCGACATCGTGATCGACGGCGGCAACTCCTATTACCACGACGACATTCGCCGCGGCGCCGAACTGGCGAAGCGTCAGCTTCACTATGTCGACGTCGGCACCAGCGGCGGCGTCGCGGGACGTGAGCGCGGCTACTGTCTGATGATCGGCGGCGAGGCCGAAGTCGTGAAGCGGCTCGAGCCGATTTTCTCGACCCTCGCGCCGGGTGCGGGCGCCGCGCCCGCCACGCCGGGCCGCGCAGCCGGCGCCAGCACCGCGGATCAGGGCTTCCTGCATTGCGGCCCGCAGGGCGCGGGGCACTTTGTGAAGATGGTTCACAACGGTATCGAATACGGCATGATGGCCGCGTATGCCGAAGGCCTGAACATTCTGCGCCATGCCGACGCCGGCAAACACGCGCGCGAAGCCGATGCCGAAACATCGCCGCTGGGCCGTCCCGAGCTTTACCAATACGACCTGGATCTCGCCGAGGTCGCCGAGGTCTGGCGGCGCGGCAGCGTGATCGGTTCGTGGCTGTTGGACCTGATAGCGGGATCGCTGGCCGGCGACGCCGATCTGCAAAGCTATGCAGGACGCGTATCAGATTCGGGCGAAGGGCGCTGGACCGTCGCGGCGGCAATCGACGAAGGCGTGCCGACACCGGTGCTGAGCGCCGCGCTATTCGCGCGTTTCAGTTCGCGGGGTGACGCGGACTTTGCGAACCGGGTGTTATCGGCGATGCGGCACGACTTCGGCGGCCACGTTGAAAAAGCGGCCACGCCGGTCGACGGGCATAAGAGCTAATTCACGGGAGCCGTTATGGAAACCGCTAACGCCACGTCTCACGATGTCGTGTTCCTGTTCGATTGCGATAACACCTTGCTGGACAACGATCATGTGCTGGCGGATTTGCGCGCGCATATGGTGCGCGAGTTTGGCGAACAGAACAGCGCGCGCTACTGGGAAATTTTCGAAGGCTTGCGCGCGGAGTTGGGCTACGCCGATTACCTTGGGGCGTTGCAGCGCTACCGGCTGGAGCATCCGCGGGACACGCGTCTGCTGCTGATGTCGTCGTTCCTGATCGATTATCCGTTTGCGAACCGGCTGTATCCGGGGGCGCTGGATACGATCAAACATGTTTCCAGATACGGCCCGTCGGTGATTCTGTCCGACGGCGACGTGGTGTTCCAGCCGCGCAAGATTGCCCGCTCGGGCTTATGGGACGAGGTCGAGGGCCGGGTTTTGATCTACATCCATAAGGAGCAGATGCTCGATCAGGTGATGGAATGTTATCCGGCCCGGCAGTACGTGATGGTGGATGACAAGCTAAGGATTCTGACGGCGATGAAGAAGGCCTGGGGCGAGCGGCTGACCACGGTCTTTCCTCGCCAGGGACATTACGCTTTCGATCCCAAAGAGATTTCCAGCAATCCGCCCGCGGACGTGACGATCGAGAGGATTGGGGAACTGGCCGATATCGACATCGATATGCTGCTGCGCGGAGGGACAGCAGGGGGTGCCTAGCTTGTCTCCCGTTAGGGCCGGTCCAGCCGGTGGCGTGCTAGCCAACGCCGAACAGTTTAACCAGCAAGCCGAAAACGCCTACCAGGACGGCAACGCCGGCGCACAACAGCACGATCGACAGAACAAGAATCAGGGGCGTTTTGAAGCGGCTGGTTGTCGACATGGTGACCGTCTAGAGGAGGGGCGAGCAGTAGAGGACGCGGCAGATGCGATCCGCCATAGCGCATTTGGCACGCGAAGCTTAAGCGCCTTCACTTAATGTGCGCTTAAAGTCTAGCGCAAGAGCAGCAGTCCCTGGCACGCCAACGGCCCGGCTGCACAATGGCTTACAGACACGGCGGCCAATTGAGCGCATGATCCTTGCTTGGCGTGCATTTTTGTTAGGTTGGTTCAGAATCAGCCGCGCGCTCAACCGGGTGCCCATCTCCACGTCGCCGGCGATCAAACGGCGCGCGGCGGCCGGGCCCGCCAAGGGGAAATCATGGTATCGGCAATCCTCGGCATCGTGGGTGGCATGGCGTTGATGTTCGGCGCTTCACTGTACCTGCGTGAGCTTCGTCTCCTGCGTCGCCCGGACCGCCGCTGGACAGGAAAAAAACACTGATTCGCCCCACATCCTCGAAAAGGGAGGCTGTATGTCACTACCTTCTCAGCGGCGTTCACCGTCGCCGTTGCGTCAGGCCGATTCGCCAGGCGCCGTACGCGACCGGCGCACCGAACTCGGCCGGGCCGACGAAGCCCGCGCCGAACAACGCGAACGCGACGACGCGCGCAACGATCCCAATGCCAGCAAATGGCGCTACCAGCCACCTCAACGCAAAGAGAAAGAGCAGGCGTAAAGCGTCCGGCTGGATAGCAGCGAACCGGCGCCGGCCGGTGTTCGGGCCGGCAATCGGATCGGCCGCTCCACGCGCGATGCTTCCTGTTCACACATACACCGCGCATACACCGCGCATACACAAAAGCGACGCACATCCGTCGCAAGATCAGACGTTGGACAATCGCGTCGAACCATGACGCGCGCTTCCTGTCACATCCCTGACGATTCCCGGCCACATTCCCAAAAACCGTAAGCAACGGACCTTTGCCGATCCCTCCGCGTTATGTCATGCGCATGACAGATCGGCTGGCGTTGCGGGTTTTCTTCATCGGCCGCGTCACGAACAATCGCTGCAGCACCCGCTAACCTGCCTGACAGTCCTTTTCAAGGAGCGACGCCATGGCCGAAGCAACCTCCCGTCCCACCCCGCCGACCACCCTCGACCCCGACACGTTGCGCAAGATGGACCGCTACTGGCGCGCCTGCAACTACCTCTCGGCCGGCATGATCTACCTGCGCGACAACCCGCTGTTGCGCGAACCACTCAAACCCGAACACATCAAGAACCGCCTGCTGGGCCATTGGGGCTCGGACCCGGGGCAAAGTTTCCTGCTGGTGCATCTGAACCGCCTGATCAGGAAGCTCGATCTGAACGTGATCTATCTCGCGGGGCCCGGTCATGGCGCGCCTGCCACGCTGGCCCACAGCTACCTCGAGGGCCATTACTCGGAAATCTATCCTGACCGCAGCGAGGACGAAGCCGGCATGCGGCGCTTCTTCCGGCAGTTCTCGTTTCCGGGCGGCATCGGTTCGCATTGCACGCCCGAAACACCAGGCTCGATTCACGAAGGCGGCGAGCTTGGCTACAGCCTGTCGCATGGTTACGGCGCCGCGTTCGACAACCCCGACCTGACCGTCGCGGTGATGATCGGCGACGGCGAAGCGGAAACCGGACCGCTCGCCACCTCCTGGCACTCGAACAAGTTTCTCAACCCGATTCGCGACGGCGCGGTGCTGCCGGTTCTGCATCTGAACGGCTACAAGATCGCCAATCCGACGATCCTCGCGCGAATTCCCCGCGAGGAGCTCGAAGCCTTACTGATCGGCTACGGCCACAAACCGTATTTCGTCGAAGGCGACGATCCGGAAACCATGCATCAGCAGATGGCCGCGACGCTCGAGCAATGCGTCGGCGAAATCCGCGCCATCCAGCAGCACGCGCGCGAGTCCAATGACGCGGCGCGGCCACGCTGGCCGATGATCGTGCTGCGCTCGCCGAAAGGCTGGACCGGGCCGAAGGAAGTCGACGGTCATCAGGTGGAAGGCTCGTGGCGCGCGCACCAGGTGCCGGTGCTCGATCCGGTCACGAACAGCAAGAGCCTCAAGCTCGTCGAGAACTGGCTGCGCAGCTACGAGCCGGAGTCGCTATTCGACGAAGCAGGGCGGCTGGTCGAGGAATTGCGCGAGCTCGCTCCCGAAGGCACGCGCCGCATCAGCGCCAATCCGCATGCGAACGGCGGCTCGCTGTGCAAGACGCTTGACCTGCCGGCGTTTCGCGATTACGCGGTGGCGGTGAAAAAGCCCGCTGGTTCGTACACGTCGCCCACCGAGGTGCTCGGCACGTTTCTGCGCGACGTGATGCGCAACAATATGACGAACTTCCGCGTGTTTGGCCCGGACGAAACCGCCAGCAACAAGCTGACCGCCATCTACAAGGCCTCCGAGAAAACCTGGCTGGCCGAAACAATGGCCAGCGACGCCGACGGCGGCGAACTCTCGGTGGACGGCCGCGTGATGGAGATGCTGAGCGAGCACACGCTCGAAGGCTGGTTCGAAGGTTACGTGCTCACCGGCCGGCACGGACTGCTCGCTACCTATGAAGCGTTTGTCCACGTGATCGATTCGATGTTCAACCAGCACGCCAAGTGGCTGGAGAAAGCGAAGCGCGATCTCGGCTGGCGGCAACCGGTGCCGTCGATCAATCTGTTGATCACGTCGCTGGTATGGCGTCAGGATCACAATGGCTTCACGCACCAGGACCCGGGGTTTCTCGACGTCGTGACCAACAAAAGCCCGGACGTGGTGCGTATTTACCTGCCGCCGGACGCGAATTGCCTGTTGAGCGTCGCCGATCACTGCCTGCGCTCACGCGATTACGTCAACGTGATCGTGGCCGACAAGCAGCCGCATTTGCAGTATCTCGACATGGAGGCCGCGGTCACGCACTGCACCAAGGGCATCGGCATCTGGGATTGGGCGTCGACGGATCAGGGCGTCGAACCGGACGTGGTGATGGCCTGCGCCGGCGACATCGCGACCATGGAAGCGCTCGCCGCCGTGCAGATTCTTAAGGAGCACTTTCCCGAGTTGAAGATCCGTTTCGTCAACGTGGTCGATCTGTTCCGCCTGATGCCCGAACATGCGCATCCGCACGGCCTGTCCAGCCGCGATTTCGATTCGCTGTTCACCGCCAGCAAGCCGGTGATTTTCAACTTCCATTCGTACGCGTCGCTGGTGCACAAGCTCACGTACAACCGTACCAACCACGACAATCTGCACGTGCATGGCTATCGCGAGAAAGGCAACATCAACACGCCGCTCGAACTGGCGATCATCAACCAGGTCGACCGTTTCTCGCTGGCGATCGACGTGATCGACCGTGTGCCGGTGTTGCGCGGCGTCGGCGATCATGCGAAGGAATGGCTGCGTGGGCAGATCATCGAACATCTGGCTTATGCGCATGCCGAGGGCATCGATAAGGAAGAGATCCGCAACTGGACATGGAAAGGCTGAGCGAGGCGGCCCATGCATACTCAAGACGCCACCCGGGTTCCGACGATTCTGGTGCTGAACAGCGGTTCATCGTCGCTGAAGTTCGGGCTGTTTACCCACGCCGCGCACGCTGCACACGCGGGCGGCGATGAATCGTTGCTGCTCGCCGGCAGTGCGGAAGGAATTGGCCGTAGTGACGGCAGCTTGCGCATCACGTCGCCCGACGGCCGCGTGCTGGTTCAGCAGGAGCGCGTGCTGGAGTCGCAGACCGACGCGTTGCAGGTGCTCGCGCGCGTCCTTGCGGAGCACAAGCACCCGCGGCCGGCGGCGGTGGGGCATCGGGTGGTGCATGGCGGCCCGCACCTGCGGGCGCATCAGCGCTTGACACCGGAAGTGCGCCAGCGCTTGCAGGATGCCGTGCATTTCGCGCCTTTGCATATTCCGCCAGCGCTCGCCTTGATCGACGAGGCGTCCTCGATCTTCAGCGACGCGCAACATTTTGTCTGTTTCGACACGGCGTTTCATTCGACACTGCCGCCGCGTGCGGCGCAGCTCGCATTGCCGCGCCGCTATCTGGATGCGGGCGTGATTCGCTACGGTTTTCACGGCCTTTCGTACGAATCGCTGGTCACGCGGCTTGGTGCCGATTTGCCAGCGCGAGCGGTGTTCGCGCATCTGGGCAACGGTTCGAGTTTGTGTGCGCTGCAGAACGGCAAGTCCGTCGATACGTCGATGGGGCTGACGCCGACCGGCGGCGTGCCGATGGGCACACGCAGTGGCGATCTCGACCCAGGCGTGCTGCTGTATCTGATGCGCGTGGAACATCTCGATGCCGATGCACTGGAGACGCTGTTGAACCGCCAGAGCGGTCTGGCCGGTTACGCCGATGGCGAAAGCGATATGCAGGCGCTGGAGAAGCGCGCCGCGGCGGGGGATGCGAATGCGTCGCTGGCGCTGGAGGCGTTTGCTACCGCCGTGCGTAAGACGATCGGCGCTTATGCGGCCTTGCTGGGCGGGATCGACTTGCTGGTGTTCACGGGCGGCATCGGCGAGCACAGCGCGGAGATTCGCCGTCGCGTCTGTGATGGGCTCGCTTTCATGGGTCTGGTGGAGGGCGATCCGGCGGGGAAGGTGAGGGCGATTCACACCGAGGAGGAAAAGCAGATTGCACGGCATTGCCGGGCACTGCTGCAGGCTGGTTGATGCTATCCGGCCTTGATTCTGGTTCGATCGGTGACACCCGCGACGCCGAACAGGCGGGATACGTCTTCGAGCGCCGCGGTTTTCTGATGAACGTCCTGGAGTACACCTCGCAAGGTGACTCTGCCGCGCTCGACTTTTACTTTCACCTTATCCCTGGGGACGGCCGCGTCCCAGGAGAGCCGCCTCACGGCTTCCGCCGCGATCTGGTCATCGCTAAAGCGTGGGCTGCCGGTGCTGCGCACGGTGAGGCGGTCACGAGGCATGACGCTCTCCTGTTTGTTTCACTATCGGCGAATAGGCTCGGTGCACATCTCGTCCGAGCCCGGTATTAAGGCAGAAACTCGCGTAGTGCCGCAGTGCGTTCCGCAGTGCGCTCAATGGTGAGCGCACCTTTAATGTCATCGGCCGAACCAAGCCATGATGTTAACCTGGCTTTTCAGGCGCGCATTCTGGTAACGGCATGCCCGCGAGTGCGTGGGCCTATTCAATAACCCCGGCTACCGCCTGCGCCGTGGCTGCCGACAACGTCCAGCCCAGATGCCCGTGGCCGGTGTTGTAGAACACCCCACGCCGTTTGCCGCGGCCCACCTTCGGCAGCATGTTCGGCAACATCGGCCGCAAGCCCGCCCACGGAATCACGCGCGAAGTCGACACCTCGGGAAAATGCCGGCGCGTCCAGTCCACCAGCGGAGCGATCCGGTCCGAGCGGATATCGCGGTTAAAGCCGTTGATCTCCGCCGTGCCCGCCACGCGGAAACGATCGACGCCGAGCCGGCTCGTCACGATCTTCGCGCTGTCGTCGAGCAGGCTCACCCACGGCGCGCGCTGTTGGCTGACTTCATCGTCGAGGCAAACGGTGATCGAATAGCCCTTCACCGGATAGACGTTCACGTGATCGCCCAGCATCGCCGCAAAGTCGCGGCTCTTCACTCCCGCGCACACGACGATCCGCTCAAAGGCAAAACGCTGCGACTCGCCCTCGAGATTGACCGTCAGCGAAAACCGTCCTTCGGCCGGCTGCTCGATCGCTTTGATCTCGGCATCGTAATGAAACTCGACGCCGTGCCGCGCGCAGGCGTCGGCGAGGCCGCGTGTGAATTTATGAATGTCGCCGGTCGAGTCGGAGGGCGTGAAGAACCCGCCGAAAAAATCGCCATGCAGCGTAGGCTCGATCCGCTGCAACTCCGTGGCCGTCACCGGATTGCGATCGAGGCCGCCTTCGCGCAACAACGCATTCACCTTGTTCGCCGCGTCGAATTCCTCGCGGGTCTTGTAGATGTGCAGAATGCCGCGCCGCTCCAGATCGAAGTCGATCCCTTCGCGCTCGGCAATCGAAAACAGATGCTCGCGCGCCGCAATCGCGAGCCGGACGGTCTCGACCGTGTTCGCGCGGTAATGCGGAATCTGCCGCAGAAACTCACCCATCCACGAATACTTGTGCCACGTGGGCATGGGATTGAGCAGCAGCGGGGCGTCGCGCGTGAGCATCCAGCGCAGGCCCTTCAGTACGGTGGCGGCGCTGTTCCAGACTTCCGCATTGCTGGCGGACAACTGCCCGCCATTGGCGAACGAGGTCTCCATCGCAGCATAGCGATGACGCTCGAACACGGTGACGTGGTGGCCGCGCTGCGCGAGGGCGTGAGCAGTCGTGACGCCGGTAATGCCGGCGCCAATAATGGCGATTCGTGACATGACATGATCCAGAGTAGTTGGGCATCACCGGTGTCGATTTCGTGTCGAAACCGGCGTCGATGCCCCATCTGTCCATGTACCTGAGAGTTTCTTCCCGCGAGCAGAGGAGCGCGATCTAGGCGCCATGCCGGGAATCCCCTTCGGTGGGCGCGCACGGCGCCGCTCTCCAGATGTTCCTGCTGCGCGGTCCTTTTGCCTGAGAGTTTCCGGGGCGGTTGCTCCGTCGGCGTCGTCACAAGCCTCTGACGATCTCTCCCGCACTGCATTGCAGAACTGCTCGACAATACCGGGCAAAAAATTTCGCCGCAAGTGTTTCGTGCGATGCAGCGCCCAATCGATCCGCCGAGCACTTGCGCCGGGCAGGCTGAAAAGCCCCATCGGCAGGACGGCGATTGGGGTTGGCGGGGGCGACATCGGCTATGACATCGGCTATATTCGGCGGCATAGTGCCCGCCTTCAATCGCCAGAGGAGCCGCCGTGCCCACTGCTACAACGTTGCTCGCCTTCGCGCTGGTCTCACTCGGCATGGTGCTTACGCCGGGTCCGAACATGATCTACCTGATCTCGCGATCGCTCTGCCAGGGGCGGCGCGCCGGGCTCGTGTCACTCGGCGGCGTCGCGCTCGGCTACGTGTTCTATATGTTTTGTGCCGCATTCGGTATCACGGCGCTGCTGTTGACGGTGCCTTATGCCTACGACGCGCTGCGTTTCGGCGGCGCGCTTTACCTGCTGTATCTGGCCTGGCAGGCGGTCAAGCCGGGCGGGCGCTCACCGTTCCAGGTGCGCGACCTGCCGCACGACAGCCGCCGCAAGCTGTTTACGATGGGCCTCGTCACGAACCTCGCGAATCCGAAGATCGCGGTCATGTACCTGTCGCTGCTGCCGCAGTTCATTTCGCCGGGGCACGGCAGCGTGCTGTCGCAATCGATCGCGCTCGGCTGCGTGCAGATCGTCATTGCGGTCACGGTCAATGCCTTGATTGCCAGCATGGCGGGTTCGATCGCCGGCTTTCTCGCCGGGCGGCCGGTGTGGCTGCTGGTGCAACGCTGGCTGATGGGCACCGTGCTCGCCGGCCTGGCCGTGCGGATCGCGTTCGACGCGCGCCGTTAAATCACGCGCTGAAGACTCGCGTGAGTCTTCAGCGCTGTCCTGCGCGCCGGCTCGTCACAACGCCTTGTACATGATGGTGGTCGAGTCGAGCCGCTCTTCCTGCGTGTCGCGGCAAAACTGCGGGATCACACCGGCCGTTTGATAACCCAGCGCGGCGTAAAGCGGCTCCGCTTTGTCGCCGGTGCGCGTATCGAGCGTCAGCAGGCTGCGCTGCAGTTGCAGCGCACGGCGCTCCAGCTCCGCCATCAGCGCTTTGGCAATGCCCTGGCGGCGAAACGCCGGGTGAACCAGCAGCTTGCGCACTTCGGCGCGATGGCGTTGATTCGGCATCGTGTCGTAATTGAGTTGCACGGTGCCCGCGATCGACTCGCCATGACGCGCGACGAACAAGACCAGCGCGCCCCCGCGCAGCGACGGCAACACCTTGCCGCTCCAGAATGCCTCACTCTCCGCCACGCTGTGCGGCAACACAAAGCCCACGCTCGCGCCGTCATGGACGCAGGCACGCAGCAGCGCGCCGAGTTCGGGCAGATGCCGGACGAGGTCGTCGGCGGAGAAGGTCGTGATGATGGGCGCGCTCATGGTAGCTGGAACTCAGACGATGAAGAGGATGTAGCGGGCCGCGCTGTGCGCGGGCGTGGCGAAAGCACTGGGGCCGAATAACTGATAGCGCAGACAGTCACCGGCTTGCAGGTCGTGACTGCGGCCGTCGACGGTGATCTGCAATTGCCCTTCGAGCAGGATCAGATGATGTTCGAGGCCGGCTCGCGGCGATGCGTCGTAATCGATTCGCGCGCCAGCATCGAGTTCGCATTCCAGCGCCTCGCCGCTCAGCGCCTGAGCCGGTGGCGACACGGAGCGGCGCCGGAAGCCGATGCTCGCGTCGGTCCAGACGGCCTGCGCATTGCGCGGCACCAGCGGCGCGAAGTCTTCTTCGACCATGTGCATGAGGCGCGACATCGGCAAGCCGTAGGCGACGCACAGCTTGCCCAGCACGCTGGCCGTGGGGCTCACGGCGGCGTTTTCGAGGCGGGACAGCGTGGCGCGGCTGACGTTGCTGAGTTTCGCGAGATCGTCGAGGGACCAGTTGCGCTCGGCGCGCAGCGCTCGCAGACGCTGGGCAATGCGGCGGTCGATGGCGTTGTCGTCGGAGAGTGTGTTTTCCATATTCGGGAAATTATCTCCAATGTGGGAATTCGTCAACGAGAAAAAAACACCCGAGGGACGCGAACGCGTTCAGACGGCCGGGGCATCGCAGAGATTCGTACACCCCGCGCGGCCTGGGCGTTTATGATGGTGCCCACCAACTAAAACCCGCCGCCCGGTTGCGCAACGGGGCTGTGCATCGATCACGCACACTGTCCACGAGACCCGGCGGCGCTTGCCGCGACATCCTCTATGAACTCCACTCCCGACGCTGTTTCCCGCCCCTCCATCCGCGCGTTGACCTTGCTTGAAGGGCGCGTGCTCGGCGTGCTGGTCGAAAAGCAGCACACCGTGCCGGACAGCTATCCGCTTTCGCTGAACGCACTGACCTTGGGCTGCAACCAGAAGACCGGCCGATCGCCCGTGATCAACGCGACCGAAGCCGAAGTGCTGACCGCCGTCGATGGCCTGAAGCGCCTGAGCCTCGTAATGGAAGGCAGCAGCAGCCGCGTGCCGCGCTTCGAGCACAACATGAATCGTGTCCTGGGCTTGCCGAGTCAGTCGGCGGCCTTGCTGACCACCTTGCTGCTGCGCGGTCCGCAGACCGCCGCCGAGTTGCGCCTGAACAGCGCGCGCCTGCATGGATTCGCCGATATTTCGTCGGTCGAGGCGTTTCTCGACGAACTGGCGGCCAACGATCCGCCGCGCGTGGTGAAACTGGCCCGCACACCGGGCGAACGCGAAAACCGCTGGATGCATCTGCTATGCGGCGAAGTCAGCGCGAGTGAGCTCGCGCAACCGGGCGGGGAAGACGAGGTGGTGCCGCTGTCGGCGTTCGAGGCGGTAAAAGCCGAGCAGAAACGGCTTGCCGACGAGTTGAGCCGGCTTCAGGCGGTGGTGCGGCGCATGGCCGCTGAACTGGGCATCGAAATCGATGAAGCGTCCGGCGCGGAAGACTGAAGTCCGCTTGGCTGCTCGTGTGCTGCTCGCGCGCTGCGCGTGAGCGCGCGAGCAGCCGGAAACTAGAACTTGTAGTTCACCGAAGCGAGCGTATTGAGCTCGGATCTTTTTTCGGTAATCGGGCTATTGGCCGCGTCGTGTTCCAGCCGCCCGAAAGTCGCGGAAACCGAGCCATTCCAGTGTTTGGAAAAGTCGTACGTCACCATGGCGTTCATGTGGATGTCCCGTACGCCGGCGCTGGTGCTATACGTAGGCAATCCCGAGGCCGCGCTCTGCTGTCCGGATACGCCGAAGAAAGTCCGGGTATAAGTCCCGTTCGCCCACGTAAAGCCCGGGCCCACGGAAAACAGCCAGCCGCCAACCGGCGCGGACGCCACGAAATCCGTGCTGACCGTAGTCCCCTGGTGATGGCCGGCAATATCCTGGTACAACGCCACCGAGCCGGTAAACGCCCACCACGTGTAGTCGGCGAAAAGCTTCAGTTTTGGGCCGCCATGCACGTCGCCCAGTCCATGCAGACGCGGGTCGTCGGACTCCTTGCGAGTCTGGAAGTCGAAACTGAACGCCGCGCCCACGTGATAGGCCGGACCGCGCAGCACGTTGACACCGAGCACGTCAGGACCCTGCGAGAAAATCCGGTCGTCGTAGGAGATATCCAGCGAGGGAAACGGGAAGAAGCTTAGCTGTCGCGAGCCCGGGTATTTGGGGGTGATCACGAGACCTGGCCCCACACCGATTTTCCATTTGCTGTCGGCGGCCGCGCTAGTGCCCGCGTCAGGCGTCGCATTCGGACTTGCATCGTCCGCGTAGGCCGCGCGCGCGGCGCACAGGCCGAGAGCCGCGGCGAGCAGCAGCGACCGGCGTGCGGTTTGACCGAATCTGGGTGTGCTGCGTCGCGACGCGCGCGTGGCCTTGGCCGGCGCGGTCATACGCGCTCCTTGCCGAGTGCCGCGAGTTGTCTGAGGCGCCGCGCCAGCGCCTTCGAGACCACCGGTTGCTTGCCGCTGTCGTCGCCGCCGTGGGCCACTTCACTCTCGCGCAGAAACAGCGCGGTTTCACGCGCGACGATTTCGCGCTCGTTGTCCGACGTAATCATGTGATACGAATCGTCCAGCCAGATTGTTCGTAAGAAGGCAGCGCCGATATTCGCGGCGACAAAGCGTGCATTGCGCGGGCTCGACGTCTCGTCGTCGATTGCATGAACAATCAGGCAATCGGTCTTGATGTCGCGCACCTGCGTGCGCACACTCGCGGCGAGGCGGCTTGCCTCGTGCAATGCCGGCAATGAAATCGTCGACGGACCGACTTCGCTGAAGTCGCTGCGCTGCATGGCGCGGGCGATCTTCGCCCTGAGCGCTTCGTTGCGCAAACCGAACGGTGCTTCCTCGCGGTAGCGCCAGCGTTTGCGTAGTGGCGTGAAGTACGCCCAGTTGAGCAGGAATCGATACCAGGGGATCGCCCAGCCGTCGTAAGAGAGCGTCAGCGACAACAGCACGAGCGAGCGCGCCGCGGGACGGCGATGCGCGAGCGCGAGCGCCAGCGCCGCACCGATCGACAGCCCGCAGATCGAGACGTGAGCAAAGCGCGCGGCCAGCGCGTCGTATTCGCGCACGGCGGCGTCGAGCCACGCTTCCATCGCCGCCTCTTCGGAACCGGCGCTGTAGCCCGGCAGAACAGGTGCGCAAGTAGTGAAACCCTCGGCATTCAGATAGCGCGCGAGAAAGCGTAATTCGAGCGGCGAACTCGACAGTCCGTGCAGCATCAGCACGGCATGATCGTCGCCGGCTAAGAACAGGCTCGTAGGCTGGCTCATGGATCAGTCTCCGATCCGCAGCACGAGGAATTCGCCGGCGTGCGTGGTGAAGCGTTCACACATGCACTCGGTCAGCCTCGACGCGCCGTCGGCGCCTTTCATGCGGACGCGATGACTGCCGGGCCACAGCGCCTTGCTGAGCCGTTGGATGTCTTCGGTATCGACGTCGGCAAAACGCGGACCCGGCGCAATTTCGTTGGGCAGACGCGGCAACAGGCCGGGCGTCCTGACGTCGTCCACTTGCTGCAGCGCATCGCGTTCGAGCGCCTGAATGAAAATGAAGGTCCGGTGATGGTGCGACAGATGGCGCAGCAGCCGGTGCGTTTCGTCGACGGCGCGGCGTGCGAGCAAGCGTTCGTTGTCGTGCCGCAGCAGCATTTCATAGCGTGACTGCGCGACCGAGGCGATCAGTTCGGCGCGAAACTGCGACCGGCGCAGACGTTCGATCAAGACGATGACGAGCAGCGTCACCAGCGGATACGAGATCAGCAGAACCAGGTCGGCGCTATTGAATACGGTGATGGCTGCGTAGGGCGGCACGAACAGATAGTCGGCGATACCCAGGCCGAGCAGCATGACCGCGAGCGCCGGCGCCAGCCCGCAAAAATACTCGACCAAGGCCGCCGCGATGCAGAACGCGGTGCCCGGCATGATCGGTCCGAGTAGCGGATGGAGCAACATGCGCACACCGCTGGCGATCGCCAATGCGGCGGCCGCGGTGAGCCAGACGCGTGTTCCCCGTGGTGCCCAACGACGGGCGTTTTGGACTTCCATAATATTTTTTTTAGGGAGCGATTGCGCTTCCCGATTGAGTGTGGCAATGCGCTTTAAAGCGCAGGTCGGACAATACCATAATCGGAGCGGCGTGAAGGCCCCGAAAGAAGGGCCCTGGCAGAAGTAAATACCGGCGGTCCCTGCGGTCGTATTGTGTTGCGAACCGCCGATCGAAAAACGTGCTCGCGAATAGGGGTATTCTCACTGGCACGTCGCGCGCCGGCGGGTTTGGCAGGTATACAGCAGGCGGCGCCGTTGCTTCAATTGAAGTTAAGCCAATTTACAAATGACACAGAACATTTACGACGACCCCATTTTCTTCGAGAACTACAGTCAATTGGGTCGCTCGACGCAAGGCCTTGCCGGCGCCGCCGAATGGCCGGCGTTGCGCGCGATGCTGCCGGAGATGCTTGGCCTGAAGGTGGTCGATCTTGGCTGCGGCTACGGCTGGTTCTGCCGGTGGGCGCGCGAAGCGGGCGCAGCCACGGTGCTCGGCGTCGATGTTTCGCAGAAGATGCTGGAGCGGGCGGAATCGTCGACGAACGATCCCGGCGTGACCTATGCCCGAGCCGATCTCGAACATCTCGACTTGCCGGAGGCCGGTTTCGATCTCGTCTACAGCTCGCTCGCGTTCCACTACATCGAAAATCTGCCCGGCCTGTTCGACACGGTGCACCGCGCGCTGGTGCCGGGCGGGCGCCTCGTGTTCTCGATCGAACACCCGATTTTCATGGCCCCGCGTGAGCCAGGCTGGTCGGTCGATGCGCATGGCCATAAGCACTGGCCACTCGACAGCTACCAGCTAGAAGGGCCGCGCGTGACGAACTGGCTGGCCGACGGGGTCGTCAAGCAGCACCGCACCATCGGCACCTTGCTCAATCACCTGATCGGCGCGGGCCTCACTATCGCCCATGTCGACGAGTGGGGGCCGACCGAGGCCGATCTTGCCGCGCGGCCTGAACTGGCGGAAGAGCGCGAACGGCCGATGCTGCTACTGGTGTCCGCGATACGCCAGCCTTAAGGCAAGGGGGTGCCGCTCAGGCGTCGCGGCTTCTGCGCGGTTCGTCGGCGAGGGTTCGCTGCGTGCGGTAAAAGACGCGGGGCGGCACGTTCGGCGAATCTTCAGCGAGCCGGTCGAGTTCGTCGCGAATCGCGCTCAGATAGTGGCCGTCGCGGGCATCCGCGTCGCCGGCGTAGATCGCTTCAAGCTTGCGCCGCACCGCGCCATAGCGCGCGCCGGCCGCGCGATGCTTCTCGGCGCGCTCCGCGTAGCGGAAGAATGTTTGCAGCGCGGCGGAGACCGCCGCCGCCACGCTGACCGCGCCCACGAAAATCCTGAGCGCCGGTGACACAGCTGTCGCATTCAACGACGCAAACACGGCCGTGCCCACAAAGGCCGTCAACACGGTGACCAGCCAGCCGATGCCGCGCTCTCGCGCGCAAAGCAGGTCGGCCATGTCGTAATGGCTCATCTGGGATTCGCGCGCGCGCCGGATCCACTTCAGCAGAAGCTGGTCTTCGTCGACCGGGGGCTCGTAGGCAGTCGGGTTTTTCATGGGGCTCGTCGGGGCTATTCAGTGTCGCCAAGCGTAGCGCATGGGGTTGACGATACTGTGCCACATGCCGGCAACGAACTGATCGCCGCGTAACCGGCGTGGTGGATCAGCCGAGCAGGCGGCGCACCCGTGGAATAACTTCTTCGGCAAAAATACGCATATCGGTCTCGAATGGCTGGAATTGCAGCATGAACAGTTCGATTCCCGCGCGATGAAACGCGGCGATCCGCTGCGCAACGGTGTCGTAGCTGCCGACGAGGCCGGCGGCCGTGCCGCCGTTCGAGCCCACACGTGGGGTTTGCGCGAAGGTCTGGAACATCACCGCCTTCGGGTCGATGTTCGATTTCTGTTGCTCACGCAACGGGGCGTCTTTCGCGGCCAACGTGAAGAGATGATCGAGGTGTCGATTGGCCGCCTCATCGCTTTGGCGCGCAATCACGAACGCTGACAAACCAAATCGCAACGGCTCATGCGACTCGGGGCGCTTGCGCCCCGCGACATTCGCAATCAGCGCTTTGACATCGGCGAGGGGATGGCCGTTGATGAACCAGACGTCGCCTTTGTCCGCGACCAGTTCCCGCGCCGGTTCCGATTCACCGCCGACATAGATCCGCGGACGGCTGCGAAACGGGTCCGCGGGCCGCAATAGATAGTCATCCACATTAAAATGCGCCCCGCGAAACCGGGTGCGCTCGCCACGCAGCAAGGAATCGACCACCGTAATCCACTCGCGCCCGTAGGCATAACGCGCGTCGTGCTCCGCGAAGCCAATGCCGGCACGCTCCAGTTCAGGGCGATTCCATGCGTTGACAAGATTGATGGCGAAGCGCCCACCGCTGATGTGCTCGATCTGCTGCGCCATCTTGGCCAGCACCACAGGGTGATACAGATAAGGCTTGATCGCGGCGATGATTTCGATGCGCCCGGTCAGTGCCGCGAGCGCGGCCGATGCAGTCCACGCTTCGAGTTGATCGAAATCGGAATTGTGCGGGTTGATCGTATGTTGCGCGACCAGCACGGAGTCGTAGCCGAGCCGTTCGGCCTCGAGAACGAGCGCCTTGTTTCTCGCCCATGACGCGTCGTACGGTTCATCGGGGTCCTGCAACGCGGCACGGCTGCCGTGAACCAATGCCCAGATGCCGAAGCGGGGAGGGAGTGCCGAGGTCATGCAGAAATCTCCACGGGAATGCGTGTCCGTCAATTCGTATCAAACCTCGAATGATGAGCGATGCCGCCGTCACGCGTTCCAATTTCTGCCCATATCGATCGATGAAATCGGTCTTTGGGCGGGCGTCGTTCTTTTATATATTCGTCGATTCCCCCAAGCACTTGGACGTTGATCGATGCCATCCGTTTTCTCCCGCTCGCGAATCCTGCGACGCCTCTGCGTGTGCCTGACCTTGATTGGCGGCGTCCTGTCGGCCAGCGTGGCAAGCGCTAACGAAACCGTGTCGATCAGCTACCAGCGGTCGTCGACGCTGTTCATCCTGCTGAAACGAACCGGCGCGCTGGAAAAGAAACTCAACGCGCTCGGCTATGACGTGAGCTGGCACGAGTTTTCAACGGGCCTGCTGCAATCGCTGAACGCCGGCAGCGTCGATTTGCATGCGGATGTCGCGGATGCGTTTGCGCTCTTCACGCAGGCTGCCAACGCACCGCTTACGTACTACGCCGAAGAAACCTCCGCGCCCACCGCCCAGGCGATCATCGTGCCGCCGGATTCGCCGATTCATTCGGTAGCCGACCTCAAGGGCAAGCGCGTGGCGGTATCCAAAGGCTCGGGATGCAATTTCCTGCTGCTGAGCGCTCTGGCTAAAGCAGGGCTGACGATCAACGACATCCAGGTGCGCTATCTTGAGGCGCCCGATGCGCTCGCTGCATTCCGTGGCGGCAACATCGATGCATGGGCCATCTGGGACCCGTTCCTCGCCGCACAGCAGCGTGATGCGCACGTTCGCGTGGTGGCGGACGGCAGCGGCGGGGTCGCCCAATACAACCGTTTTTACACGGCGACCACGGCCTTCGCCGACAAGCATCCGGACGTGCTGCGCGTCGTATTCGATGAATTGAACGCCACCGGCAAATGGGTCAAAGCGCATCCCCAGGAAGCCGCGCAGATTCTCGGGCCGGTGTGGGGCAACATTCCGGGGCCGACTGTCGAATTGGCCAATAGCCGCCGCAGCTATGAGATCGTGCCGGTGAAACGCGATCAGCTGGCTGAGCAGCAGCGCATCGCCGACACCTACCGCGCGGCCGGGCTGATTCCCGCCGCCTTGAAAGCGACGGACATCCGTATCTGGACGCCTCCGGCGAAGTGATCCACGTATCCGGACCACGCCGTCGAGCCGAGCTTCGGTGTGGGATACACCGGCGACGCAGCGCTTCTTCCGGGCCTTCGGTGCTGTTTTCTTCAGCGACCCCGGGCCACGCAGGCGTCCGGGCGGATCAGCATAGATTCCCCTCCCTCCCGCCAGCGCTCTTCAGGCCGCTTACGCGGCCTTAGTCGTTTTTGGTGCGTGCTTTTAAAGCTGCGTCGCAGCGGTGGAGGCTTCCGCGTTCCGGGCCACACCGAACCTTTCCTGATGTGCTTTTCCGTTCAGGTAGAAGTCACCGATCGCGGCTTCGCGGGTGATCGCCGGGTTGTGCGATGCGAGCACTCGCGCATTGCGCCAGTAGCGATCGAAGCGGCGCGTTTCGCTGGTTGCCGATGCACCGCCTACTTCGAACAGCAGCGTTGCCGCCTGCAGGGTCTGCTCGATAACGATCTGCTGCGCCTGGAAGGTCTGGATATCGAGGCGGATATAGGTTTGCTCGTCGGCCCGGCCTTCCTGCCGCGCCACGGATACCGCATCGATCGAGCGGGCAAGCGATGCGCTGATACTTTGTGTCGAGTAAGCAAGGCTCGCGAGACGGCCGACGACACGATGCACCAATGGATTGTCACGCGGACTCGATTCACCGGGAACACCGAAGGTTCTCGTCCTGGCTTGCGTGAACGTCACGGCATCGCGCAGCGCCGCACGGCTGATACCGGCCAGATTGGCGATATGCAACGCCTGATAGTACGCGGTCAGCAGACTGTTGCGGCGAGGTTCGGCCGCGCTATAGCGGCGGTACAGATTGTCGAGCGAGACCGGCACATGCTCGAAACGCGCCGTGCCGCTGCCGGTCAGGCGCTGCCCGAAACCATCCCAGTCGTCGATTCGCGAGAGGCCTGGCGTGTCGCTCCTGACGAGCACACGCACGTCGCTCTGTCCGTCGTGTGCGGTGACGTCGACCCAGTCCGCGTAGAGCGTGCCGGTGGTGTAGTACTTCTCGCCGTCCAGATGCCAGGCGCCGTCGGTTTGCGTGAGACGCACGCTGTTGCTGGTGGTGCCGGTGCGCTCGGATACGGCGCCGCCGATGATCTGTCCTTGTGCGATGCGCGTGAACCAGCGGTCGCGCAGCGGTTCGTCGCTACTTTCCAGCAGTGCTTCGATGAACCCGCCGTGTACCCGCAGGATTTGCGGAAGGTTCGAGTCGGCCTCGCCAAGCCGCGTGACTAGCGCGAGGAACGCTGTAAATGTGACGCCTTCGCCACCGTACTGTTTCGGCACGCGCAGTCTGGTGTAGCCGGCCTCGCGCAGCCATTCCACGGGCGCGTACGGAAGTTCGCGATTCTGCTCGCGTTCTACCGCGCCTTCGGCGATGCGCGTGAAGACGGGAATGAAACGCCGGGTCAGCTCGTCTTCAGCGAACAGTTCCGCTGCGTCTGCGCCAAGTTGATCTGGATTCTGGTTTTGCTGCGATTCGGATGCTGGCATGAGTCCTCCAATACGGGTCCGCAAACTGGGAACGGTACGGGAGGGGGTGAGGGACTAGCAACCAAGTATTTGGTCGATTCTTAGAAGGTGGCGTGAAATGGATTGTTCGCCCGTGCGCTGGAGCCGCACAATGCGCTCGATGCGTCTGACGCAAGTAGCGCGATGCGTGGCAAAGCAACTGCCACGCCCTCTCATTCGTACGAAAACGCGCCGCCGAACTTGTCCATCCGCTCCAGCGCCATGCCCGAGCCGCGCACCACGCAGGTCAGCGGCGCCTCGGCGACGAACACCGGCAGGCCGGTTTCTTCGGCCAGCAGGCGATCGAGGTCGCGCAACAGTGCGCCTCCTCCTGCGAGCATGATGCCGCGTTCGGCGATGTCGGCGCCCAGTTCCGGCGGCGTCTGTTCGAGCGCGATCTTCACCGCCGAGACGATCTGGTTCAGCGGATCGGTGAGGGCTTCGAGAATCTCGTTGCTGGACACCGTGAAGCTGCGTGGAATGCCTTCGGACATATTGCGGCCCTTGACTTCCATCTCCTTGACCTCGGAGCCCGGAAAGGCAGAGCCGATTTCCTTCTTGATCGCCTCGGCGGTCTGTTCGCCGATCAGCATGCCGTAGTTACGGCGAATGTAGTTGACGATCGCATCGTCGAACTTGTCGCCGCCTACGCGCACCGAGCCCTTGTAGACCACACCGCCGAGCGAGATCACGCCCACTTCGGTGGTGCCGCCGCCGATATCGACCACCATCGAGCCGGTCGCTTCGGAGACGGGCAAGCCGGCGCCGGTGGCCGCGGCCATCGGTTCTTCGATCAGATAGACCTGCGAGGCGCCGGCGCTATGCGCGGCTTCCTTGATCGCGCGGCGCTCGACCTGGGTCGAACCGCACGGCACGCAGATGATGATGCGCGGCGACGGTGCGAACATTCGCGATTCGTGCGCCATCTGGATGAAGCGCTTGATCATCTGCTGGGTGATGTTGAAGTCGGCGATCACGCCGTCCTTCATCGGGCGGATCGCCTCGATATTGCCCGGCACCTTGCCGAGCATCTGTTTCGCTTCCTTGCCGACGGCCAGAATGATCTTCTTGCCGTTCGGGCCGCCTTCCTGACGAATCGACACCACCGACGGTTCGTCCAGCACGATGCCCTTGCCACGCATGTAGATAAGGGTGTTCGACGTGCCGAGGTCGATTGCCAGGTCGTTGGAAAAATAGCCACGCAGAAAACCGAACATTCAAATTCCTGTCTCGCTGATGCTGGACGCGTGAGCGCGCCGCTTGGGAATGCCGCCCGGAGGCGGCAGGCGACCAGGTGGCGGTCGGCAGAGAGGGAAGAATAACAGTTTCGGCAGGCGGACTACCTGGGTGCGCGTACTCGCAGCGCGTTGCCGGCCTGCCATTTGATGCGTTCGCAATTGCTTTTGACCCGCGCCGCGAACTCCGCCGGGCTGTTGAGTTGCAGCGAGCGCATCTGGATCGTATCGCTATCGCCGCGCCGCCAGCCGTTCTGCCAGCGCGTATCGAACTGGCTGGCCTCGGTGAGCACCTTTCTCAGCTTCTCCTTGTATTCGGCCACCTCCTGCGCGGAGACGCCACAGAATTCCAGGTCGAAGCGGGCACGCTGGCCCGCGGCTTCCGCGCTGGCGTTGGCGCTGTCCTCGCTGGCTGATGCGGGCCGTGGCTGGGCCAGCAGCAGAAGCGGTAGCAGGAGCACCAGCGCGAGCAGGGGGCGGCGGCAAGGTTGGTTTTTAGACACGATTGGCTCCTTCTGGCCGTATTCCGGCGCCGCAACGAGTCGCGGGGATCGCGCGAGTAGTGCGCGAGTAGGACGGCAGTAGCTGCTGCCATCCATCTTACCGTGTCTGGCTGGAGCTTCCACTGGCCGGCGCGGCCAGCCTGAAAACGGCGTTGTGCCGCACCGCGGCGTGCTGCCGCCAACATTACCGGATCGTAATCATCTCGCGCTCCGCTTGCCGGTATGATCTAGCGATCAAGCACAGCGGAGCACTCCCATGCGAATCCTGGTGATCGAGGATGAGCTCAAAACAGCGGCTTATCTGAAGAAAGGCCTGGAAGAATCGGGCTACGCGGTCGATGTCGCGAACGACGGCCCACAAGGGCTGATCCTCGCACAGGAAGAAGAGTACGACGTGATCGTGCTCGACGTGATGCTGCCCGGCATGGACGGCTGGACTGTCGTCAAGACCTTGCGCAGCACGCGGACCACGCCGGTGTTGTTCCTCACCGCACGCGACGATGTCGACGACCGCGTGCGCGGTCTCGAACTCGGCGCCGACGATTATCTCGTCAAGCCGTTCGCCTTCGTCGAGTTGCTGGCCCGCGTGCGTACGCTGGCACGCCGGGGGCCGCCGCGCGAAAGCGAACTGATCAAGGTGGGCGATCTGGAAATGGACGTCAATCGCCGGCGCGTGAAACGCGGCGGCACGCGTATCGATCTCACGCCGCGCGAGTTTTCGCTGTTGCAGTTGCTGGCGCGCCGTCAGGGTGAAGTGCTGAGCCGCACGCAGATTGCGTCCTATGTATGGGACATGAATTTCGACAGCGATACCAATGTCGTCGAGGTGGCGATTCGCCGGCTGCGCACCAAGATCGACGATAACTTTCCCGTCAAGCTGATTCACACCGTGCGCGGCGTCGGCTACGTACTCGAACTGAAGGATACCGCTTGATGCGTGGCCGCTCGCTCGCCGCAACGCTCGCGCTTGCCTTCGGTGTCACCACGCTCGCGGTTTTCGTGCTCGTCGGGAGTTTTCTGTACCTTGCGCTGGAAAAACAGATCAAGGCGCAAGACGATCTCGACATCGTGCTCGCCGCACGCCACGCACGGCGGCTTGCTGAGGAGCTTGACGCGGCGAAGGGGATCCGCGAGCACGGCGACCGCCTGACCAGGCTCGTGCTGGGTAATGAAGCGATGTCGATGGAGGTGTTCGGTCCCGATGGGCATATGGCGATCGAACACAATGCCGGGGAAACCTTCCCGGCGCCGGGCGGCACGGCCGGCAGCGCGGTTTCGGCGGTTTCGGCTGTTTCCAGTGCGTCGAGTGCTCCCATAGCAGTGGGTGGGGCAAGCGAGCCGGACGACTCGAGCGCGGCAAGCGATCTCCAGGATCCCGGCGAGACCGCCGAACCAGGCGGCGTCCAGACGCTCGACGCGTTGCCGCCGCTCAAGCGCATTGCCGCTTCTGCACGCATTACCGACGCGGATATCGGCGCCTGGACCGGCCGGCACGGTGCGCCGATCCGCGGCATTCTCGCGGATGCGCGCCTGCATGACGGCGACACGGCGACCGTGCTGATCGCGCGCAACATGAGCGACCGCTGGCGGCTGCTCGACCGCTACCGCGACAAGCTCCACATCGCCGGCGCGGTGGGTGTGATTCTCGCGGTGCTGCTGAGCTATCTGCTGATTCGCGCCGCGATGCGGCCGCTGCGCGATATCGCGGCGAGCGCGGCCGGTGTCACGGTCAATCGATTGAATACGCGAATCGCGGTGGCGCGCGTCCCGAGCGAACTTGAAGCCCTGGTGAACGCACTCAATGCGATGCTCGAACGCGTCGACCGTGGCTTTCAGCACCTGTCGCGCTTCACCGCCGATCTCGCGCACGATATGCGCACGCCGCTTGGCAATATGCGTGGCGCCACCGAAGTCGCACTCGCCCGGCCACGCTCCACCGAGGAATACGAGTCGCTGCTCGCATCGAATCTGGAGGAATGCGACCGCCTCGCGCGAATGATCGAAAACGTGCTGTTTCTGGCCCGTGCCGAGCATCCGCAATTCGTCAAACATATGCGCGAGTTCGATGCGGCGCAGGAGTTGACGCGGATCGCCGAATACTTCGAGGGTATTGCCGAGGAAGCTAATGTCAGCGTGCAGGTTTCCGGTTCCGCGATGCTGACGGCGGATCTCGAACTGTTCCGCCGCGCCGTCAGCAATCTGCTTGCCAACGCGATTCGCTATACGCCACGCGGCGGCGAGATCGCGCTCGAGGTCCACGCTTTCGCCGACAGGGTACGCGTCACCGTATCGAACCAGGGGCAGCCGATTGCCTCCGAGCATCTCGAACGGATTTTCGACCGTTTCTATCGCATCGATCCGTCGCGCAGTGCCTTGCCTTCGTCCGGCGTATCGCAAGGCTCGCCGGGTTCGACGGGGCTCGGGCTTGCCATCGTCCGCACGATCATGGAGTTACACGGCGGCACCGTGCATGCGGAAAGCGACGCGCGGGGCACGCGCTTCGTGCTTACGTTCCGGCGGGTTTAAGGGCGGGCAACGTCCCGCCCAGCGCCTTTAACAACAACACGCTCGCCTCCAGCCGTCGCGCCGCGATCTGATCCGCCATGCGCTGATTCGTCAACGCAATCGTCTGCGCCGTCACCACGTCGAGATAACTGACCGCCCCCGCATTGAAGCGATTCGTCGTGAGCTGCAACGACAGATCGGCGGCCGTGGTCGCGCGCTGCTGGCTGGCGGCTTCGTCGGCGAGCGAGTGCAGGGCGGACAGATTGTCCTCGACCTGCTGGAAAGCCACCAGCACCGATTGCCGGTAGTCCGCGACCGCGCCGTCGTACTGCGCCGTCGCGCCATGCAGGCTGGCGGTGCGCTTGCCGCCGTCGAACAGCGTGCCGACCAGTTGCGGGCCGAGCGACCAGAACAGGCTCGGTGCGCTCAACCACGGCGCGAAGAAGGTACTTTCCAGGCCCGCGCTCGCCGACAGCACCAGATCGGGGAAGAACGCCGCGTGCGCCACGCCGATCTGAGCGTTCGCCGCCGCCACACGTCGTTCGGCGGCTGCAATATCAGGCCGGCGTTCGAGCAGTTGCGACGGCACGCCGACGGGAATCGCCGGCGGCGTCGCGGCCGAGCCGTTCGGCGGCAGCGTGAAGCTCGAAGCCGGCTCGCCGATCAGCGTGGCAATCGCATGCTGCATCTGCGCGCGGGTGATGTCGATGTCGGTGTCCTGCGTGCGGGTCGCTTCGAGTTGGGTGGTGGCCTGAGCGACCGCGGAGGCGTCGATCGCGCCGTCTTTTAGTTGCTGCTCCAGCAGCTTCAGGGCGGCGGCGTAGGCGGTTACGCTGTCGTCGAGCAGCTTCTTTTGCGTGTCGAGCGAGCGCAGGGAGAAATAGTCGACCGCGAGATCGGCGCTCATCGACAGACGCACGGCTTCGAGATCGGCCTCGCTCGCAGCGGCATCGGCCCGCGCGCCGGTCACGCTGTCGCGCACGCGGCCGAACAGGTCAGGTTCCCAACTCGCCGATACGCCGGCCGAATAGTCCGGTACGGTCTTGCCCGCGAGTGATTTGCCCTCGACGTTCTGTGAGGTCCGGAAACGGTCCTGCGCGGCACCGGCCGTGATTGTCGGGAAAAAACCGGCGCGCTGATAATCCACCATCGAACGTGCCTGCTCGACCTGTGCAACCGCTTTGCGCACGGTCTGGTTCGAGACGTCGATGCGGGCTTCGAGTTGATTCAGCACCGGGTCGTTGAAAATCGTCCACCAGGGGCCACGCGGCGCGGTGTCAGCCGGCGCGGCCTGGGCCCAACCCGGCGCCGTGCCTGCGTACTGCGAGGGCATCTGGACGGCGGGGCGCTGGTACGGCGGCAACGTCGAGCAGGCGCTCAGCAGCGCGCCGATCAGCACGGCCACCAACGAGCGGCGTAACAGCGGGCGTAATTGCAGACGCAACAGCGGACGTGACGGCGGACGCAACGGCGAGTTTGAAGACATTAGGCTCATCCTTTCCATGACAGGCGCTCAACCATGCGCGGCCGGCGCGATCTGCACGAGCTGACCGGTACTTAGCGAATCGCCGGGGTTGTCGATCACTCGGTCGGTCGCGGCGAGGCCCGTGGTGATCTCCACATGCGTGCCGAAATCGCGGCCGATGTGCACCGTCCGGAGCGCTGCACGTCCATTGCCGTCGACCACGGCAACCGTCACGCCATCCGGACGAAACAGCAGCGCGCTCACCGGCAGATCGAGCGCCGGGGTGGTCGATTGCAACTGCAGATGCACCTGCGCATAAGCGCCCGGCAGCAGCGCGCCGTCCTTGTTGTCGACGTCCACTTCGACGCGCAATGTGCGGCTCGCCGGATCGATCGAGCCGCTCGTGCGCGCTACCCTCGCCGCGATGTGCCGCCCGGGATACTGCTGGACGCTCAGATACACGCCGGTGTCGGGCGTGACGTAGGGCGCGTCGTTCTGCGGCACGTCGACGAACACGCGCAGCACGCCCGTCTGCTGAATATGAAACAGCTCGCCCGACATACCCGGCGTGCCGGGCGTGCCGCCCGCCGTCACCAGGCTGCCGACATCGACATTGCGCGCGGTGATCGTGCCGTCGAACGGCGCGGTGATCTTTTCGTAGGACACCAGCTCGGCCAGATGCGCGACGTTGGCCTGCGCCGACGCCAGCATCGCGCGCCGCGCCTCCATGTCGCTAACCTTCGTATCCGCATCCTGCTGCGCGACCGATTGGGTTTTCAGCATCTCCTGCCAGCGCTGCGCCGTGGTTTTCGCGAAGTCGAAGTTGGCCTGCGCGGTGGCTTCGTCGGCACGCGCCTGACGCAGTTGTGCGTCCAGATCGGGGGCGTCGATCGTGGCGAGCGTCTGACCGGCTTTCACCTGGGTGCCGATGTCGGCGCTCCAGTGCGCCACGTAGCCGCTCGTGCGCGCGTAGATCGATGCTTCGGCGAAGGGCGTCACCGCGCCGGGCAGCAGCAATTCGTGGACAGCAGGCGCGGGGCGCGGTAAGACCACGGACACGCTGAGCGCGCTTTGCTCTTGCGTCTGTTGCGTGAGCGCGGCGCTGGCATGCAAACGCGGCACGATGCCGGCGATCAGCAGCGCCACGGCAAGGCCGGTCAATGCCAGCGGCCACATGCGTCGGCGAGGCTTGAGGCTGGTGGGCAAACCGGCGGCGCGTGGGTCCTCGCTGGCGCTCGCCGGCTGGGCCGGCTCGGCGGCATGCGCGGTGTCGGCTGCGCGTGACGCTTCGCTGCCCTCGGCAGCCGTGGCGGCGCGATCAGCCTCGCGGGCCGGTTCAAGCCCGTCGCCGAGATCGGGTGGAAGTGATGAGTTGTTCATGAGCGGGCTCTCGTCGGAGTCAAAGTGTGCGGGCGGGAACGCGGGATTCCTGGGCGGCGGTGCGAGCCGCGCGGCGTTTGTCGAGCCATGCATGCACCGTCCCGTAGACGACGGGAACAAACAGCAGCGTGGATACTGTGCCGAGCGCAAGGCCGCCAATGACGGCGCGGCCAAGCGGCGCATTCTGTTCGCCGCCGTCGCCGAGGCCGAGCGCCATGGGCAGCATGCCGATCAGCATCGCGAGCGCGGTCATGAGTACTGGCCGGAAGCGGCTGAAACCCGCCTCGAGCGCGGCTTGCAGCGGTGGTTTGCCGCCATGGTGGAATTCGCGCGCGGTGTTGATCACCAGAATGCTGTTGGCCGTGGCAATGCCGATGCACAGAATCGTGCCGGTCAGTGCCGGCACGCTCAGGCTCGTGCCGGTGCTGAACAGCATCCAGGCAATGCCCGCGAGCGAGCCCGGCAGGCCGCTGATGATGATGAGCGGATCGAGCCACGACTGAAAATTGACGACCATCAGCAGATAGACGAGCGCGATCGCGAACACCAGACCGCTGGCGAGTCCGCTGAAGGAATCGTGCATCGCCTGCACCTGGCCGCGCATCACGATCGATGCACCGGGCGGCAATTGCGGGCGGATCTGATCGACCAGCCGGGTTACGTCAGCCGCCACACCGCCGAGATCGCGCCCTTGTGCCGACGCGAAGATATCGAGCACCGGTTGCACGTTGTAGTGCGAGACGACGGCCTGCTGCGTGACGCGCGTCAGCGTGCTCAGCGCGCCGAGCAGGTTCTGCGGCACGGGCCCGTTGCCGCTCGGCGCACCGGACGCTGTCGTCGCGCCCGTACTGGCAGCGCCGCTCTGTGCAACAGGAATATTGGCGAGCGCCTGCAGCGAGTTGATGTCGTACTGCGGCATCATCGCCATCAGCGGATAGCTGACGCCGTTCTTCGGATCGAGCCAGAAATTCGGCGTGGTTTGCGAACTGCCGGAAAGCGCGATCAGCAGATTCTGCGACACGTCGCGTTGCAGCAGGCCCGCCTGAATCGCCCGGGTACGGTCGACATTGACGTTGATCGCGGGTTCGTCGCCCGGTTGCTGGATGCGCGCATCGACGAGGCCGCGCACACCGCGCAGTTGTTCGAGCAGGCGGTTCGCTACGACACGATTGGCGTCGAGCTTGTTGCCGACGATCTGGATATCGATCGGCGCGGGCAGCCCAAAGTTCAGAATCTGGCTGACGATGTCGGCGGGCAGGAACGCAAACGTAACGCCGGGAAAATCTTTCGATAGCACGGTGCGCAGCGTCGTCACATAGGCGGCCGTGGGTTTGTGGCCGGCGGCGAGCGTGATCATTACCTCGGCGTCTTCCGGGCCAATCGGGTCGGAGGAGTCGTAGGTCAGGTTGATGCCGCTCACCGGCACACCGATGTTGTCGAGCATGGCCGCGAGCTCCTGTTTCGGGATCACGCTGCGCACGCGGGCCTCGACTTCATCGGTGATGCGCGCGGTGTCTTCGATGCGCGTGCCGGTCGGCGCACGCAAATGCAGGCGAATTTCGCCGGTATCGACGGCAGGGAAGAAATCGCGGCCGGCGAATGGCACGAGCACGAGCGAGCCGATACACAGCAACAGGAAGATAGCGATGAACCGGCGCGGTGTCGCGATCGCCGACCCAAGTACGCCGCGATAGCGTTCGCGCAACCGCTCGAAGCGATGTTCGAAGGCGGCCTGGAAGCGGATCAGGCGCGCGATCGGGCCATTACCCTTGACCGGTGCGTTGCTGCGCGCACGCATCAGATACATCGCCAGAGTCGGCACCAGCGTACGCGAGAAGAAGTACGACGCGATCATCGCGAATACCACCGCTTCGGCGAGCGGCACGAACAGATAACGCGCCACGCCGGAAAGCAGGAACATCGGCACGAACACGATGCAGATAGACAGTGTCGAGACGAACGTCGGCACGGCGATTTCGCCGGAGCCGTTCAGAATCGCGTCGTGCAGCGGCTCGCCGTTTTCCAGATGATGGGTGATGTTTTCGATCGCGACGGTGGCATCGTCGACGAGAATCCCCACCGCGAGCGCGAGCCCGCCGAGCGTCATGATGTTGATGGTCTGGCCCAGCGCGGACAGCGCGATCAATGAGGTCAGCACCGCAAGCGGAATCGACACCGCGATGATCAGCGTGGCGCGCCAACTGCCGAGGAACAGCAGGATCATCAACGCGGTCAACGCGGCGGCGATCACGGCCTCGCGCGCCACGCCCATCACCGCCGACTTCACGAACACCGATTGATCGGACAACGCGGTGATATGCAGCGCGCTCGGCAAACCGGCGGCGATATGCGGCAGCATCGCCTTGACCTGCTGGATGATGGTCAACGTCGACGTGCTGCCGGATTTTTCGATGGTGAGGAGCGCGGCGCGTTTGCCGTCGCTGCGCACGATGTTGGTTTGCGGCGCGTAGCCGTCGCGCACATGGGCGACGTCGCGCACGTACACCACGCCGCCCGCTACCGTCTTGATCGGCAGGTCGTTCAGCGCGGCCACCGTGTCGGTGCTGCCGTTCATCTGGACGTTGTATTCCTTCGTGCCGATCTTGGCGGTGCCGCCCGGCAGGATCAGGTTCTGTGCGTTGACGGCGTTAACCACGTCGAGCGGGGCAAGACCTTTGGCTTGCAGGGCGCGCGGATCGATATCGACCATGATCTGGCGCACCTTGCCACCGAACGGCAGCGGCACCGATGCGCCTTGCACCGTCGCCAGTTGCGTGCGGATCTGGCTGTTGCCGAGGTCGTAGAGCTGCTGTTCGGACAGCGTATTGCTGGAGAGTCCGAGTTGCAGGATCGGTACTGTCGACGCGTTGTACGTAATGATGTTCGGCGGCAGGGTGCCGGGCGGCAGCACGCGCAGGATCGACGCGGAATTGGAAGCCGCCTCGGCGATCGCGCGATTGATGTCCGCGCCCGGGTGGAAAAAGATCTTGACCACCGAGACGCCATTCAGCGATTGCGACTCGATGTGCTCGATATCGTCGACGTCGGAGGTCAGCGCACGTTCATAGTTCGACGTGATGCGGTTGGCCATGTCCTGGGCGGAAAAGCCGTTGTACGTCCAGACGATGCTGACCACCGGGATATTGATGTTCGGAAAAATATCGGTCGGCGTGCGGAGTATCGTGAGCGGCCCAACGATAAAGATCAACACCGCGAGAACCACGAAGGTATATGGGCGGCGCAGCGCGAGCTTGACGATCCACATGACGGTTTCCTGAAAAGAGGCAGAGGGAGGCGAGCGTCCTGCTGGAGCGCCTGGCGGCACGCGACGCGGGCTTCTTGATGAGTCAGGAGTGTGGAGAAGAGGCGCTTACCGGGGACGGTCCGCTAGATTACGGTTCTGTTATCTGCCGTTCTTCTTTGAGTTCTTTTGTTTAAGCGCGACGTATAGATAACAAAACGGTAATCCTCGGGTCAGTGCTCCGACAGCTGAAATGACAAGAATAGGAAACGTGGTTCAGACCACTCATTTCTTGCACTTCACCGGAGAGACATCATGAAACTGCTTACCGCTATTGCTGTTGCCGCGCTCAGTTTGCCGTTCGGAGCGAATGCGTTTGCGCAATCCAATCCGTCGGGACTCACACGGGCTGACGTTATGGCTCAGTTGAAACAAGCTCAGGCCGAAGGGCTCGTGCCGACGCCCAATAACGACTATCCCCCTACCGCGGTGGAGATTGCGCGTAATCGGGAGATTTATGACATTCAGCATCACACGGATGGCGCTGGCGCGGTCAAGACGGCTGGCGTACCGGCCGCGGATGCGGGTGCGGCTTCTAACTGATGCCCGGTCTGCTTTCCGACGGGAACTGACGACGGACTACAGCGCGAGGCAAGGTTTTATTATCGCCCCGCATTCAACGTGAATGGGCAAGGCCTCGTTCAGGCCAAACCCAGCGCCCAATCCACCGCCGCATCAAACAGACTGTTACCCGCCGGCGAGAGGTTGCCGAAGGTGTCGTTGTTCAGGAAGAACATCACGCGCCGGGCCGGCGCCAGCGACTCGTAGTCCATCGTGGCGCCTTTCTCATACGCGAAGATTGCCGCCTTTTCAGGCTGGCCATACAGCGTTGCAATGGTCGTCGCGCCCAAGCCCGGTTTGCCCCAGCTCATCGCGGCCTGCTTGACGTAGACGTTCGTCACGCCCGCCGGCAAGCCGGCCGCAATGGGGTGGGGCGCGTTGACCAGCCACAGGTAACGCTCCTTTTCCGCTTCGCCAAAATCGACGTCGTGACGCTTGCCCGTCATCGCGAAGTCGTCGAGCAAATCGTTTTCCCATGTCAATAACGGCTTGACCAGGTAGCGCCAGCCTCCCGCCACCTGTTTCGATGAGACCGTCGATGAAATGACGACCAGATCCGCGTCGCCCACCGCCTCGGGCGGTTGCGCCTGATCCAGCATGCGTACGCTGTAGCCGCGCGCGGTCAGGTGCGCCGCGATCTTCTGGTCGACGGCCAGGCTCGGGCCATTCAGTTGCACGAGCATCACGACTTTCTTGCCCGCGCGCGGATCGCTCGATGCGGCGCGCGCGGCGGGTGTCGCGACCGCCAGCACCGCACCGAGGCTCGCCGCGGTAGTGAGAAAGGTCCGGCGTTTGCGGGCGGGCGCCAGACCCTTGTTAGCGCGACGGTTCCAGAGTTTCATCGTGACTCCCATATCCTGTTGATCCATTGAACCCACATATCGTGCGTACGGTGTCCGTGCGCACGCCTAGAACTCGAGCGTCGACAGCAAGGAGACCTGGCGCGCGTCGCCAACCGCGACGAAGTAGCGGTTCGCGCTCGACGGGTAGTAGGTCTTGTTGAACAGATTCTTCACGTTGAGCTGGAACGACAGATGGCGATTGCCGAGTTTTGTTTCGTAAGTGGCGAAGGCATCGGCGACGGTGTAAGCCGGCAGCGTGAAGCTATTGGCCGAATCGCCGGGGCGTGGGCCGACATAATGCGCGCCGGCGCCCACCCGCAACTGGTCGCCGCCGAAGATGGTGCCGAAGTCATAGACCGCAGCCAGCGATGCCGTATTCTGCGGCGCGTTCCACAGGCGCTTGCCGGCATACAACGGGTCTTCGGTGGTTTTCGCGTCGATGTACGCGTAGCTTGCGATCACGCTCCAGTGCTGGCCGATCTGCCCGGCCACATCGAGCTCCACTCCGCGTGAACGTGCCTTGCCGGCCGTGCGCCAGTCGGTCTGTTTGGTGGCGTCGTTGTACTGCTGCACCAGCACGTTTTTCTTGTCGATGTTGAAAAGCGCTAGCGTGCCGCTGAGGCCATTGGGCATCGCAATCTTGGCGCCGAGCTCCCACGACGTGGCTTCTTCAGGCTGCACCGACGAATCGATCACCACGCCGGTGGCAAGCGGCGCGATCGTCGAGGTCGGCTTGAGCGACTGGGTATAGCTGCCGTATAGCGATACCGTGTCGGTCCATTTGTAGACCACGCCCGCGCGCGGCAGCCATTTGCTGCCGTTGATGTCCGTATTGACGACAAACGGCCGGCCCTTTCCCGCGATCTGGTTGTAGCTCAGAAAACGCGCGCCGCCGATCAGAATCCACTTGTCGGTGAGATGCAAATTGTCCTGGAAGAAGAACGAGCGGTCGTGCAGCGTGTCGGTCTGATCGCTGTCGCTTGCGGACACGGTGGTCGACGGGCTCTCGCGTCCGTAGATCGGATTGAAATAGTTGAACGGATATTTCGTGGCCTGGCGCAGCAGGTCCTTGCGATAGATGCGGCGGTACTCGCTGTCGACACCGACCTGCAAATCGTTGCGCAAACCCGCCAGGTTGAAATGGCCGTCCACGTATGCGATCGCGTAGCTGTCCGTGCTGAGCGCGCCATGCGTCGCGTCGTTGCTGCGCGACACGGCGCCGGTCGTGCTGTTGATACCCTGCACGCGCAACTGACCGGCGTCGTAGGTCTCACGGTTGTAGCTATAGCCGAAATGAGCCTTCCAGTTCGCGTTGATCTGATGATCGACGCTGATTTGCGCGAGGTTCGATTCGCCGTCCATTTCGTTGAACGGTTCGTCGAGACGTTCGCGGCTCGAAATCGCAAGCGGCTGGTTGGTCTTCGGATCGAGCGCGGTGCCGCGGTCGAACGGATAGAGAAACTTGCGATATTCGTACGACACCACCACCTGGGTATCGCGTCCGTACCACGCGAGCGACGGCGCCACGAGCGTCTCGCGGTGCTCGCCGAAGTTGCGCCAATACTGCTCGTCGGTCTGATCGACCACGAGCCGGTAGGCGAGACCGGAGTCGCCGATCGGCCCGGTTGTATCGAGCGTGGCGCCGGCGCCGTTGCGGCCGTGTCCGTAGGTCGAACCGAGCACGGAGATCGCGTGATAGGGCTGAAGCAAGGGCTGCTTGCTCACCACGTTGACGACGCCGCCCGGGTCCATGATGCCGTACAGCAGCGAGGTCGGGCCTTTGAGCACTTCGACACTGTCGGCCGCCGCGTTCAGCGCGCGCCCTTGCACCAGCGGCATGCCGTTATGCATGATCGAACCGTCGCGATTGCCGCCGAAGCCGCGCTTGAGCAAGGTGTCCTGCGTGCCGGCCAGCGTGTTGCCTTGCACGATGCCGCTTACGTTCGCAAGCGCATCGTCGAGATTACGCGGACGCTGGTCATGCAGCACCTGGGACGGCACGATGTTGACGGCTTGGGCGGTGTCAAGCACCGGCGTGTCCGAACGCGTTACCACCGAGTCGGCAGGGGGCCGGTAGCTGCCGGCTTTCACCATTGTCGAACTGACCGTGACGGCGGGGAGGGTGGTGCCGTGCGGGTCGCCGTCGTCCGCTGCCGCCTCAGTGCGCGGGACGAGCGTATAGCCGCCATTGGCCTGCTGCGTCGCGCCGAGTCCTGTGCCGCGCAGGATTCGCTCGAAGCCTTGCCTGACGTCGTAATCGCCGTGCAGGCCTGCGCTCGTGCGCCCGTCTGTCAGTGCCGCCGGAAAGGACAGTAACAGCCCGCTTTCGCGCCCGAAGCGATTGAGCGCCGCTTCGAGCGGCCCGGCCGGAATGTCGTAGTTCTTGCGCGCTGGCGCCTCGGCGGAAGACGGCGCATCGGCTGCCAGCGCCAGGTTGAACGGCAGTCCGGCGGAGATCAGTGCGGCCGTTGCGATGTGCCGCGCGCGCATCGCGCCACGACTGCCACGGCGGCGATTGCCGGCGCCGGTCTTTCGATACTGTCCCATGTTCAAAACTCGCTGGAAGGGTGACGATGTGTTGCTCTCATCTCCCTTGTCACGCGAGATTCGAAAACAGCTCACAACAGACGAAATAATTTTCAGCGACGCTTGGGTTCGCCGGTTTCAGGTGCGCGCCGCGCGCACGGTGCCCCAGTAGCGCGTAATGAATACGACCTCGACCGGCAAGGTTGCGGCCACGGTGTCGAGCACACGCTCCGTGTCGGCGAGCGGGAAGGTGCCCGAGATCCGCAAATCGGCCACGGACGGATCGCAACCCAGATGCCCCGTGCGGTAGCGATCCAGCTCGGCTACGAAATCGCCGAGCCGCATGCCGCTCGCGACGATCAGACCATCCGTCCACGCTGCGTCGTTCTCGCTGAGCGGCTCGACTGCGCCGACGTTGCCGTGCGTGAAGCGGACGCGTTGTCCGGCACGGACCACCGGCGCAAGGCCGGCTGCGTCGCGCGGGCTGACCCGCACCGCGCCCTCGAATACATCGAGGCGGCTAAGCGCACTCTGCTGCCTGACGGCGAAGCGTGTCCCCAAGGCTTGCAAACGCCCTTGCACGGTCTCGACAATGAACGGCCGTTGTTCGCCGGCGGGATGGCCGGTCGCGATCATGATTTCGCCTTTGATCAGGCGCACGCGCCGCTCGGTGCCGTTGAAGCCGATATCGATGGCGCTGTCGGTGTTAAGCGTGACGCGGGTGCCGTCGGCAAGTGTGACGGTGCGGCGCTCGCCGGGCGCGGTGTGCACATCCGCACTCCATGCGCGCCACGGCACGTGTTCACCGGCGAGCCATGTCGCGCCGCCGGCGAACAACAAGGTCGCGAGGACTTTGACGCTCGCGCGGCGCCTAGCCGACCCGGTACGCGTCAGCGCAGCGCGAGCGGCCGCTGCGCCGCCTGCGTCCACAACGCCCGTGCCTGCTTCGGTGAGTCCCCTGAAGCGACTGCTGACGCTGCAGATGTGCTGCCACGCGCGTTCGTGATCGGGATGCTCGGCGCACCAGCGCGCCAACGCGAGTTGCTGGGCGCGCGTGTCTTTACCGGATTGCAATTCCATCCACCACTGCACGGCGCGCATGGCGATGTGTTGCGGAATATCGGGTCTGGCGCTCGCGTTCATCCGTCGATCCGTCAGGCCACGTTCAGCGCAAAGAAACACTGTGCGCCGGCGCGCACCAGATGACGTTTCACGGTCGAGATGGAAAGCTTCAGTTGTGCGGCGATCTCGGCGTGGGTCAATCCGTCGAGCTGGGCCAGAAGGAAAGCACGTTTGACGGCGAGCGGCAGCCGTTCCAGCAGGCTGTCGATCTCGCACAGCGCTTCCAGAAGCAGCGCGCGCTCTTCAGGTGAGGGCGCGAAATTCTCGGGCACGAGCGCCAACGCTTCCAGATACGCACGCTCGATCTGCTCGCGACGCCAGTAATTGGCCATGACGCGTTGCGCGACCGTGGTCAGAAACGCGCGCGGCTCTTGCAGACCCAGCGGTTCATCACGGGCGAGCAAACGCAGGAACGTGTCGTGCGAGAGGTCGGCCGCACGATGCGCACAGCCGAGCTTCTTACGCAGCCATGCGTGGAGCCAGCCGTGATGATTGCTGTAGAGCACCTGCATCTCGTGATGCAGGGCCGATTCGTTTGCCGCCATGACCCACCGGGCGCGTCAGATCCGCGGATGCGACGCCTTTGTAAATGAGAATGATTCGCATCATAACATGTCAAAATGTAAGGTGGAAAGGCATCGACTCATGCATTAGCCTGCTTTACGAACCCAGTTGCCCCCGTGTGCCGCGGCTCGCGCTGCCGGCGAGGTCGCGAGATAAGCCAGCGCCTGTTCAGTGGAGCCTTCGTGATGGGGCGTGTAGCGTGGATTGAAATAGCGCAACGCCGCCGAAATCATTTTCCAGAACGACGGCAGACAACGGCGCCGCGCTCCGGCGCGCCACGCGAGAATAAAGCCGTAGTACCTGCCGGCAGCAGGATCGCGTTGATGCATGAAGCGTGCGCCGCGCGTCAGGAAGTACAGCAGAAGCATGACGGTCGAGAGCATATGGAAGCAGCGTTCGAAATAGGTGCCGCCCATATGCCGGAAGATGTCGAAGGCCACCGTGCGATGTTCGACCTCTTCGGCACCGTGCCAACGCAGCAGGTCGAGCATGGTGGGGTCGGCGTGGGCTGCATCGAGCCCGTCGGCATTCAGCACCCAGTTGCCGAGATAGCCGAAAAAGTGCTCCAGCGCGGCGATCACGCCAAGCTGCTGGCGCAGCCAGAAGCGCGTTTTCCCGATCTTCAGCCCAAGCGGCTGTTCGCCGAGCAGCTTGCCGAACAGCCAGTCGAGTTGTTTCGTGAAGGGCTGCGTATCGATGCCGTGTGCCTTGTAGTAATGCGTGAGCACGCCGCCGTGCGAGCGCGAATGCACCGCTTCCTGACGCAGAAATCCCTCGGCGTCGTCGCGCAAGGCCGGGTCGGTAATGAGCGGCAGCGCCTTGTTGTAGACGCGGCAGAACCATAGCTCGCCGGCCGGGAACAGCAGGTTCAGCACATTGATGATGTGCGTGCTCGACGGATCGCCCGGAATCCATTGAATCGGTGTTTGGCTCCAGTCGAACTTCACGTGACGGGCCTTGATCTTGTGCTGGGTTTGCTCCTGGTTCATAACGGTCTCCGGCGTCTGATTGGTGAGCCCACTGAGTTCAGCGCGGCATCATGCTGATGCGGGCGATCGCGCGGGTGAGCGGCACCTGGTGCCGTGCGGTCAGTTCACGGCGCCAGTACTTCGGCACCCATCGCGAGAGATCTTCGGATAGTGCCGGGCTGACGTATTTGTCCAGCGTCGGCACGATCGCCTGGACTGGGGCGTGCGCGTAACGCTTGCGCGGCATGCACAGGCAGCGGATGAAGTTGACGCGGTACGGGTAGCCATGCACGAGGACCACGGTCGGCCGGGCGGGGCCGCCCCATGCGCTGGCGGCCAGGGTCACGTCGCCCGGGCGCACCGCGAAACTCGTGCGATGCATCGCGGGCGGCGCCTCGTACAGCGTGGGCGGCACGGGTTCGGTCAAAAGCTGCATATGCGCCTCCGTCATGCCGCGGCCAACGCCCGTCCGCGCTGTGCCCAACGGCGCACATGCGGCAGGTCGTCGTCGAGCCAGTAGGCGTCGTCTTCGGTGATGACGAGCAGTTCTTCGAACTTGGCGCCCACGCCCTGAAATCCGAGATGCGGCTCGACGGCCCACAAGCCGGGCGTCGGTGCATGATCGGAACGGCGATCGATCGACCACAGCGGCGACCAGCCTTCTTTCCTGCCCGCGCTCACCTGGTCGAGGACCAGATTGCGCGTGGCGTTCAGACCGAAGCGCGCCACGAAGCGCGGCTTGGCGGGGTTGTGCAGCTTCGCGACACGATGCGCCAGCACCTTGAACGGATAGGCCTTATGGCGCGGCTCCACGCCCTGTTGCCTGCATAGCAGGTCGACCGCGCGCGCCACGTCGGCAAGTGTGCGCCGTTGCTTGACCATACTGACGATCAGTTCGCGGTGTTCCGCGAGATCGTCTTTCAGTTGCTCGAGAATCGGATTCGTACCGACGCAGGTGGCGTAGCCGACATCGGCGATCACGCCGTTCAACACGGGTGCCACGTCGAGAATGACCGGCATGTTTTCTTCCAGACGGCGTGAACCCGGGAAGAAGGCGAGATTGAAGCCGGCCATGTGCGACAGCCCGGAGAAGCCCTCAAAAGCGGTACGGTCACCAAACCAGGCGAAGGGTTTGTGCAGCCAGTCATGCACGCCATGGTCCTGTAACCATTCGCTCAGCAGCCGGGCGGCGTCCTTTTCCGTCATGCCCGGTCGAAGCAGGTCGCCGATGCTCTCGACGCACCGGTACGCCAGTTGCTGGACTTCGCGGAATTGCGCCAACTCGTCCACGTTGACGTGTGGAATGGCCTTCTCGCCCATGCCTGCCTCCCAATATGCTGTCCGACGGGCGTACAGCAGCCCAGCACGATGACATTTTTTATTGTTACATTGAATGATGTAACGATTGGATGCTACACCATGAAAAAGACCAGTCCACTGGTTTTTTCCCTGGTGGGTCGTCGGGTGGGGAGGAGTGCGCTCCGGCCGGGATCGCGTCCAGTCGGCTGAACTGAAGTCCGATCACCGACTGAAAGCGGGGGGCACACTCGACAGGACGCTAAACGGCCGGTCGATCAAGGTCGCGGGGTATGGATGCAGTCGCGATGGCGGCAATGATTGAAGCAAGGCCGGCCATCACGAACGTCGCGGACAGGGAGGTTGTGATCACCATCCCCGCAATGGCCGATCCGAGCGGAAAGCCGGCGAGATTCAGGCTCATCGAGATGGACAGCACCCGGCCGAGCTGACGCGGATCGGTGCGCCGCTGACGCAAGGTCAGCAGCGCGACGTCGATTGGACCGGACGCCACCCCGGCAAGCATCAATCCGATGGCTAAGCCGCCAAAGCCGAATTCCGCTGCAACCGGCCATGCAGCCAGGGCGGTAACGATCATCCCGGCCGCCATGATGAGGCGTTCACGGCCCGTGGTCCGCAGATGGCCGGCGAGAAGCGCTCCCAAGCCACCGGCCATGCCCATCGCGGCCCACAGCAAGCCGGTTACTGAACTGCCCACCGCGCTGGCGTAGTGATTGGCCACGAATACCGGAACCACCACAACGAGAACGCCCCAGGTGGCCTGATACAACGAATAGGAAATGGCGAGTCCCCGCAGCGTCGGCTGACGCGCGACCATCTGAATGCCCTCGATCGTCTGGCGCAGCAGAGATGTCTGGGTGGAGGCGAGGCCGGGCAGATTCTGGACGTAAGACAAACAGATCGCCGCGCCCGCGTAAGCCACGGCGATGACGGACAGCGCGGATTCAGGTCCGAACGAAGCAACGATCAGCCCGGCCAAACCGGGTCCCACCACGTCGACCACGGCGTAGACCGCGGTGTCCAGCGCATTGGCCCGATCGAGCGCGTGGGCCGGCACCAGACGCGGCAGCAGGGTTCGCGTTCCCGCCGCGCCCAACGGACCGGTAAGCGAGAGCAGCACGACCAGCACAAACAGAACCGGTATGCTGGCCCAGCCAACCCAACTGGTCATGCTGATGGCGGCGATGTAGATCGCGCTCGCGATCAGATCGATCCTCAATGCCGTTGTCGGGCCCATACGGTCAAGCAGCGCACCCGCGATGGGGCTGACCACCAGGCCTGGGACAATCGCGGCGAATGTCAGCCATCCGGCCAATGCCGGCGACGAAAATCGCGTCAGCACGAACAGCACTAATGTCAGGGTGAACATGCGCCCGGCGAGGCGCGACAGAGTCGCCGCAAGAATGAGCGAAGACAGGCTGGGGATCTTGAGAAGAGCACGATAGGAATTCTGTTGTTCCATGGTGGCCTGTTGGTGGAACCGGCTCGACGTCGCGCAGGCTCAGGCTGAAACGGAAATACCACCGAACCGCGCACCTGATGACGACGGCAGGGAAGCGGTGACCGTGATAAAGCGATTTCGTTTCTTCACCACTTCATTCTACCGTCGCCGCTCCATCAGCCTGCCAGTGCCGCGAGGCCACCTCGGTTGTATAGAGCCGCCACCCCTTACGCGGCACGGCGAAGAATGCGAACGCGCCAGTGGTCTGGGCGTGGCCAGCCGCTTCAGGCCGCGCTTTCACGCTCCATGCGCTGTTCATCAGCGCCGCCGCGCTGTGTCTGCTGCGCATTCAGATAGCGTGTGAGGTCGGTATTAGTCACGAAGCTAGCGGCCGAGGAGGCCGTGAGAATGTCCTCGGCCTCTTGCGGTTTCGCGATCGCGAAACCTTGCACGTAGTCGACGCCCAGTTCATTCAGCGCGCGCAAGGTCTCGAGGTCTTCGACCCATTCAGCAATGCTGCGCATGCCGAGATTGCGTGCCAGGCTAATGATCGCCTCGACGATCGCGACGTCGGCCGGATGGTTACACATCGTGCGCACAAACTCGCCGTCGATTTTTAGTGCGTCGGCCGACAGCTTCTTGAGGTAACGAAGTGAGGTCTGACCCGCGCCGAAATCGTCGATCGCGATCTTTGCACCCATGTCGTGGACGCGCGCGATGAAGCGCTCCGTATGCTCGAGATCGTGCAGCGCGACGCTTTCGGTGATTTCGACGCACAGGTAATGAATGACGTCTTCGTGACGCGAAAACAGCTCGAACAGCTCGTCGAGAAATTGTTCGTCGTTGAGCGAACCGCCGCTCAGGTTCACGCATACGAAGCGAGTGGTGGAGAGCGACGCGCGGTTGTCCCTGAGCCATGCGAGCGTCGTCGAGAGTACCCATCGGTCGATCGCGGTGATGGTACCGGAGTCCTCCGCGGCGGCGATCAGTTTCGCGGCGGTCGCGACCGAGCCGTCCGGCATGCGCAGACGCAGCAGCACTTCAAAGTCGAGCGCTTCTGTCGGTGCGCGCATCGACATGATCGGCTGCATCACGAGGAACAGCCCCTCGGGTAACCGGCTCTGTCCCAGCGCCTCGATCAGGCTGATCTCGGCGGCGCGCTCCTCAAAGGCCGGCGCGCCCTTGCGCAGTGCGACGAGCCGCGCATTGCCGCCGCGTTTTGCAGCGCGACACGCACGGTCGGCATAGGCGAGGGCGTCGAGGACTCGCTCACCTTGCGAGCACTCGACTACGCCGACCGATCCTCTGATCTGGAACGCTCGCGTGTCGACATGAACCGGTGCGGAGTTTAGCGCCGAGACCAGTTCACGGCAGCGCGCGACCGCATCGTCGATTTCCATGTTCACGAGCACGCAGACGAATTCGTCCCCGCCGATTCGCCCGATCGGCACGTCGGAACCGAGGCGCTCGACGAGGCGCGCAGCGACATGCCGCAGTATCTCGTCGCCGGTCCCGTGGCCGAACAGGTCGTTTAACAGCTTGAAGCGGTCGAGATCGAGATACGCGAGCGCCCACGGACCGTTTTCGCCGCTTTGCCGGCTGATTGCATGCTCGATACCGCGACGGTTCAGGAGACCGGTGAGTGGGTCGTGCTCGGCCAGGAAGTGCAGCCGCTCCACAGCTTTCGAGCGGTCCGTCACGTCCTCGAGCGAGCCTTCGATGAAGCCGTTCGCGCGAATCGCTCGCAACGAGTAGCGCCGCGCCTCTGTCTTCGTGCCGGCTGTACCCTCGATCTCGATCGACGCCGAGTCGTCGCGCTCCAGGAGTTCAGCGAGCGCGCGCTCGGCGCCCGGGGCGAAATAGTCGGCCCAGCGATGCGCGCCGTGGTGCTGTTGAGGCAGGCCCAACATCGAGTGCAGCGCCGGATTGGCGCGAAGGAAGGCGCTGTCCCCGCTCAGCGTGAAGAGGCCGATCGGCGTGACGTCATACGTGTTGCGCAGTTCGATTTGCATTTGTCGGCGCCGCTCTCGCTCTTCGCGCATACGTTCCGCAATAGCGAACGCACAAAGCATGCTCGACGACAGTGCTGTCACCACGGGGCTCAGCGCGCCGGCCAGCGCCTTCACGCCGAGCGCGGCGGCGAGTACTTGCGACAGCGTCGCGAATAGCACGATGCCCATTGACGCGACATACCAAAGCACGGTCCGTGAGCGGGCCTTGATGAACAACTGTACGAGGAAATAGGTCAGCACCAGTATGCAGAAGCTGGCGCACGCCCAGAGCACGGGAATGAAGTGCGCGTAGCTCAGCGTACATGCGGCGATCATCAGCAGGCAGCCGCCATACCGCACGGCGTGCAGGCTCCAGCGCAGGCCGATTGCTTTCAGCTCGCGGCGAAAAAGCTCCACAAAGAGCGTCGTGGTCAGCACGTAATAGGAAGCGAACGTGAATTCCCGCAACAGTGCGATATGGTCAGGCGGAATGAGCCAGCCCATCCATTCGGTATCGAAGCCCATTGCGTTGGCGCTCAACCGGAGATTGCCGACGAGCCAGGCGGCAAAGATCACGTAAGTCCATTCGCGATTGATGATTGCTGTAACGAATACGAAGATCGCGAGCGTCAGCAGGCCGCCAGTGATCAGCGACGCGCTCTGAGTAAAGTCGAGGGCGGATACCTCGAGCTCCTCGGCGTTCGTTGCGGATGCGGTGATATACGCGGGTCCGGAGAAGGTGCCTCGGCACAAGATCTGCGTTTGAGCGGCGTGCTCGTCGAGCCTCAGCGCAAAGCCGGCCTTGTTGGCGCGCATCTCTCCGCTCGTGCCTTGGCGGTTGGCCGCGCCGAGCAGCGTCAGGACGGGGCCGGTCCGCCAGCAGGACAGCGCCTGTGCGTGCCGCGACGGCAGGTCGATGAATGTCGGGCCTGCGCCGCCCAGAGCAGGCGCGGTGAGCATGAACCAGAAGGGTGTTTCAGCGAGATGGGTACTAAAACGTGCAGTGGGCGCGGCGTCGCGTAGGCGGGCGATGGCGGTGGCGGGTGACAGTGTCGCCGACGGATCCGGAATCACGGGAAAGCTGAGCGCGACCATTCCTGTCGTGTCAAATTGGCGCGGCGCCCAGAACACGACTGCGATGCTGCCGAGCACAATCACAAATGGCGCTACGTATACCGAGAACCGCTGAAAAGCCCAGCCGGTCAGTCGGTCCCGGAACGCCCACTTAACGCGTGTCATTTGCTGCCCTTCCCCAATGACTTCACTTTGGTTTCATTGTGATGCTGCCATAGTCAGTCGCGATAGCACGACTGCGCTGACGCGACCGAGCTCCTGTCCGCCCGAGTTTCTTCGGGCGGACATCTTGCTTTACGTTTCGCTCAGCGGCCACGGATGACCTGAGGCGCTATCCGTCAGGGCACCGCAATCAGCCTCATGGCCCGCTGCGCTCTGATTTGATGCGCTGGTGATGTCGATGTCAATGTGATCCGTTTCAAAAAAGAAACCGTAGAACGGGTGATTAACCTTCGCCCAACGCTGACGGACCAAAGCAACCGGTTTCGCCATTACGCGATGTGGCAACCCTCCAACGTGCGCCATTGGAAGGAACTCGTTCTGGCCGTACACATCGCCGAATAACATCGCTTCATATTCCCGATCGAGCGGTGAGCGCGCCGTAATTAACATCCAGTCGACCCCATTCTGCGCACAATACATGAAGAACGCTTTGCACAGCGCCACCTTCACCATGCGACCGATCGGACCGCGCGCGACTCCAAGCCTCGTCGCCTCAGCGAGGCTTGCCTGACCCAGCCAGTCCGGCAGACGGACCGATTGTTCGACGGCCAGCGGACCGAATGTATTGGTCTGGACCCGCATGGTGCCGAGCGGGCCACCATCCAGACGCGATTGCGCGAGTAGCACAACGGTGCCGGGCGCGCGGTCCAACGTCTCGACGACCATGGTCTCGGCGAATTCCGGCACGTGACGTCGATAGGCGGCGCGACGCATCTCGACGGCTTTGTTGAGGTCAGCCAGGTTACTTGCCACCTGTACCGTAAACGGCAACCTTTCCGTTTTCTTTACGGTGTTCTGATTGAATCGTTCTTCGAGCGACGTGTAGCCCGTATTTTGCGTTAAAACAACTGAATCGATGCGGTCCATTTCAACCTCGTAGACGGATGAGAAGAAAAGTCTGTCGCCTTGGAAGCGATGGAGTTGCTTCCAAGGCGACAGACTAGATTCTCATGAACGCAAACGAGGTGACTTAAACGGCGGGGAAAATTTGGAGAGGCGGGTTTTGGTGGGAAAGGTTTGGAAACCCGAGAAAATTAGCGCCAGCGGTGAGGCGCGGGTGCGCTGCGCTTGCAGCGCGCTGACGGCGCGCGCTAGCCACCGCGAAATGTCATCGGTCAGGCGCGCCGCCGGCATGGGCACGGATCGCAGGATGTCGATCGCGCGGACCACCGCGGCGGCGTGCCGGGTCCGGCTGGCCGTCTCATCGCCCATCGCGACACAACCCTTTTTCGTACGGCAAGGATTGCGAGACTCTTTTTTAAAATACGGATGGCTGCTGGTCCCGCGGGCGCAAGGCCGGCTGAATCTCTGTCAATCAATCGCAACTGAAGTCATTGTGAGCAAGCGTAATGTAGTGGTGCTGGGCGCGGCCGGTCGGCGATCGGAACTTTCGGCGGATCTCTTGCCCACATCGACCGGCGGAATTGGCCGGTACGGTCATGAAAGAGACGCTCACGCGCTCCGGCGTCGACCCGGCGGCGATCCATTCCGTGACCGTCGGCAACACGATCCTCACCGAGTCCCGCTTTGCTTACCTGGCGCGCGTGGCGTCTATCCAGGCCGGTCTTCCCATGGATTCGGTGGCGATGTCGGTGAATCGTTTGTGTTCGTCCGGCCTGCAGGCCATCGTGACGGCAGCGCAGAATATTTTGCCAGGCGATTGCGACTATGGCATCGGCGAAGGGGTCGAAGTGATGAGCCACGGCGGCTATCTATCCACCGCCATGCGCAACGGCGCGCGCTCACCGCCGGGCTGCGCCGGCGATCGCCGAAGGGCGTTTTAATTCGCAAATCGTTCCCATCGTCAAACAGACGAAGAAGGGTGAAGTGAGATTCGACACCGACGAGCACGTGAAGCCCGGCACGACAATGGAGACGCTCGGGAGGATGAAGCCGGCGTTCAAAAAAGACGGCACGGTGACCGCGGGCAACGCATCGGGTATCAATGACGGCGCGGCCTTTTTCCCGATGCGGCAGTGGCCACCGCTGCCAAGGTGTTGGATGCCGTGGACATGGAGGTCGACTGGTCGCTGGGGGAGCCTGAGCAGGCGTCAACTCCGCTACCATCGCCTGGCACGTGAATCCGAAATCAGTAGCTCAAACCCGCCAGTTCTCTTCGGAGCCTGGCGGGTTTTTCCTTGCCTGCGGGGCGCGAGCTACATACGGCGGTGGAGTCGCTCAATCGTTTAGTTGCGATTCGACGTTCAGGACGATCCGTGCCACCGGATTGTTGTCTGCCGATTGCGGAGCGAACTTGATCTGGGCGAAGGTGACAATACCGAGAGCGACGACCAGGAGTGCTCCAGACGCGGCGATGCGGGTAAGGTATTTCACAGGGACCTCATTTTGATGATGTAGACAAAAACTGGACGTAGTTGACAGGTGTGTCGACTCAACTTCAGCGGCATCTCGGTCCGCAACCCAGCAACGCCGGACGCGGCTGTCGGATCGCGCTTGCCGATCGGACGAAGTTTGTGCAGTGCACTATAACACAACCATCGGATCGCATCTACCGGTCACACGGGCTTGTGCGGTGCACTATAAATGGTTTATCCGTATGCCCGGTGCGACATCCCGTCGCGAGCGGATGCTTAATTGCTTGAGCATTTCTTATGTGAAAGTTTTCTGTAAGTCGCAATGGGCCGTCATGCTATGTGGGTGATTCTTGCAGGCATGGACACATGGCCGCCTCCGGAATCTCGCAACGGACCGACCAGCATGCCAGCATTCAAAAACACGACATTTCTATCTGGCTAGAACACGACATTTACATAAAGCTGCTACATGCAGTTTGTTGATAATTTATATTATGTAAAATCACTTATCCAACCTCGACACGGCGAAACCGAACTGAAACTTTTCCGGCAAGTTGATCGCTGTGGCCCGATCGAGGATCGAATTCCGCAAGCCATTCGCACAGGCGCTCCCCCCAATAGCCGCACCGTCCACGATTTGCCGACCTCACTCACGACACAAACGGCAACTTGCTATCGCGCGCGGCGGCCAGCATGGACAGCGTGATCTTGCGCACTTCGAGTTTGCTCTGCGTGATATGCGCACGCAGCAGAATGATCGCCTCTGTTAACCGGTTGCGCTCGATCAGATTTAGCATGGTCGAGTGTTCGTCGTAGGTGGCGCTCGTACGGTGCGGCTTCAGAAAATCCAGTCGACGCACGATGCGAATGCGCTCGGTAACTTCGTTATGCACGCGCAGCATCTCCGCGTTGCCCGTCGCCGCGACCAGTTGACGGTGGAAGTTCTCATCCATGCCGAACATCTTCACCGGATCGCTCTCACGCAATTCGGGCTCGACGCACCATATCGCCTTCAGCGCTTCCACGGCCGCATGGGCGACGTCGCCTCCCACCCCCACCCGTTCGACAGCCGCCACTTCCAGCACAATGCGCAAATCGTAGAGCTGATCGAGTTGATCGAAGTTGATCGGCGCAACTTTCCAGCCGCGCCGGAAACCGACTTCCAGGTAGCCCTCGCGTTGCAAACGAAACAGGCCATCGCGCATCGGCGTGCGCGACACGCCGTAGTGCTGCGCGATGCCGTTTTCGGAAAATCGGTCGCCGGGAAACAGGCGGAAACTGAAGATATCGTTCTTCAGTTGCTGGTACACCTGCTCGGCGAGCGGATTGGCGGCGGCCGGCACGCCAGGCATGCCCTGCGTTCCCGCAGCGCCCGGCGTTTCAGGCCCTGCGGGGGGCTCGAGCAGATTCGTCGTATCGTCGTTCATTGATGCCTCATCCCCCTTTTTCTTATTATCGGCGTTTCATGGCATCGCGATAAGGCTGACATGAGCCGCGACGATTTTCCAGCCGTCGGCGGGACCGAGCCTCGCCCATGTCTGCATCTGACGGCCGATCAAAGGCGTGGCGTCGCTGGTGAATTCAGTGCTGACGGTGGCGAAGTCAGTACCGAAGGTCGTTACCACGGTGCGATGCAGCTTGCGCGACTTCGGCACCGGATCGCAGCGCTCACGCCATGCACGGATCGCTTCGCCGCCATGCTGGATTTCGGCAATCCCATAGCGGACCGTCTCCGGCGTGTGCCAGAAAAGCGCGTTCATTGCCGCGACGTCGTTGTCGACCAGCGCGCGCTCGTATTCGACAAAGGCCGCCTGCACTTGAGCGACCACTTCCGGCTGATTTATCTCCATGCGGGAATTGCCTCGTCGAGTTTCGTCAATGATGAAAACGGCGCGGTCCAGCCGACAATGCCGCCTTGCGAGCTAATCATGTCGAGTGTCGCCTGTTTGAACGCGGGGAAATAGCTGGCGGTTGCGTCTTCGATCAGCAAACTGTCGTAGCCGCGGTCGTTGGCTTCGCGCATCGAGGTCTGCACGCAAACTTCAGTGGTCACGCCCGCGAACACCAGATGCGTGATGCCGCGTATCGCGAGCTCTTCGCCGAGCCGGGTGGCGTAGAACGCACCCTTCCCCGGTTTGTCGATCACGAGTTCGCCGGCTAGCGGCGCGAGCGGTTCAATGATCGCATTGCCGGGCTCGCCGCGAATCAGGATGCGTCCCATCGGTCCGGCATCGCCAATGCGGGCATTGGGCGCACCTCTGAGCCGTTTCGCCGCCGGGCAGTCGGACAGATCCGGTGCATGCGATTCACGCGTATGCACCACGAGCCATCGATGCCCGCGCGCGAAAGCGAGCAATGCGGCGACAGTCGGCACGATTTCGGCCAGCAGCGACACGTCATTACCCAGCGATTCGCCGAAGCCGCCCGGTTCGATGAAATCGCGCTGCATGTCGATTACGATCAGCGCGGTTTTTGTGGAGTCCAGGGTGAAGGGACCCGGTTGGGCGTCGATTGTCAACTCGGTTTGCTGGGTCATCCGATGGCTTCCTTCATTCTTTCCGTGGGTACGGCGTCATGCGCCGCGGTATCGCCGTGCCCTGCCATATGCTGACCGAGCAAGGCCCGATCCGCGTGCGCCGCCGGCGTCTCGAACACCAGCCTGCCCTCCGCGATCACCACGATACGGTCCGCCAGTTCGAGCAGTTCGTCGAGGTCCTCGCTAACCAGCAGCACCGCCGCACCTGCATCGCGTGCGGCCATCAGACGGGCATGAATATCGGCGACCGAAGCGAAATCCAGACCGAACACGGGATTCGCGACAATCAGCACATTCACCGGCTGCCCGAGTTCGCGCGCCAGCACCGCGCGCTGCACATTGCCGCCCGACAGCGTGCCGATGGGGCGCTCGGGTAGCGGCGGACGCACATTGAACTCGGAGATCAGCTGTGCGGCGCGCTCGCGCACAGCACGCCGGTCGAGCCACCAGCCGCCGCGCCGCAACGGCTCGCGATCGAAGTCGCGCAGCGCGAGGTTCTGCGCCACGCTCATCGTGGCGACGCAGGCGTTTTTCAGGGGCTCCTCGGGAATCGCGAACACGCGCCTGTGGGTCATCTTTTCACGCGTTGCATGGTAGGCCTGGCCCGCCACCTCCATGTCGCCGGTTTTCACACGGCGCTGACCGACCAGCGCCTCCACCAGTTCCTTCTGTCCGTTGCCGGAGACGCCCGCCAGCCCGAGGATTTCGCCCGCCCGCAGGGACAGCGTCGCGTGCCTGACCGCCGTGTGGCCGCGATCGTCTTCCACTGATACGTCGCGCAGTGCGAGACGCACTTGCGCCATGTCGTCGACGGGTTTGCGTGGCAGACGCTCGACGGTCACCGCGGCCATCAATGACGTTTCGTTTTCCGAATGGATTTCGTTCGGCGCATGACTGGCGACGGTCCCCATCATCCACGCTGCGAGTTCGTCGCGGCTTGTGTCGGCAACTGCGCTTGTGCCGACTTGCCTGCCCTTGCGCAACACGGTGACATCGTCGGCATAGGCCATCACTTCGCGGAACTTATGCGTGATCATCAGCACCGTCAACTCGCCGCGTGAGCTCAGATCGCGCATCAGGCCAAGCACTTCGTCTGCTTCTTGCGGCGTCAGAACCGAGGTGGGTTCGTCGAGAATCAGGAAACGCTGCTGCAGATAGAGCTGCTTCAGGATCTCGAGTTTCTGCTTTTCACCCGCAGCGAGAATGGCCACCGGCGCGTCGAGCGGCAAGCGAAACGGCATGCGTTGCATGAATGCGGCAAGCGCGGCACGCTCGCCCTTCCAGTCGATTTTCCACGGCATGCGTCCGCGCGCGAGCAACAGGTTTTCTTCGACAGACAGGCCGGACGCCAGCGTGAAATGCTGATACACCATGCCGATGCCGAGCGCCTGTGCATCGCGCGGCGACGCGATATGGACCTCGCGACCGTCGGCGGCGATCTGTCCGCTGTCGAGTACGCCATAGCCGACCAGCCCTTTCACGAGCGTGCTCTTGCCCGCCCCGTTCTCGCCAAGCAGCGCATGAATCGTGCCGGCCTTGACCTTGATCGAGACGCTATCCAATGCGCGAAACGCACCGAACGATTTGCTTGCGTTCAGCACTTCCACGCCCAATGCCTTCGGCGCCGTGGTCATGATTTATCTGCCTGAAATGGCGAGCGCCGCTGCCGGCGCCGTCGTCGTGGCCAGTAACGTGGCGAGCAACGCGTGCGAGTCCGATACCGTGCCGAATACGCCCCCTTGCATGGTGATCATGTGCAACGCGGCGTCGTGATTGCGCTTGTCGGTCGCGCCGCAGCAATCGGCCAGCACCGTGCATTCGAAGCCGCGATCGTTGGCTTCGCGCATCGTCGTGTGAACGCAGACGTCGGTGGTGATGCCCGTCAGCACCAGATTGACGATGCCGCGGGTGCGCAGGATCAGTTCGAGATCCGTCGCGCAGAAGGAGCCCTTGCCGGGTTTGTCGATGATGATTTCGCCTGGCAGCGGCTTCAGTTCGTCGATGATTTCCCAGCCCGGCTCACCGCGCACGAGGATCCTGCCGCACGGGCCGTCGTCGCCGATGCCTACGCCGTCGGTGCCCGCGCGGCGGCTGCGCCAGCGTTTATTCGCGGGCAGGTCAGAGAGGTCCGGGCGATGCCCTTCACGTGTGTGAATGATCGTGAAGCCCAATTGGCGCATGAGTTGCAGGACGCTTTTGATCGGCTCGATCGGCGCGCGCGTCAGCGACAGGTCGTAGCCCATTTTGTCGACATAACCACCGTGGCCGCAAAAATCCGTCTGCATGTCGATGATCACCAGCGCTGTGTTGTCCGCGCGCAGGTTGCCGTCGTAGGGCCACGGATAGGGCTTCGCTTCGATGAATCGGTTCATGGTGGTGAGGTCCTCGTTGGGTTCCTGGTAAGGTTCCTTGATGCACGCAAGAACGCATGCACAGGCGCGCGCTCAGCGCGTCAGGCTCAACTCGCCCGGCGCGCCCGCCAGTGTGCGATCCGGACGGCAGTTGACGATCATGATCGCGAGGGTCAGCACATACGGCGCCGCGTTGTACAGGTAGTAGCCGCTCGTCACGCCGATTGCCTGCAACGCGGGGCCGAGCGCACCAGCCGCGCCGAACAGCAGGGCTGCCCACAGACAACGCAACGGCTGCCAGCGCGCGAAAATCACCAGTGCGACCGCCATCAGCCCTTGTCCGCTGGAGAGTCCTTCATTCCAACTGCCGGGATAGACCAGCGACAGATACGCACCGCCGATGCCCGCGAACACACCGCCCACCGCCGTCGCGGCGATACGCACGGACGTGAGCGGGTAGCCCATGGCACGCGCCGTTTCAGCGTGATCGCCGACGAGCCGCAGCACCATCCCCCAGCGGGTATTGCGCAAACCCCATTGCAGAACGAAGGCCAGTGCAACGCCAATCACGAACAGCAGGTTGATATGCAACGCATTGTGTAATTGCGGTGACGAGGTCCACATGCCTAGATCGATAAACGGCAGCATCGGCGCCTGCGGTTCGATAAAGGGCTTGCCGAGATAGAACGCGAGCCCGGTGCCGAGCAGCATCAACGCGATGCCGAAAGCGATATCGGACACGCGCGGCAAGGAACACACGAGGCCATGCAGGCAACCGAGCAGCAAACCGGCGATACCGGCGATCAGCACGCCGGCCCATGGCGAGCCGGTCAAGAAAGCGCCGGCATAGCCGCTCATCGCGCCCGACACCAGAATGCCTTCGAGGCCGAGATTCACACGGCCGCCTTTCTCGGTCAGACATTCGCCAAGGCTGACAAACAGATAAGGCGTACTGACGCGGATCGCACCGGCGAACAGCGACAGCAGCAGGATCGCGATGGGCGAGTGCATATCAGGCATGGGTCTGCTCCAGTTGCACGGGAAGGTCGGTCTGCGCGACGGCCTGCAATTTGACGCGCCACGCGGCGATGCGCCCGCCAAGCGCTTCCCACGCGAGCAGGTTCGCGAACAGGAGGCCTTGAAGGACGAGCGTGGTGGCGTCGGGAAGATCGAGCCGCCGCTGCAGCAGTGACCCACTCGCCTCGATGCCGCCGATCATCAGCGCACACGCGATGATCGCGAGCGGATTCTGGCGCGCCGCGAACGCGACGAGGATGCCCGCATAGCCGTAACCCGCGAGCAAGGACGCATTCGCACTGCCCTGCACCGCCGCGACTTCGAACATGCCGGCGAGTCCGGCAGCAGCGCCGCCCAGGATGCATGCGGTCAAGGCCAGCAGATTGACCGGCAAGCCGACCAGGCGCGCCGCGCGATGGCTGCCGCCCACCACGCGCATCGCGAAGCCCTTGGTGCTGAACTTCACGAACACCCACGCCGCGAGGCAGGCAACGACGCCCCAGAACAGCCCCCAATGCGTGTCGAGTCCGGGGATCGACCCAACCATCATCGCATCGGGTACCGGATAGGTGGACGGCTTGTTCAGGCTCGCGGGATCGCGCAACGGCCCTTCCACCAGATGCTTGAAGAGCGCGATCGCGATATACGACATCAACAGGCTGCTGATGGTCTCGTTGACGCCGCGCCATTGCCGCAACGCGCCGACCGCGCCGATCCAGACGCCGCCGGCCAGCATGCCGGCCACCGCCATCAAGGGCGTGGCGACGAGCCACGGCGTGCCGTGCGGCAGTATCTGCGGGACGATTGCCGCGCACATGCCGCCGAGTGCTAGCGCGCCCTCGCCGCCGATCACGATCAGTCCGACCTGGGCCGGCAGCGCGACGCATAGCGCCGTCAGCATCAGCGGCGCCGCACGCAGCAAGGTGCTCTGCCACGCGAACGACGAGCCGAAAGCGCCCTCGAAGATCAGCCCGATCGCATCGAGCGCCGGCTGTCCCTGCACCAGCAGGAACAGCGAGAACAGCAGCAGCGTGCCGACCACCGCCAACGCGGTCGGCAGCGCGGGCAAGAGTGACAGGATCACTCTCGCAGTAGGGGCATTGGGACGCATCACGGCTCCTTCGCGCATGCACACTCACTCAATCGCACAGGCCGTCGTCAGATCTGACCGACGACACCCGCCACCAGATAATTCATGCTTTCGAGCGTGTAGTCGGTCTGTATATGGCTCGTGCCGGAGGCGATCACCGTGCCGCCTTTGTTGTCCTTCATCGGCCCCTTGAAAATCACGAAATTGCCGGCCACCATGCTGCTTTTGATCGCGTCGGCGTTCTGCTTCGCCTGCGCGCTGACTTTCGCGCCATACGGCGACATCTTCACAAAGCCTTCTTTCAAGCCGCCGCGCAACACGTTCGGCTGCGCGGTGCCGGCCTGTGCGCCGGTGACCAGTTGCCTGTACGGCGTCGCCCAGTCCCATTCCGCACCGGTCAGATAGCCCTTCGGCGCCAGAGCCGCCTGGCTCGCGTGGTAACCGCAGCTCATCGCGCCGCGTTTTTCGGCTGTCTCGACGACGACCTTCGGACCGTCGACGTGGCAGGTCAGCACATCGCAACCCTGATCGACGAGACTGTTGGTGGCTTCGGCTTCCTTCACGGGCATCGACCAGTCGCCCGTGAAAATCACCTGTGTGGTGATCGACGGGTCGACAGACTGCGCGCCGAGCGTGAACGAGTTGATGTTGCGCAGCACCTGCGGAATCGGTTTGGCGGCGACGAAGCCGAGCTTCTTGCTCTTCGTCATATGACCCGCGACCACGCCGTTCAGGTACTGGCATTCGTCGATGTAACCGAAGTAGCTGGTGATGTTCGACGGATTGCCCTGCTTCCACAAACCGCCGCAATGCGCGAAACGCACCTTCGGGTATTTCGCCGCCATCTTCAGCACATGCGGATCGAAGTAGCCGAACGAGGTCGCGAAAATCAGCGTGGCGCCGTCCTGTTCGATCATCGCTTCCATGGTTTTCTGCACGGCGATGGTTTCGGGCACGTTCTCCTCTTCCACCACCTTCACATCGGGCATCTTCTTGATGACGGCGGCAGCGCTCGCCTGAGCCTGGTTGTAGCCGTAGTCGCTACGCGCGCCGACGTAGATCACGCCGACCGTCGTCTTCGGCGCGGCAAATACCGACTGAATCGGCAGGATATTGCCGAGCGTGAGCAGACTGGCGCTCTTGATGAAATTGCGGCGACTGGTCATGGTGTCCAATTCCTTGTGGAGAGGTGAAGAGCGTTGGCCTTTAGTCGACGTTCAGGCTGTCGAGATAAGCGAGCCAGCCGCCAAACGAGGTGATATCGAGTGCGCCACTGCCGTTGCAGATCGCCGCCGGCTCGCAGATGAAGCCCTTCACCGCGAGGCCGCCGGCGAGTTGCACGGTGCCGATGCCGAGCGGCGCGGGCACGTCGGCGACGAATTTGCCGAAGTTGCGCAGCGGCACTTCCCAGACTTCCACGGCGATCGGTGCGCCTTGCCGGTCGGTGACGCGCACGAGGCCCGGTTTCGGTGGCTGCGTATTCGCAAGCGCGTAAAGCGTGTAATCGGCGGCGGTATGCGTCGCCATAACGAAACGCGCGCCGGCTTCCTGCAGTTGCCAGTTCAGCGGCTGGCCGCGCAGATGCGCGCCGACCACAGCGAGCGCAACAGTCGGCTCCTGAAACGGCAGCGGTTCGAGTGCGTTCGCCGCTGTCGCGATTCGCGTTGTCGGCTCGGCAACTGCGGCAGTCTCGCTTTCGCTCGGGAGTTCGTTGCCGCCCGCGAACAGCGCCTGGATCCGGGCGCCCAACTCGGCGAGACGCCGGTCCGCGCCGCTCGGGGCAATCAGCGTGATGCCGGCCGGCAAGCCGTCATGGCGACGCTGGCACGGCACGGCCAACGCGCACAGATCGAGCAGGTTGACGAAATTCGTGTAGTAGCCGAGCTGGCTGTTCAACTCGACCGGATTGGCCTGTACATCGGCGATCAGTGGTTGCGTAGGCGCGGTCGGAACGATCAGAACGTCAATCGACTCGAAAAGCTGTTCGGCGCGGCGTTTCAGCTCGACTAGCGCGTACTGGCCGTTGAACGCGTCGACGGCGCTGTAGCCGTCGGCTTTGCCGATCACCGCGGCCACGACCGGATCGATCGCGTCATGATGCGTGTCGAAGAACGCACCGAGCGCGGCGCGCCGTTCGGCCACCCAGGGACCGTCGTAGAGCAGCGCGCAGACCTGCTTGAGCGGCTGAAAATCGATCGGCTGGGGCTCGAGTGACAGACGGGTCGAGAGCGTATCGAGTGCGGCGCGGAACGCCTGACTCGCCGCCGCGTCGCCGAAGAACTCCAGATGATCCGGCACGCCGATCCGCGGCGCGCCACGCAAGAGACCGAGACCTGGCACCTTGCGCGAGTAGCCGTCGAGCGGATCGAAGCACGCGATTTCGCTGAACACGCGCCAGGCATCGTCGACGTCGTGCGCGAACACCGAGATCGTGTCGAGGCTGCGGCACGCCGGCACGACGCCGCGCTTGCTGACGAGGCCGAGCGACGGTTTCAGCCCGACAAGCCCGTTGAACCCGGCCGGCACTCGGCCTGAGCCAGCCGTGTCGGTACCGAGCGAAAAGGCCACGCAACCCGTCGCGACCGCAACCGCCGAGCCTGAACTCGACCCGCCCGACACATACTGCGGAAATTCGGTGTTCCGCACCGCGCCATAAGGCGAACGCGTGCCGACAAGGCCGGTGGCGAACTGATCGAGATTGGTCTTGCCGATCAGGATCGCGCCGGCGTCGATGAGACGTTGCACGGCGAACGCCGAGGTGTCCGGCGTCGTGCTGAACGACTCGCATGCGGCGGTGGTCGGCAAGCCGGCGACGTCGATATTGTCTTTGACCGCGAACGGTACGCCGAATAGCGGCATCCGTTCGAAGACGGCGCCCCCCTGCTCTTCGTAAAGCGCTTCGAGCGCGCGGGCGCGGGCCTCGAGATCCGCTGCGGGCACACGCAGAATCCAGACTTCCGGCCGGTCGATGTCGGCAATGCGAGCCAGCGCCGACGCCACGACCTCTGTCGGCGTAAGACGTTTGGCGGCGTAGGCCGAGAGGAGACCGCGGACCTTCAGGAGCGAGGGGACAGACACAGGTTTTTCCTTGAGTTCAATCTTGAATACAAGTTTGAACTCAATAAGCACGCGCTATGCCAAGTGGGTTCGAGACTCAGCTTAACGCGCTGTCAGCGTTACCCGGCCTGGTTTTGCGACGATTTCCCGGAGCCTCGGACGGGCCGCGCTGCAGCCCTTCGATCATCGCGTCATGGTGCAGCGCTCCCCAACTCGGGGCTCCTGCGCCCCGCATTCGAACCTGGCGCACAGCGCGGCAGGCGTTACGTCGCACCAGCAGCGACAAACGCGCGCACCATCTCATGTGCCTGCGCCTTGTGATCTTCCTGCCACTGCGTGGCGAGCATGTCGGTGTTGAAAATTCGCGACAACGTAAAAGCGTTCGACTTGTGAAACGAACACAGACTCACCAGAGCGACATACAGATGAAGCGGGTCCATGCCCTTGCGCAACGAGCCGTCGTCTTCGCCACGCGCGATCACCGTACGCAGCAGGCTCAACACCGGCGATGACATTTCGGGAATCGCGCTCGAACGCTTCATCACCCGGGCGCGGTTCAGATTTTCGAACGACAGGAGCTTCGACAGTTCGGGATGGGTCGCGAAGTGCCCCTCGATGAAATCGTAAAGCTGCACGATGGCCGTGACGGGCTCGATCTGGTCGACATCGAGCTTGAGTTTGAGTTCGGCTTCCCGCAGGCGCCCCAGCACGAACTCGAGCACCTCCAGATAAAGCGCCTCCTTGCCGCCGAAGTAGTGGTAAATCATCCGGATGTTGACCTTCGAGCGGCTCGCAATCGTCTCCACGCGCGCGCCGCTTAGCCCCTTGTCGGAAAACTCGGCGATCGCAATCTTGAAGATGCGTTGACGGGTCGCCGCGGCAAGCTTCTGACGCTGGGTCGTGGGCATGGCCGATGCAGCGGAGGTCGATCGGGCGGAAGCACGTTTCATATCGGTGAAAAGCCTGGCGGTGGCTGGGTTGCGTCAAGAGGACGCGTCAGGGTTGCGTAACTTCACGGGATTGTAAGCGCGGCCTCAGCGCCGGAACGGCTGGGTTAGCGCAAGCGGCGCGGTTTGCCGGCCGATCAGCCCCGCCACCGCGATCAGCGCAAGCAGATAAGGCAGCATCGCCAGCAGCGCGGTCGGCACATGCACACCGATCAAGGGCAACTGAAACTGCAACGCGCTCGCGGCGCCGAACAGCAAACACGCACCGACTGTGCGGCCGATCTTCCAGTTGCCGAAGATGATCGCCGCGATTGCGAGGTAGCCAGCGCCACCAGTCATCCCTTCGGTGAAGGTGTGAATGTCACCGATCGAAATGAAACAACCCGCAGCACCCGACATAACGCCTGAAAACAGCACGGCGCCATAACGCAGCCGTGTCACCGACAGCCCCGACTGATCGACCGACCTCGGCGCCGCGCCCACCGCATGCAGCGCCACACCGAGCGCGGTCCGCCGCATCACGAGCGAGGTTGCCAGCAGAATCGCGAGGCCGAGATAGACGAGCCACACCTGATGGAACACGGGCTCGCCGATGACCGGAATCGCACCTAAACCGGGCGGCGACCAGCGCGCGAGGCCGGGAATCACCGCGCTCGAGCGTTCGCCGAACAGTTCGCGATAAGCGAGCGTCGTCGCGCCGAGCGCCAGGATGTTGATGCCGATGCCCGTGACGATCTGATTGGCGCGCAACGTCACGCTCAGGAACGCTTGCAGCAAAGCGATCGGCAGCACGCCGAGCATGCCGATCGCCAGACCCAGCGCCGCATTGCCGGTCGCCCATGCGCCCGCCGCGCCGAGAAATGCGCCCGACAGCATCATGCCTTCCACGCTCATGTTGAGCACGCCGGCCCGTTCGCTGATCAGTTCACCGGTCGAAGCCAGCATCAGCGGGGCGGCAAACCGGATCGAGGAGCCGACGAAAACCGCTACGAATTCCGCGTTCATCGACGTGCTCCTTGCGGCTCGAGCCACAGCGACCCGCCGGCCAGCGCGACGATCACGACGCCCTGCACCACCAGCACCAGCGCGGACGGAACGGATGCGACCATTTCCATATTGATGCCGCCCGAGCGCAGAAAGCCGAACAGCAACGCCGCCGCGCACACGCCGGTTATCGAGCCGCGCGCGAGCAAGCCGACCACGAGACCGTCAAAACCATAGCCCGACGAGAAGCCGGCTTTCAGCGAATATTGATCGCCTTGCAGCATCAATGCGCCAGCGAGACCGCCGAGCGCACCGGCCAATGCCAGCGCGCCGACGATGGTCGACGTGATCGGCATGCCGGCGCGGCGCGCCGCCAGTGCGTTCAGGCCGACTGCGCGCAGATACATGCCGAAGCGGCTATACACCAGCACCAGCGCCACCACGATGCACAGCACGAGCGTGATCGGCAAACCGATATGCAGCCCCGTGGAGCTTGCACTCGACAGCAGCAGAAGTTTGGTCGAGTCGGGAATATCCAGCGACTCGGGCAGCGTGGCTGCGTTGGTCATCGGCTGGCGCAGCAGCGCTTCGGATTGCACGCACCAGTAGAGAAACCACACCGCAATGAACGTCAGCAGCAAGGTGCTGATCACCTCGCTGGTGCCAGCGCGCGCTTTCAGCCAGCCCGGAATCGCGCCCCATGCCGCGCCGGCCAGCGCGGCCGCCAGCATCGGCATGATGAACGACATGCCGAGCGGCAAGTGAGCGACGTGCCCATAGAGGCTGACCGCAGTGGCGGCGATGCCCCCCATCGCGATCTGCCCTTCACCGCCGACGTTGGTCAACTGCGCGCGGTTCGCCAGCACGAAGCCGCTGCCGACCAGCGCGAACACGAGGCTGCGATTGATCGATGCGCCAATCGCGTAAGGCGAGCCCCACGCGCCGTCGGCGAAAGCGGCGAGCGCGTCGCCGAGCGGCACGTGAACGATTGCGATCAACGCGAGCGCCGCTGCAACCGCGAAGAGCGCGGCACCTCCCAGCACGGCCGCGGTTCGCACGCGCCGCGAACCGTGCCATGAGACCAGAGACAAAGAAGTCGACGAGGTTGAAGAGGTTGAAGAGGTCGTGGGAGTCATGCTGTCTGGCCTGCCATCCATGCGCCAATGCGCTCGCGTTGAAGATTGACTTGCGACGCATCCGGCACGCAGGTGCCCATGATGCGGCCGCGATACATGACGAGGACGCGGTCGGCCACCGCCATCAGCTCGTCGAGTTCGGACGAGATCAGTAACACGCCGACGCCCCGGTCGCGCGCGGCGCGAATATGCTCATACACCGCCGCGACCGCGCCGACGTCGAGGCCTCGCGTTGGCTGCGCCGCCACCAGCACGGCGAGCCCTTCGAGCGTGAGCTCGCGCGCCAGCACCGCTTTTTGCTGATTGCCGCCCGACAGGCCGCGAAACGCGACATCGGGACTTGCGGCACGCACATCGAAACGTTGCATCAGCGCGCGGGCGTCGCGCCGCATCGCGCGCCGGCGCATGAAGCCGCGTCGCGTGTAATCGTCGAGGCGGTTGAGAAAGAGGTTTTCCGTCAGACTCATGTCGGGCACACAACCAACCGCGTGCCGGTCCTCCGGCACCACGCCGACACCCGCCTTGGTCAACGTCTGCGGCGCAGCCTGTGTGCAATCTTTGCCCTGCACGAAAAAGCGCCCGGCACTCGCGCGCTGCAAGCCGGCCAGCACCGCACCGAGTTCGCTCTGACCATTGCCTTCCACGCCGGCGATGCCGACGATCTCGCTGCGGTTGACTACTAGCGTGCAGTCTTCAAGGCGCGTGACGCCGCTGGCATCGCGCACCGTAAGGCCGTCGATCTGCAAGGCTTCATCAGCGAGCGGCCGGCCGTAGGGTGAGGCGCTGCGGCTTTTCAGCGGCGCGGGGCTCGCAGTTTGATTCGCGCTGTGCCCCGTGCCGTGTTCCTCAGTCCCCGGCCGTTGAATCATGGCCCGCACGAGCGTATCGACATCGGCTGACGGCGTGCTCGAACGGGCGACCACCCGGCCACTTTGCAGCACCGTCGCACGGCTTGCGATTCGACGGATCTCCGCCAGCTTGTGCGTCACCAGTACAACCGCGCAACCGCGCGCGACAACCCGCGCACAGGTGTCGAGCAACGCATCGATTTCAGCCGGCAGCAGCACGGCGGTCGGCTCGTCCAGCACAAGAAGCCGAGGCTCACGGATCAGACACTTGACGATCTCGACGCGCTGTTTTTCGCCGACCGACAGATCCGCGACCCGCGCATCGGGATCGAGTGCCAGACCCAGATCAGCCACCAGCGCGCGCACCCGTTGCGCCTCGCGTTTGCGGTCGAGCCAGCCGCGGACCTGGCCGAGCAGCAGGTTGTCGAGCACGCTCACGTCTTCGACGAGACTGAAATGCTGATGCACCATCGCGATGCCGTACGCAAGGGCGTCGCGCGGACTGTGGGGCCGATACGGCGCGCCGTCCAACCACATGGAGCCCGCATCGGGCTGATGCACGCCGAACACCACGTTGCACAGTGTCGATTTGCCGGCGCCGTTCTCGCCCAGCAGGCAATGCACTTCGCCCGCGAAGAGTTCGAGCGAGACGTCGCTCAGCGCCTGAAACTGGCCGAAACGCTTGTCGATGCCGTCCATGCGCAGGACAGCGGTGCGCGGCGCGTCGTGACCCGCGTGGGCCGTGGCGCCCTCACCGGCCAACGCCGTTGCGCAAGCGGCAGAAGCTGGAGTGACGTCCATCTCAGCCTTCCGAGACCTTGATCTTGCCGCTCTCGATGTCCTGTTCGATCTGCCTGATCTTCGTCGACATCTCCGGCGTCGGTTTGCAAACCACCATGCCCGACGCTTTCGGCCCCATTGCCAGGCCGAACGCCTTATAGCCCGGTTGCCACGTGCCAGCCGCCATCTGGTCGATTGCATACTGAACCTGATAGCCGACGCCGGTAATCGAATACGCGATATACAGCGGGTCCGTGCCGCAGCGGTCGGTATAGCTGCCGATCACATGTGTGTGCTTTTCGTTGGCCGCCTGCTCCATGCCGCGCAAGCCGAGATTGAGGATGTGATAGTGAACGTCCGCGCCCTGGGAGATGGCCGCGAGTGTCGCTTCCTTCGCCTTCGAGACGTTATCGAAATCGCCCGTGTAGCTCTCGAAGTACTTGATCTTCGGATTGATCGAGCGCGCGCCGTTGCCGAACTCCTTGCCGGCGTTGACGATTGACGGAATCTCCATGCCGCCCACGTAGCTGACCGCGCCGTTCTTCGACAGCATCGCCGCGGCCGCGCCGGCCACGTAAGCAATCTCAGCCTGCTTGACGTCATAGCCCGCCACGTTCGGCGGCATGTCCTGCCCCTTGTTGCCGCCGACGATCGCGAACTTCACATTGGGAAAGCGCCTGGCGATCTTCAGCACCGACGCCTGCGTCTGCCCGCCCACGCCGATCACCAACTGGTTCTTCGACGCGAGGTTGGTCAGCGCCTGCTCCATGTCGGCGTAATTGATGTTTTCGATCATCTGCGTCTTGAGCTTCGGACCCAGTTCCTTCTGCGCGGCAACGAGCCCGTCATAGCCGGACTCCATCCAGCCCTTGTCCGATTTCGAGCCGGGAATCAGCACGCCGACCCGTAACGGATCGGCAGCGAAGGCATGAACCGCGCTGGTGGATACGGCGAGCGCTGCGACGCAGGTGGCGAGGGTTTTGAATCTGCTGATCGACATTCTGGCATTCCTCTTGCGTTTGGTTTCGGTAAGTAGGTTATTCATGAACGAAACAGACGCAACTTCGATGCCATGCCGTGCTTTTGAGCGGCGCCGGACTTCGTTCCGATCTGCTCGAAACAACGGACTGCGCACCTCAGCCGCACCGTGCGGCAAGGTCCTGGCAGCACCCTTTTTATGGCGATTCAGACACGATGGAGAACCTCCGATGAAACAGCACGACGCATATGGCACAAGCGTTTCCGGCCAGTTGGGCCGCGACGGCCGCTATCGCTGGAGTGCCAGCGAGAAACTGGTCGACATGTCGTTACCTCTGCCCGAACCAATCGTCGCGACACTGTCGTGCGAACCGCAAAATGTGCGCATCGACCTGCGCAGCACGGCGATCGTCGTGATCGACATGCAGAATGATTTCTGCACCAACGGAGGGTGGGTTGCCCAGATTGGGGGAGATTTCGAGGTTGACCGCGCACCGATTGCACCATTGCAGCGCCTGCTGCCGGCGCTGCGTGACCGCGGCGTGCCGGTTATTTGGGTCAACTGGGGAAACCGGCCCGACCTCGCCAACATGCCGCCGAACCAGTTGCATCTATATAAACCGACCGGAACCGGCACGGGCCTCGGCGAACCGCTCGCGAGCAACGGCGCGCATGTGCTTGAAAAGGATTCCTGGGCGGCCGCGGTAGTCGAAGAACTCAAGCCCCTGCCCGAGGACATCTGCGTGGACAAGTACCGCATCAGCGGTTTCTGGGACACGCCGCTCGACAGCATCCTGCGCAATCTCGGCATTCGCACGCTGATGTTCGCGGGTGTGAACACCGATCAGTGCGTGCTGCATTCGCTGACTGACGCCAATTTTCTCGGCTATGGCTGCGTGCTGGTGGAAGACTGCTGCGCGACGTCGTCGCCGGCGTTCTGCACGGAGGCCACCGTCTGGAACGTGAAGAAGTGCTTTGGCTTCGTCACCGATTCGACGCGTATCGTCGATGCCCTGGCGGAAGCCGCATGAGTGCATTTATCCCTGGCCCTCGCGTACGGGTGGCTGCGACGGCGACCGGGCCACTCGACGGTCTGCGCTTTGCGGTGAAGGATCTGATCGACGTCGCGGGCGTGACGACAGGTGGCGGCAATCCCGATTGGCGGCGAAGCCACGAGCCGGCGCGTTGTCATGCGCCTTGTGTCGACGCGCTGCTGGCGGCCGGCGCGACGCTCGACGGCAAAACGATTACCGACGAACTCGCCTATAGTCTGGAAGGCGCGAACCATCATGACGGCACGCCGCTCAATCCGCGTTGGCCGCATGCGTTGCCGGGCGGCTCGTCGAGCGGCTCCGCGTCGGCAGTGGCCGGCGGTGAGGTGGACTTTGCGTTAGGCACCGATACCGGCGGCTCGGTGCGCGTTCCCGCTGCGTTCTGCGGATTGTGGGGCATGCGACCGAGTCACGATGCGATTTCGCTTGAGGGTGTGTTGCCGTTCGCGCCATGTTTCGACACGGTCGGCTGGTTCGCGCGATCAATCGATGTGCTTGCCGCGGTGGGTGACGTACTGCTGCCGCAAGCGCCCCCGTCAGCTTTCCCGTCCGGGCAGCCGACGCGCCTGGTTCGTGTCGCCGAGGCGTTCGCCGCGCGTGCGCGCAACGAGCCCGACGATGCTTTACGCCTTGACGCGCTAGCTGAATCGTTAGGCGCGCACACGTCGCTCGAGCTGTTCGCGAGGAACGAGGCGAGTTGGCTTGCGTGTTATCAGGCCGTGCAGGACCTTGAAATCGACGCCTCGCTCGGCGACTGGATCCGCTCGGCGCGGCCGCGTTTCGGCCCCTCCATTGCGGCCCGCTTTGCGCGGCTGGAGACGCTCGATCGAAAGCGGGCTGTGCAATGGCGCGCCGTGCAATACGAACTACGCCGCGTGCTCGACGCGATGTTAGCGCCCGATGCCGTGCTGCTCGTGCCGACCACGCCCGTTGCGCTGTTGCCGAAAGACGTATCGGGCGCCGCAATCGGCCGCTTCTATGACGATGCGCTCACGATGAACTCGATCGCGGCGATTGGCGGCCTGCCGCAAATCACGCTCCCCTTCACCGACGAAATCGACCGTCCGCTTGCGCTGTCGCTCATCGGCGCGCGCGGCAGCGACCGCGGGTTGCTTGCCCTCGCGCGCGATCTATACTCGCAGCGCACCTTGGCGAATCTTCAGTAGCGGAACATTGATGCACAATCTGAAACTCGCCAGCAGCACGCGTGGCATGGTCACCAGCCCGCACGCCGCTGCTAGCGCCGCGGGTCTGGACGTACTGCGTGCGGGCGGCAACGCGATCGAAGCCGCGATTGCCATCGGCGCGGCGCTGTGCGTGACCTATCCGCATTTCACGGGACTCGGCGGCGACGCATTCTGGGTGATCGGCGACCGGCAAGGCATGTTGCGCACGGTATCGGGCATCGGCCAGGCCGCGGCGCAACTGCCGCCGTACGGCGGCGCCATTCCTTTGCGCGGCGCTGCGTCAGCGATCACCACGGCGGCAACCGTCGACACGTGGCATCAGGCTTATCAAATCAGCCGGACCTCATGGGGCGGGCAGCAATCGTGGGCATCGCTGTTCGATCGCGCGCTCGGCTATGCAGCGGAGGGGTTTCCCGTCACGCCTTCGCAGCATTTCTGGCACACACTGCGCGCGAACGAATTGCGTTCCTTGCCAGGCTTTGCGGCAACTTTCGCACCGCACGGCCGTATTCCTGCCATTGCCGAGCGTTTCGCGCAACCGGCGCTGGCGAAGAGCATCGAGCGGATTGCCCGCTTCGGCGCGCGCGAATTCTATGAGGGCGAGCTGGCAGAGCGGATCGCACGGGGTTTGCGCGAGGCCGGTTCGCCGCTGACGTTGAACGATCTGGCGCGAACGCAGGCACGCGATGAGGCGCCGCTGCGTGTGGCCTATCGTGGCGGCGAACTGGTCAGCATGCAGCCGCCGACTCAAGGGGTGACGACCCTGCAAATTATGGGCATGCTCGATCGTTTCGACATCGCGCAAATCGCCGAGGGCACGGCCGACTACTACCACTTGCTGGTGGAAGCGGTGAAGTGCGGGTTCGTAGAGCGCGACCGCTTCGTGTCCGATCCTGAGTTCAACGCCGTGCCGGTCGACGACATGCTTTCGCCCGCCGTGCTCGACGCGCATGCGCGCTCGATCAACTTGCGTGAAGCGCGCCCATGGCCTCATGTGTTCCGCCCGGGCGACACGGTGTTTATCGGCGCGACGGATAGCGAAGGCCGCAGCGTCAGCGTGCTGCAAACGGTTTACTTCGACTGGGGCAGCGGTGTGGCGGCAGGCGATACAGGAATTCTCTGGCACAATCGCGGCGCGTCGTTCAGCACGAATCCCGCGCATCACAACGTCGTGCAACCGGGCAAGCGGCCGTTCCACACGCTCAACCCGGGCGTGTACCTGAAGCATGGCCGGCCACACCTGTTATTTGGCACGCAAGGCGCCGACGGTCAGCCGCAAACGCTGGCCGCGATTCTCACGCGCGTGATCGACTACGGAATGGACCCGCTCACTGCCCTCGCCCGTCCGCGCTTTCTGCTCGGCAAGACCTTCTCCGATACGCGCGATGCCCTGAAGCTCGAAGAGGACGCCGGCGCCGACGTGTTCGCCAAACTCGCTGCACGCGGACATGAGGTGAGCGTTATTCCGGCGCAGAGCCCATTGGCGGGCCACCCAGGCATGATCCGCATCGAGTCGGACGGTGCCGCATCGGGCGCGCACGATCCACGCAGCGACGGCTGTGCGCTCGGGGTGTGACGCGCTCGAGCGTAAAACTACGGTGGCCCCGGTGAGGCGACTTTTGCCGAGATCCAGCTTCGTTACATGGGCCGACTACCCAGGATCGCATATCGCCGGGATGAAGCGCGCAAGGCAACGTCAATGTCGCGCGGCTGCTTCCGTGTCCTCCATCCCATCAAAAAACCTCGCTATGCATGCTCCGTGCAACAATCTGGTTTTTCCGAGTGAGAATCGACTTGAGCCATGACTGACCAGAGCCGCAGCAAGTTGGAAATTAGAAGACTATCGCCGCCGGAATGGATGCACGCATACCCTGTCATCACTCAACTTCGGTCCCTTGAAGAAGCCGAATTCATAGAGCGAGTCCGCCGCCAATCGCATTCGGGCTATGAGCTTGTAGCCGCGTTCGATGACGGGAAGATTGTCGGGGTAATGGGCATGCGGCCCGTTCACACTCTGGCGCGCGGGGCGCATCTGCATATCGATGACCTTGTGGTCGATGCGGCGGGCCGAGGGAGCGGCGTCGGTCGATCCTTGATGGAATATGCCGAAATCGACGCCCGTGCTCGCGGTATGAGCGCGATTTTTCTCGACGCGCGGCCAGACGCCATTGCGTTCTATGAGCGCGAGAGCTACGTACTACACGCGGCGCCATCAATGAAGAAAGCTCTGACTCCGCCACTTCCTCCACGCGGGGCGGATTGACGACGTCGATGCGTCCATTGCCGGCACTCATCGACTGCCCGGTGACAGAGAAAAGTACTTGCCACGACTCGCTTCCTGTAGCGATTCTGCTGTAATTGGACGGATCACTCGAGAATCCACATGGCAAAAATCTGCATCTACGGCGCGGGGTCCATTGGCTGCTATATCGGCGGACGGTTGCTTGCCGCCGGCAGCGAGGTGGATTTTGTCGGGCGTGCCCGTATGGCCGACCTGTTGCAGCAGCAAGGCATCACCCTGTCGCACTACGACAATCGACACTGGTTCGTACCGTCAGAGCGGATCCACATATCTACGCAGGCAGTAAAGGCAGCCGCAGCCGATCTCGTGCTGGTGACCGTCAAGTCCGCCGCGACACCCACCGCGGCGGCGGAACTGGCGAGCGTGCTTCGTCCGGGCGCCGTGGTCGTCAGCTTCCAGAACGGCGTCGGTAATGCGCAGGTGCTGCGCGCGGCGCTGCCGCACCACACAGTGCTGGAGGGGATGGTGCCGTTCAATGTCGTCGAACGCAGCCCGGCTGCGTTTCATCAGGGCTCGGCGGGGAAACTGGAGATCCGGCAAACGCCGGCCTTGCAGCCGTTCGTCGACGATTTCAGAAATGCAGATCTGCCGCTGATCCAGCACGCCGACATGTTGCCGGTGCAGTGGGCCAAGCTGCTGCTCAATCTCAACAACGCGATCAACGCGCTGTCCAACCGGCCACTGAAGGAGGAACTCTCGCAGCGCGCCTACCGGATCTGCCTCGGCATGGCGCAGAAAGAAGCACTCGTGCTTCTGAAGCTGGCCAACATACGGCCGGCCAAAGTGACGCCGCTTCCGGCCACCTGGCTACCGCGTGTTCTCAGCGTGCCTGATGCGTTGTTCGAACGGCTGGGCCGCACGATGCTGACGATCGATCCGCTCGCGCGCTCGTCGATGTCCGACGATCTGGCCGCGGGCCGCACCACGGAAATCGACTGGATCAATGGCGAAGTCGTGCGCCTGGCTGATCGCCTTGGCCGGACGGCGCCGGTGAACGAACGGCTATGCGAGCTCGTGCGCGAAGCCGAGCGAAGCGACGTGCGGCCGTCATGGTCGGGCGAAGCGCTGCTGGCCCAGATGCGAGCCGCAGCGGGTGCCTCTTCGGTACGGCACGCCGCGCGCTAAATATGACCGCGTGTCGGGGCCGTCAGCCTCGCTCGTCACATGCGCTTCAATCCAGCACGGTTGCGTGGACTGCGGTCCCGTAACACAGCACCTCGGTAATACCCCTCGCAATCTCGGTCGCGTCGTATCGCATGCCGATGATGCTGTTCGCCCCCAGATCCGCGGCCTCGGCAAGCATCCGTTCATACGCGTCTTGCCGCGTTCGCTCACACAGCGACGTGTACAGCGAGATGTTGCCGCCGAAAATTGTCTGCAGCGATGCGCCAAGCGAGCCAACGATGGATCGCGACCGAACGACGATCCCGCGAGCGACGCCGAAGGACCGCTCGATCCGGTGCCCCGGAAGCTCAAATGCTGTCGTAACCCTATGCCGTTCTATCATCGCCCTCTCCCGATACGTCTGCGTATCAGCCATTATCCCTATCGATGAGCGACCGTTCCAGATTGGCGTCGATTCTCAGCAACAACGCCAGTAATTGGGTTCGTTCTTCGGACGTAAAGCCGCTCAAGGCTGTTTCGCAAACCTCGTCCATGACCCGCTTGCCGTTGGGCATCTGCTTCGCGGCATGGGGAGTCAACGAGATGAGCCGGCTTCGGCCATCGGCCGGATCGGGCACGCGTTTGACTAGCCCGTCGCGTTCCATCCGGCTCAGCAGTTGAGCCATGCTGGACTGCTCAACCTGCGCCGTACGCGCCAACTCTGCCTGAGACAGGGCGCCGGCTTTTTTCAGCGTCACCAGAACGGGCAACTGGCCATACGCGAATCCCAACTGACGCAGCGGCGTGTCGACCAGCCTCGCAAAGCTTCGATACACCTGGCCGATCAGCCTCATGGGCCGGCCCGGATCTTCGGTGTGCGATTCGCTTGACATATCAATAGGTACCTATATATATTACATAGGTGCCTATATTAATGAAATCTCTCATGAATGCAAACCCCAGGATTGCCATTGTCGGCGGTGGACCCGCGGGACTCACGCTTGCGCGTCTGCTTCATCTTCAAGGGATTACCGCCACGATATTCGAGCGCGATACGCATCCGCTCGAACGACCGCAAGGCGGCACGTTGGACCTGCACGAAGAGTCCGGCCTGCTGGCACTGCAACGTGCCGGCTTGACCGATGCATTCCAGGCGGTCGCCCGCTATGAGGATCAAGGCACACGTCTGCTAGACAAACACGGGCAGGTACTTTTTGAGGACCCCGACACCGCGAGCGGAAATCGGCCCGAAGTCGACCGCACGGCTTTGCGCGCCATGCTGCTCGATGCCCTGCCGGACGGCATGGTTCAGTGGAACCGGCCGCTGCGCGAAGTACTGGACAATGGCGACGGACGCTGGAACCTGCTGTTTGATGCCGGCATTGAAGGTCCATTCGATCTTGTGATCGGCGCCGACGGCACATGGTCACGGGTGCGGCCGCTGCTGTCGCCGTACATGCCTCAATACAGCGGCCTGTGTTTCGTCGAATTCGGCATCGACGACGTCGACCGCTCTCATCCCGTTCTGGCGCGCCTGGTCGGTCGCGGCAAGATGGGCGTGGAAAGCGACGGCAAGGGGCTGATCGTCCAGCGCAACGGTAACGCGCATTTGCGCGGCTACGCAATCTTCCGCGTTCCGCCTGGCTGGGTGGAACGGCGCTTTGATTTCACGTCGCCGAAAGCGGTCCGGGAAGGCTTGATACGCGAATACTCGGGCTTCGCCGAAGGCATCCTGGATCTGTTTCGCGCCAGCAACGATCAATTTGCCGTTCGGCCGATTCATGCCCTGCCCGTAGGGCATTGCTGGACGCACCGCACTGGCCTCACGCTGATTGGTGATGCGGCGCATGTGATGTCGCCATTCGGCGGCGAAGGCGTGAACAATGCGATGCTCGACGCCGCCGAACTTGCGCGGCTGCTGGCTGCGCACTCATCGTGGGACGACGCTGTTTCGGAGTATGAAACATTGATGTTCGCGCGTGTCATCGAGTCCGCCGAAGCTTCAGCCGAAGGCGCCGCGACGTTTCTGTCCCACGACGCCGAAGCGCTGACAATCGAAATGTATCGTCGTCACCGGACAGAATCCGGCGTGCTCACCGGTGGCAGTTGAGCAGCCGTAGATCTGCTATCCCCTCGCCTCACCTCACCTCGCAGAAGCTTTGCAACGCTACGGTTGCTCGAATAAAGCCCAGGCATAGGCATTGCACGTACCGCTGACACGATCACCCCGGTTCAGCGGTATGCACGAAACAGCGTCATTTCTGATCGCCGGCGGCATCTTCGTCGTCATGGGCATTGCGAGTTCAATGTTCGAGCGCCTGCCATGCAGCACGGCGATGTTCTATCTGGCTGCCGGCTTCGTGCTCGGCCCGGCAGGCGTCGGGCTGCTTGCGCTGTCCCTTCCCCACGACGCCGCCCTGCTGCGCATCCTCACGCAAATCGCGCTGCTGGTGTCGCTGTTCGCGATCGGCTTACGGCTGAGGGTACCGGTGCTCGACGCGATGTGGAGCCTGCCGCTGCGGCTCGGATTCCTTGCGATGATCGTCACCGTGCCGCTCCTGACCCTGGCTGGCGTCGGCATATTGAAGCTTGGCTGGGGACCGGCGCTGCTGCTTGCCGCCATTCTGGCGCCGACCGATCCAGTGCTGGCGCATGATGTGCAAGTCCGCCATTCCGGCGATCTCGACCGGGTGCGCTTCGCGCTCTCCGGCGAAGGCGGTCTGAACGACGGTGTTGCTCTACCGTTCGTACTCGCCGGCCTCGCGCTGTGTTCAGACCCGCAAGCAGGCGTCGAGCGGGTGTTTTCGATCGGTTTTCTGGGCATGACGGTATGGGGTATCGGCGGCGCAATAGCCGTGGGCGCCCTGCTGAGCTGGACGACTACCCACGCGGTCACCTGGCTGCGCACTCATCACGCCCAGGCCCTTGGACTCGAAGGTTTCTTTGCGCTTGGCCTGATCGCACTTTCGTACGGCGCTGCGCAACTGCTCCACACGTTCGGATTTCTCGCCGTGTTCGCGGCGGGTGTCGCGATGCGCCGGGCCGAACATCGCGCGAGCGGCAAGCGATCGGCGCCCGCCGCAATCGGGGCCGTCGATCCGGGCGACATCCAGGCGACCGCCGCGCATCCGCGCAAAGCACATGCGTACATGGCCGAATCGGTGCTGGGTTTCACGGTTGAACTCGAGCGGATCGCCGAACTGGCGACGATGATGATCATCGGCAACGTCCTTGCGTCACTCCCTGTGGCGCTCTTCACCTGGTCGAACGCGGCGCTGATCGTCGTATTGTTTGTGCTCGTGCGGCCGCTCGCCGTCGAAGCGTCGCTGATCGGCTCACCGGCCTCACCCGCGCAGCGGCGCTTGATGAGCTGGTTCGGGATTCGCGGGATCGGCTCGTTTTACTATCTCGCGTACGCACTCGAACATGGCCCGCGCGCCGACGTGCTGCCGCTCGTGCCACTCGCACTGGCGGTGGTGACCGCTTCCGTGGTCGTGCACGGTATCTCCGCAACGCCGTTGATGAACTGGTATCAGCGTTTGCGTGGCGTGGCGCGCTGAGTGGTCAGCGTCTGTCCGTTGCCATCGCGCGAAATCCTTTCCTGCCGCGCGATCTCCGGCATGTCGCGCTCCTTCCGGGGAGACTGGCGCAAGACTTGCGGGCTTAAGCCATGCCGAGCCATTGCTCGATAACGGGACCACGCTCACCCAGCACCGGATCGCTGGGGGGAAACGGCAGCGACTCCATTGCGGCGAGTTCTTCCGGGGTCAGCTTGTCGCGCCTGATGTCCCATTGTTGCCCCGCCGGGTACGCGCCCACCACGCGCAGATTGCCGTTGAACGCCTGCAGGCAATGTCCGGTGCCGGCAGGCAGCAGCAGCGCATCGCCCGGATGCAGGGTGGCCACGCTTCCGCCCGGGCCGCCAATGATGACATCGGCTGAACCCGACGCGACGCCCAGCACTTCGTGCGCGGTCGAATGAAAATGATGGTAGTCGAAAATACCGTCGCGCCATTGCGGCGGCCATTGGTTATGCTCGAAAAGCGCCTCGAATTCGGCGGCCAGATCGCCGCCTGCACCCGGTATCGCCGTTCGATAGATCGCTACGGCGAGTTTGCTGTTGTTCGGCACCCAGTCGCGTGGCGCCAGCGTGAACGCTTCGTAGTATCCCCGTTCTATCTGCCGCTCGTATCGCATATGACTCCCTGCTTGCGAAGCTGTGTGCCCGCAAGCATCGTCTTGCTCGACGATGCACGATGAACCTCGGCGGAAAACCTTACATCGCTGCGCGCATCATTTACAAACGCCGACGCGCTGCGGGCACGGACTCGTGAGCGTTTGTCATGCAGCCCTTCTCTACCGAGAAGGCGCCGGCCACAGTGCAGCCCAGGACACAGGACTCACGCTGGCGTGGTTTACCAACACGCGAAGCACGTCCTGTGCCGTGCCGCCGCAATCATGACACTGCCGACAGCCCGCGCGACGCCCTGTTTTCCGTCCGAACCTTCATCTCCGGCCGACTTAACCCACCAAGCGCTTCCCGCAGATGAAATTTGTCTGTCGAGACATGCAGCAGTTGCGCCAGCTCCGTCAACGACTGCGCCGCTGCTGCCGCCTGTTCGACCAGCGCGGCGTTTTGCTGCGTCATGCTATCCATCTGCGTAACGGCAATGTTGACCTGATTGATGCCGGCGCTTTGCTCCTTGGCGGCCGCCGTGATCTCGTGTACGACCCCGGACACTCTCGCGATCGCATCGCGCGCAGCCTCGATTGTCTGCCCGGTTTTATCGACGAGTTCAACGCCGCTCTGCACCTTTCCCACCGCGCGATTGATCAGAACCCGAATTTCTTTTGCCGCACTCGCACTGCGCTGCGCCAGCGTACGCACTTCGCCGGCCACGACAGCGAAACCGCGTCCCTCGTCTCCAGCTCGCGCCGCTTCCACCGCGGCATTGAGCGCGAGGATATTGGTCTGAAACGCAATGCCTTCGATTACTGAAATGATCTCCACCATCCTGTGCGATTCGCTCGACACCTCCTGCATGGTCGACGCCGCTGCCGTTGCCATCTCGCCACCGCGATTGACGACTTCCTCCGCATTCGCCGTCATTTCACTTGCCGTTTGAGCGTTCTCGGCCGTCTGTCTGACCATCGCGGTCATTTGCTCCATGCTGGCAGCGGTTTGCTCGAGCGAGGCGGCCTGATTCTCGGTACGCGCGGACAGGTCGGCGTTGCCCGCGGCAATCTCGCCCGCGCCCATCGCCACCTTGCTGGCGGCGTCCTTGATCTGTCCAATCGTGTCGGCGAGCCCGTCGCGCATACTCTGCATCACATGCAACAGACTGGAATCGTCGGTCCGGCGGGTATCGATGTCGATGGCGAGGTTACCCAGCGTGATCTCGGCGGCCACCTGGGCTGCATAGGCCGGGTCTCCGCCGATCGTGCGTTGAATGCTGCGGTTAGTGAACGAGACCAGCGTCGACAGCAGTACCGCGAGTCCGGCAAATATGCCGCCCACGAGATAGAGCGACTCTTTGAACGCCGCGTCGATATCGTCCACATAAGCGCCGGTAGCGATAATCCAGTCCCACGGCGCATATCGCACGACGTAGCCGATCTTGTCGACCGCTGCATTGGCCGGATCGTGTGGATGGGGAAACACGTAATCGACGAAACCACCGTTGGGCGCCTGCGCGACCGAAGCGAACGTCACGTAATGATGGCGGCCATCGGCATCGGCGGTTCCCGCGAGGTCTTTTCCATTCAATGCGGGTTTCATCGCATGCATGACCATGCGCGGTTTGGAATCGATCACGAGAAAATAACCGTCTTCGCCATAGCGGATATTGCGCAGCCGCTCGAGTGCCTGTTTGCGGGCATCCGCCTCGGTGAGCGCGCCGTTCTGCGCAAGTGTCGCGTATTCCTTCACGATGCTGAGCCCTACATGGGCGACATTGACCAGATCGTTCTTACGCTCTTCAATGCGGGTCTGACGGGACAACCATGCCGCCGACACGGACACCACGAGGAGTGCCATCAGACTGACGATCAGAGGCAGCCAGAGCTTTTGCGTGAAACTGAATCGGTGCATGCACGCTCCACAACGCTATCGAGGGTTCGCCCCAGGTCTCGTTACGGCCGTGCTGCTGCGACCCGGGGATCGGCGAGCCGTTGCCTGAACACGGCTACCCGCTCTGTTTATCGACATGGACGGTGCGGATATGTCTAGAGACAAACCCTTGCGGACACATTAAGCCGCGCAAGAGGATCGACCCGGCGTGGCCGGGAGCCGATCGCGGCCGGCCAACGCCTACGCCGCGCGCCGGCGCAGGCGATGCCGTTCCCAAAGAAAGGTGCCCGAAACTCAGTGACTGATCGCCTCCAAAGCCAGCCCGCGAGTAGGCGGTCCAAGCAGAATCATGCAGATCGCGACGATCATCGAGATACCGATAAAGACCGCGACGCCGGGTACGCCGTAGCCGTGCAGCAAAACCCCGATCGCAAGACCGGCGAAAGCCGCGGAAATCCGACTCCACGAGTAGACGAACCCGATGGCGCGCGCGCGCACCCGAGTCGGGTATAGCTCGGCCTGGTAGCCGTGATACGCGTAGGACATGATGTTCGACGACAGCGTGAACAGAACGCCGAGCGCAATCAGCAGCCAGGGCTCGGAAGCTTGCGAGAACACCGCAATCACCACGCCCATGACGACAAGACCGCCAATGATCTGAACCTTGCGTTCCACCCGGTCTGCAAACCAGGTGCCGAGCAGTGGGCCAAAGGGGTTGGCAATGGCAATGACGAAGGCGTAGCCGAGGCTGGCAGTCACATGAATGCCGCGGTGAATCAGCAGCGTCGGCACCCAGGCCGCGAAGCCGTAGAAGCCGATCACCTGAGCCATGTTGAAAATCGACAGGATGATCGTGCGGCGGCGATACTGGGACGTAAAAATTTCTCGCAACGTGCCCGCCGCCTGACTCTCCGGCATGACGGCCTGCGGTGCGGCGAGTGGAATGCCTTTCTCCGCGACCACGCGGCGCTCGATATCCGTGACAATGCGCTCCGCTTCGTCGACCTTGCCATGCCGCGCCAGCCAGCGTGGGCTTTCAGGAATGTGGCGCCGCAGGATCCAGACCACGATTGCACCTACCGAGCCAATCAGGATGACGACGCGCCAATAGTCGAGCCCTAGCGGCCGGGTGCCTTTCAAGACGAAGGCAAGGAACGCCACCACCGGCACAACGGAGAACGTGATGAACTGATTGACCGCGTAAGCGCGTCCACGCTGGCCGCTTGAAATCAGTTCGGAAATGTAAGTATCGATAGTCACCAGTTCGACCCCGATCCCTATTCCGGCAATGAAGCGCCAGATATCGAGGCCCAGCCCGGACGACTGGAAGGCCATGATGATCGTGCACACCATGTACCAGATCAGCGACCACGTGAAGACCAGACGGCGGCCAAAGCGGTCGGCGACATAACCGAATACCAGCGTGCCCACCCACAGACCGGCAAACGTCGCGAACACGAAGGTGCCAAAGCCGGACACGGCCAGCGGTTGAAGCGACGCGAGAAAGCCCAGCGATTCAGGCTTGAAAAGCCCGGACTCGTTCATACCCGGCGCAACGTAACCCGTAAAGAACAGGTCGTAGAACTCGAACACGCCGCCAAGCGAGATCAGGATCACCATCGTCCAGATGGTGCGCGATGGCGGCAAACGGTCGAGCCGCGCGGCAATTTCGGCTGCTTTCTGCTGGGACATAGGATTCCTCGCTTTGCGTTATCCGCGCCGTCGGCGTTGGCATCCCGGCACTTTCGGGTAAGGCTGCGGCAACCGGTCCGCAACGCGATTCTTTGCCGGAATCTGGACGGCAATCTCGCACATGTTCACGAGCGGGCGCAATGCGTGTCAGTACCGAGAAGGGCGCAGCTCGGCGGGCACGCTCAGTGCGTTGCCGCGTGCGAGAACTGGAACACGTTGAGCGCATCGCGCGGGCTTTGCGCCAGACAAGACGCGATCGATTCGCGGCGGTCGGCTGCATATCGGCGCGCGGCCGGATTTCTGGAGTAAGGAAAACGCGGATGCATAACGGCGGCCGCCTCGATGGCCGAGCCTCGATGGCCGCCGAAACGACAGCGGGCGGCTCCCGCTATCCAGGAAGCCGCCCGCGTCAATTCGCTGAAAACCCTTAGAACGAATGCCGCATGCCGATCCGCACGTCAGACTGCGTATTCGACGTCGACGGTGCGAAGCTGTAGCCGATCACCGCGTTCACGCCATTCGAGGCGCGCAGGTAGTCGCCGGAAACGTAGACATCGGTACGTTTGGAAAGCAGGTAATGCAAGCCGAGCGAGCCCTGGTTCCAGTGATTGCCTTCGAAACTCGTGTGCTGATAGCCGCCGTAAAGCGACAACGCCGGCGTGAAGTTATACGACGCGCCCGCTTCGTACACCTGCATATGCGAGGTCTGTCCGAAGCCCTTGATCGTCGTATACGTGAAGTCGCCCGTGAGCATCAGGTTGCCGATCGTATAGGCGGCGCCGACCGCGAACGCACCCTGCTTATCCACCGGAAATGCCGACGCGCTATACAGATCGGTCACCGCGCCCGTGGCCGGATCGACGGACACGGTCGGTTGGCCGAGGAAGGTCCGCGTGCCGATCATCGCGTACGGGTCGAAAGCATAGATGCCGTACGGATTGTTCAACTGCGTATACGCGAGGCCCATGTTGAACGGGCCGTGGTCATAGTGCGCGCCGACGCTCCATGCGCTCTTCTGATGGAAGTCGCCGGCGGTGTTGCCGAACGAGTACATGCCGCCAAAGGTGAAGCCGGAGAAATCGTTCGACAGGAACTTCACTGAATTCGGCAGACGATCGCCGTTCATCCGGTCGAAGTCGCCCTGGTGGATCGCGTAACCGCTCGCCCATGCCGAAATGTTGTACAGGTAGACGAACTCTTCCGTCATATCGAGCTGATTGCCGAACGAGAAAGTACCCCAGCCGTTCTTGATACCCACGTAAGCCTGGCGTCCGAATTCAGCACCGCCGAATCCCAGTTGGCCATTGCCCAGGTGAAAACCCGATTCGAGTACGAAGACCGCCTGCAAACCGCCGCCCAGATCTTCTACGCCTTTAAAGCCGATCCGGTTGCCGTAGGAAATACCGTCGTCGAATTTGAACTGGTGTGCGCCCCCGGCATTGTTCACGTAGGTGATGCCGGCATCCAGAATCCCGTACAGCGTGACACTGCTTTGCGCATGGGCCACCGTTGGTGCACATACCGCGCTTGCCGCGAGAGCAAGTCCCGAAAGACTAACGGCATTTCTCTTCTTCATCTAATTCTCCCCTGCTCTTTGCCTGCGTATTTCGTTGGATAAAGCGATCTCCGCTGCGCGTTGTCTTGCAACGCACCGCGCTTCTCGCATGACGGGCAGTTCGAAATCGGCTGAGACTGGTTGAAACGAATTGAAGCTATCGGCGATGCATGTAACGATTTGTCATGTTTGCATCGACGGCTAAAGAATACGAGTCCAGATTTATGAAGATTCGACCTGATGCGACATGAATCTGTCGAGTAGCGACCTCGATGTGTGAAACGCCACGCTTATTTCACGCCCAGTGCGGCTTGCACGGCTTGCAGGCCGTTGGCGCCGTTGACTGTGTTCACGCCGTCGAGCCACGACTTCAGCAATTCCGGGTGGCGCTTGAGCGCCTCGGTGGCGGCCGCATCGACACCGGTCTTCTTTTCCAGCACCTCGGTGATCACGCCGTTCTCCAGATCGACATTGAACGTGAGCTGCCTGAACAGGCGGCCCACATTCGGACACTGCTCGGCGTAGCCGTTACGCGCAACGGTATTGACCGTGGCGCCGCCGTAGTTCGGCCCGAAGTACTTGTCGCCGCCGTCCAGGTACGTCAGCTTGAATTTCGTATTCATCAGATGCGGCTCCCATGCAAGGAACACGATCCATTTCTTGTCCCGCACGGCGCGCTCGACCTGCGTGAGCATGCCGGTCTCACTCGATTCGACCAGCTTCCAGTTGCCGAGCCCGTACGCCTTGTCGTCGACCATCTTCTTGATGTTCTGATTGGCCGGCGCGCCCGGTTCGATGCCATAGATCTTGCTATCGAACTTGTCGGCGTTCTTCGCGAGGTCCGCGAACGAATGCACCCCTGCGGCGGCGACGTAGTCGGGCACGGCGAGGGTGAACTTCGCATTGCTCAGGTTCGGATGCACGACTTCGATCGACTTGTCATCTTCGAACGGCTTGACGAGCGGTGCCTGAGCCGGCATCCAGTTGCCGAGAAACACGTCGATCTGCCCTTTCTTGAGGCCCTGGTAGGTGATCGGCACCGACAGGTTCGCCACGTTCTGATGGTAGCCGAGCGCCTTCAGCAACACGCCGGTCATCGCATTGGTGGCGTCGATGTCGGTCCAGCCAGGCCCCGCCATGTTCACCTGCGTACAGGATTGCGGCTCGGCCGCCACGGCGAAGGTGGCCGCCGCGCATAGCAGCGCAACGCCGGATACAGCCTGTTTGAAGAGCTTTTTCATCATGTCGGCTTCCTATAGCTGAGAGGGTGTTGGGAGGATAAGTGGCTTGAACCGTAAGTGGAGAATCAACGCGTCACAGCGGGAAAACGTGCCATTGCTTCGAGCGTGTCGAGATCGATGTGATTGCGCATATAGCGCTGGCTCGCATCGACATGCGGCTGCCAGTCCCATGATGCGACGGTGCCTTGCGTCGTGGCTTCGAAATGGAACCGGCGGCGGCGCTGGCTTCGGAGTACTTCGTTGTGCAGCGCGGCAAGATCCCAGCGCCGCGCGACTTCCTCGCGCAATGCCGCCACCTGGGTGGCGTAGGCGGCGTGCGTCGCGAGATTCTCACGTTCGAGCGGATCCGCTGCCACGTCATAGAGCTGATCAGGATCGGCCGGTGTATGAATGAACTTGAAGCGCCCGCGCCGCAGCATCACAATCGGTGCAATAGCGCCTTCGGCCAGGTATTCGCCAATCGCTTCGTCGTGCCCATCATGGGTGCCTTGGGTACCGCGCAGATGCGGGACGAGACTTTGACCGTCGAGCGAATCCGGCCAGCGCGCCGGTTGTCCGCCGCGCGCCAGTTCCACCAGCGTGGGCAACAGATCGAGATGCGAGACCGACTCGCGTACCCGATGCGCGTCGAACTGCTGCGGCGCATGCACGATCAGCGGGACCCGGCAGCCGCCTTCGAAGAAAGTCATCTTGTACCAGAGTCCGCGCTCGCCAAGCATCTCGCCGTGATCCGACGTCACCACGATGATGGTATTTTCGGCAAGCCCCGCCTGTTCGAGCGCTTCGAGAATCGCACCGAACTGGTCGTCGACGTAGGAAATCGCGCCGTAGTAAGCACGCCGTGCATCACGGATCTGCTGCTCGGTCGGTGGCGTGCGGTCGGTTTCGCATACATGCCGCAAACGCTTCGAATGCGGATCGGCTTCATCGAGCGAATCGCGATGCGTGGGCAATGCGATGTCTTCATCGGCGTACAGGTCCCAGTATTTCTGAGGAATCGCGTAAGGGTCGTGCGGATGCGTCAGCGAAGCGACGAGGCAGAACGGCCGTTCGTCTTTGCCTGCATGCCGCTCACGCGCGATATCGAAAAGCTTCTGGCGCGTGGTGAACGTGACTTCATCGTCGAAATCCAACTGATTGGTACGCACGCAAGGGCCGGCGTCGATCACCGAACTCATGTTGTGATACCACGTAGGCCGTGTTTCGAAATCGTCCCAGTTCGGCGTCCAGCCGAAATCGGCGGGATAGATGTCGGTGGTGAGCCGTTCTTCGAAACCATGCAGCTGATCGGCGCCGCAGAAATGCATTTTGCCGGACAGGATCGTGCGATACCCAACAGCGCGAAGATAGTGCGCGAATGTCAGCGTTTGCGACGGAAATTCCGCTGCATTGTCATAGGCGCCGATCGCGGACGGCAGCTTGCCGGACAGAAAAGAAAAGCGCGACGGTGCACATAGAGGACTGGCGCAATACGCCGAGTCGAAGACCACGCCCTGTTTGGCGAGGCGATCGAGATTGGGGGTCTTCGTCAGACGATGTCCGTATGCGGCCAGCGCAAACGGCGTCATCTGATCGGCCATCAGAATGAGGATATTCTGTTTCGTTTCAAGCATTGGGGCGCGCCTCGAATAGAATCGCAAATGCGGATGCAGGTGTCGTTGCAAGCGGAATAGCCGGCACGCCGGCCCCGCATGAACACCACTATTGCCGTCCAATTCGAAGCTGTGAAGACGGCAAATCGTTATGTGCCTATAAGGGGGCCTTATGTCGAGGCAGGATCGTTTGCCGCCAATGCAGGCATTGACAATGTTCGAATCCGCCGCGCGGCTTGCGAGTTTCACGGCGGCCGCGCGTGAACTGGGCTCGACGCAGCCGGCGGTCAGTCAGCGTGTGGTGCAACTCGAAGAAGCCGTAGGCGCACCGCTTTTCGAACGCGGCCATCGTGGCGTCACGCTGACGCAAGACGGCGTATGCCTCTTCGAAGCAGTGCGCAACGCGCTCGACACCATCCGCGTGGCCACCGCCGAGATTCGCGCACGGCGCACGCCGCAAACCCTCACGCTCTCCACCGATTTCGGCTTCGCCACCTATTGGCTGATGCCGCGCCTGTCGCAATTCAAGGCGTTGATGCCGGACGTCGACGTCAAGATCATCACGTCGCAAACCGTATTCGATCCCTCGCACGATCAGGCGGACGTTGTGATTGCGTTCGGCGACGAGGATGCCGACTGGACCGCGCGAGGCGCGCTCAAGCTATTTCCGGAACGTGTCACGCCGGTGTGCAGTCCGGCATTTCTGGCGGCGCATCCGCAGTTGCGTACGCCGTCCGATCTGACGAGCTTGCCGCTGCTGCATCTCGAACCCACCCAGCCGGCGCGCTGGCTGTCGTGGGCCGACTGGTTTACGGCACACGGCCTGGATGCGCCCGCCGCGCATCGCGGCATCACCTTCAACAGCTTTACGCTGGTCGCCCATGCAGCGATCATGGGCCAGGGCGTCGCGCTCGGCTGGGCGCCGCTGATCGACGAACTGCTCGCCACCGGCCAACTCGTCGAACCGTTCGACACACCCGTGGTCACGGAGCGCGGCTATCTGCTCGTCACACAGCGCGCGGCGACACCGGCGGTCAGCGCATTCCGCCAATGGTTAATCGGTGAGTGCGGGCTCGACGCAGAATGAGGGCCGAGCATCGGAGAGCCGGAAGCGAAGTGTGAACTGCGGTTGACACATGTGTAGTCCATGGATTACACTTTCTGAATGTTGAAAATCCGCACCACCGAGACATTTGACGCCTGGTTCGACGGCTTGAAAGACCGGATCGCGAGGCGCCGCATTCAGGCCCGCATCGACCGTCTGGCGATGGGCAACCCCGGCGACACGAACTCCGCCGGTGCGCCAATTATCGAACTGCGGATCGATCACGGTCCCGGCTATCGCGTCTACTACGTGCAGCGCGGCGCAGTGCTGGTGATCCTGCTGTGTGGTGGTGACAAGTCGACTCAACCCGCAGATATCAAAGCCGCACACAAGATGCTGGCGAACCTTGAATCGGAGTGAACAATGGGAAAAATCAAAACCCGGCCATGGGATTCGGCCGAACACCTGAAGACCGAAGCGGACATGGCAGAGTATTTCGAGGCCTGTCTGGTCGAAGGCGGCGACGATCCTGCATTCCTCGCGCATGCGTTGGGCGTGATCGCGCGTGCGCGCGGCATGGCGCAACTCGCCCGCGATACCGGGATCTCGCGCGAGGGCTTGTACAAGGCACTCTCCGAAGATGGCAACCCCAGCTTCGCGACGATCATCAAGGTGATCCGCGCTCTTGGTCTGGAGTTGCACGCGGCGCCTGCTCACGCCTGAAATTGATCTGTGCCCGGGGCGCTCCGGGCCTCCGCCGCCCCGCCCGCCTCTGACGCTCCCATTCCAGCGCGACGGCGTTTAGCTTCTATCCCCGTACGCCGCCGATTTGCTCTACTGCGATGATGCATGCCGCGCCCCGCGGTGTGCCCCATAGCCCCAAGTGGAGTGCGCATGTCCGTCGATTCCCGTCCCGATCAACTGGTTCTCACGGTCGCCTGTCCGAGTGCGGCGGGCCAGGTTGCCGCCGTCGTCGGCTTTCTCGACCGGCATCATTGCTATATCGACGAATTGACCGTTTTCGACGACGACCTCAGCGAGCGCTTCTTCGTACGCTGCGTGTTTCATGGCGTCGATCCCAACGAGACCCTGCACATCGCGACACTCAAGCGCGAATTCGCAGCGATCGCCGAACGTTTCCGGATGACCTGGGCGATGCATGACGTCGGCACGCGGCCGAAGGTGCTGATCATGGTGTCGAAGCTCGAACACTGTCTCGCCGACCTGCTGTTCCGCTGGCGAATGGGCGAGTTGAAGATGGATATTGTCGGTATCGGCTCGAACCATCGCGATCTGGAACCGCTCGCGCAACAGCACGGCCTGCCGTTCCATCATTTGCCGATCAGCGCCGATACCAAACCGCAGCAGGAGGCGCGTCTGCTCGATCTGTTCGACACCTCAGGCGCCGAATTGATGATCCTTGCCCGCTACATGCAGATCCTTTCCGGCGAGACGAGTCGCGCGCTGGCGGCCCGCGCGATCAACATCCATCACTCGTTTCTACCCGGCTTCAAAGGCGCGAAGCCCTATCACCAGGCGCATGCGCGCGGCGTGAAGCTGATCGGCGCAACCGCGCACTTCGTGACCGACGATCTCGACGAAGGTCCGATCATCGAACAGGTCGTGGAGCGCGTCGATCACTCATACAGCCCGGAGCGCCTGCTTGCGACAGGACGCGACGTCGAATGCATCACGCTTGCACGCGCCGTGAAGGCATTTATCGAGCGACGGGTATTCATCAACGGCGATCGGACCGTGGTGCTGCAATAGCCGCCAAACAAAACGCCGCTGAAAGAGCGGCGTTCCTTGACGAAAAAAAACGCCGCTCGATGTGAGCGGCGTCTCTTTCATGCAAATCACGAGATCACTTCAGCCAGCTATCCACCCGATCCCCATGCGCGCTGATCCAGGCATCGGCGGCGGCTGTCGGTTTCTCGCCGTTTTGCGCGGCAAGCATCACGCTGTCGATCTCGCCCGGTTTCCATTGAAACTTCTTGAGGAACGCGACAACCGTAGGCGCCTTCGTCTCCAGTTGAGGATTGACGACGCTATCCACATGCTCCGCCTCGCCGAACACCTTCTTCGGATCGTCGAGGAATTTGAGCTTGTACTTCGCGAACATCCAGTGCGGCTTCCAACCCGTTACGATGATCGGCTTGCTCGCCGCCTCCGAACGAGCCAGCTCCGCGGTCATCGCACTGCCGGAACTCGGCATCAATTGATAGTCGAGCCCATAAGCCTTGATGGCTTCGCTGGTTTTCTGCATCACGCCCGCGCCGGCATCGATGCCGACGATACGCGAGCCGAATTCCGCCTTCTTCGCTTCGAGATCCCCAACGCTCTTCACGTCGGCGTTCTCCGGCACGATCAGGCCGATCTTCGCATCGTTGAAGTTGGCGCCGAGGTCGACGACCTTATCCTTGAAGTTGTTCCAGTACGCGCCATGCGTGACCGGCAACCATGCGGACAGCGTCGCGTCGAGGTCGCCGCGCGCCACGCCTTGCCACATCACACCGGCCGCGACCGGCACGAGCTGCACCTGATAGCCAAGGCGCTTTTCGATCACGCGCGCGGCCACGTTCGAGGTTGCGACGCTGTCGTCCCAACCCTCCACGTAACCGATCTTGATGGTCGGCTTGGTATCGGCCGACACGCTTACGCTGCTTGCCGCCAGCGCCGCGCTCAACACGCTCAACATCAATATCTTTCTGACCAGTCTCATCGCCCTTCTCCCGTTTGCCGTCCAAACAACCTGTACCCATTGAGCATTTAGAATCGCCAGCCAGAATTGCCGGGTAGCGTCGTTTTCCGACATCCAGTTGTCCGCAGGCGACCTTGGGCGGGGGCCCGAGGCCTGCTCTCGTCTTACTTATCGACAACCAGATCGCTCAGTGGTTTGCTGCAACACAGCAGCACCATGCCCTGATCGATTTCGCGCTGACGAATGCCGCCCGCGTGTTTCATGGCGACTTCGCCCGACACCAGCTTGACCTTGCAGGTGCCGCACATGCCTTGCGTGCACGAAGCTGCGAGCCGCACGCCCGCCTTTTTTGCCGCATCCAGTACATGCTGCCCGCTGCCGCATTCGATCTCGCGGTTGCTTTTGACGAAGCTCACCTTGAATTTCGTTTCCGTCTCGAGCGGTATTTCTGCCGGCGTGAATCCGGCCGCCTGTTCACGTGTTTCGGTAAAACGCTCAGCGGCGACTGTCGGTGCCTGTAAAGCATCCGCGACATGCGCGGTTGTCAGTTGCGCGGCCACCTCGCTGATCGTCTCGAACGAGAAGCTTTCCTCGTGATAATGGCTGCGGTCGAAACCGCCTTCGGCGAGCAGGTTCCGGACGGCCTGCATATAAGGCGCGGGACCACAGGTGAAAATCTCGCGTTCCAGAAAATCCGGCGCAATGAGTTTAAGCAAGGGCAAGCTCAGAAAGCCGGTGATGCCTGGCCAATTGGTCCTCGCGCCAAGCCGTTCACAGACAAACGCGGTGCGGAAGTTCGCCTGATTCGATGCAATCAGATCGAGCTCGCGCGCGAAGATGATGTCGTCCGGGGTCCGGGCGCTGTGCACGAACACGATGTCGCTATCTTCGCCGAGTTCATGATGCGCGCGGCTCATCGACATAAGCGGCGTCACGCCCGATCCTGCCGACAGAAACAGAAACTTACGCGCCGGATGCCGGGCACAGGTGAACTCGCCGGACGGCCCCAGCACGCGAACCTGCATGCCCGCGTGCAGATTGTCGTGCAGCCAGTTCGACACCTTGCCGCCCGGCACCCGCTTCACGGTGATGGAAATAGTGTGCGGACGGGTGGGCGGCGACGAAATCGTATAGCAGCGATTCACCGCCTCGCCGTCGATCTCGAGTTCCAGCGTAATGAACTGCCCCGGTTCGAACACGAACGCGCGTTCGGACGGTGCACGAAAGAAAAAGCTCTTGACGTCGTGCGTTTCCTGGCGGACGAGGCAACACACCAGCGTGTCGTCGGTATCGCTGTTCCAACGCGCCGGCAAGGTCTCCCAGAACCGCGGCTGCGTCACGCGGCTTGACGTCCCGCTGCCTGCAAGCTCACGATTCGCAACCAGCTCGGGACTGAGCTGAAGCGTCGCCTGATCGCGCATCATTGTTTTCTCCCGCTCCTGGTTGCGGTATCGCGCTCAGCGCATGAAAGACACGACTTTTTCGCCGTGCGAAACCGGCGCTTCGCCGGCATCATGGGTTTGGGGTGCATTGCTGTACTCCGCAATGCGGCCGATATACCACTCGCAGAATTTCTCGACGAGGCCTTCGGTGAAAGGCGAATACGGGCCCGGTTCGTACGCGCTGCTGGTCGCACCGCGTTGCGAGTACTCCACGAGCGCACGGTCCTGGTCATTGGTGGCGCGCCACACGGCCGTCAGATTGTTCACGTCGTAATCAATGCCTTCGCGCGCATCCTTGTGGACGAGCCACTTGGTACGCACCAGCGTTTTACCCGCCGACAACGGAATGACCGAGAAGCTGACGATATGATCGCTCATGAAGTGATGCCACGAATTCGGCTGCGTCCAGAACGAGAGACCGCCGAGATCGGCCTGCTCAAAACCGCCGAGCAGTTTCTTCGACGCCACCTTCGCGTCCATCGTCTGCGACTCGCCGTCGCGATCGAGCGGCAGGCGTTGCGTACGGAAACCCGTCACCAGATCCGCCAGCCGGTCGATCTCCGCCGACGGCAGCTTCATCGCCTCCCACTGCGCGGTACGGCGCGCCACGGTTGCTTCGAATGCGGCCATGCCTTCTTCATTGGCGGGCGTGCGTTGATAGCCGAAACCGTATTCGTAAAGCGAAATCGTCAGCTCCGGATGATTCGCGACGCAGTGATAGCACTCGCGGTTGTTCTCCATCGTGAGCTTCCAGTTGCCCTCTTCGATAATGTCGATCGACGCCGCGACCTTGCAGCCGGCCAGATCGTGCGGCAACAGGTACGGTTCCATTGCGGCGCGCATTACGGCGAAGTCGGCGGGCGGCTCGTCCGCGAGACAAATGAAGATGAGCCCGGCCAGGTTCTCGACATGCACCGCTTTCAGGCTGTGCTTGCAACGATCGAACTGATCGCCCATATGCTCGGCGAACATCAGATCGCCGTTCAGGTTGTAGGTCCAGCTGTGATACGGGCAGACGATATTGCCGAGCGAGCCTTTATCCGTATTGCACAGACGTGCGCCGCGATGGCGGCAGACGTTATGGAACGCCCGCACCTGCATGTCGTCGTCGCGCACGATCAGAATCGAGTCGCTGCCGATTTCCACTGTGATGTAGTCGCCCGGTTCCGGTACGTCCGGTTCCACCGCGACCTGGATCCAGTGCTTGCGGAAAATCGCCTCCATGTCGAGCGCGAAAATTTCCTCGCCCGTATAGAACGGCGCTTCCAGCGTGTGATTCCTCTTGCGGCGTTCGATCATTGCGCGAACGTCTGCCGAAACTTTCATTGTGTGCTCCGTTGCATGTCACGTCTGGCGCCGCGCCAGGCCCTCCTGGTCGCATGCTCGCCCGAACCGGAAATCAGTAATCCACGAGTTGATGCTCGCGCAAATACGCAAGGATCACTTGTGCTTTTTCGACGCAACTCCCTTCAATTACGACGCTGCCGCCACGGCTCTCCGTGGTCGTCGCCGAGAGCATGCGGGCATGGCCCGAGCGCTTCTCGGCGGCGGCGAGGCGCACCGGTTTGGCGGTCGCGGGACGGGTCGTCCAGGCGAGAGTGTCGGCATTGGCAGTGTCCGGGCTTGCCGGTGTTTTCTCCACGACCGGACGGATGGTGCCTTCGCGCAACCTCGCATAGGCGTAGGTCGGCGCCGCGTTGGCCATCGGGTGCACCGCGATCACAGCCGGCAGCCGCACTTCAACGCGCCGGCGCAGGCCTTTCGGCATGAATTGCCGGACTTCCGCACAGCCGTCGCGCAGTGTCAGATCGACGGCGGCACCTACCAGGGGCATCTCCAGCGCACTGGCGACGCGATACGGCAGCATGCCGCTGTCGAATGCGCCTTCGGCACGAGTGCCGGTCAACACCAGGTCGTAACCGCGCAGCCGCGCGGCGAGCGGCGCTGCCGCATCGCCTGGCAGTCCGGCAGAAGCAGGCACTTCGAGCACTTCGACCGCATGGGCGCCCAGCGCGAGGTATTCCTTCAACGCCGGATTGGACGCATCGCCCGCATGCAGTACGTCGAGCGTCGCGCCGTGTGTTCTGGCGAGCGAAAGCGCCATTGTCAGCGCGGCGGCGTCGTTACGGCTGTAACGCGCAGTGCCGCTGACCGGGTGCCGCCCCACCGAAACCAGTACGGCGATCTTCATGCCAGTGCTCCTTCCGCAACAGCCGTTGAATTCAATATCGCCGCACCGGTGCCGCGTGCGCTACGCGCAGCCGCCGCGGCTTCATTCAGCGCCGCGATGACTTCTCCCGCGTCGCCGATAACGGTCAGATTCGCGCGTTTGGCGATCGGCGCACTGGCGTCGAGATTCACGGCGATCACATGCCGGCAATCCTTGATGCCCTGCAGATGCTGCACCGCGCCGGAAATACCGAACGCGATATAGACGCTCGCCTCGACGGTCTTGCCGGTCGCGCCGATCTGCTTGTCGCGGCTGAATTTGCCGTCGTCCACGGCAACGCGGCTTGCGCCAATCGCGGCGCCTAACGTAGCCGCCAGACGTTCGAAGGCCGGCACATCGCTAACCCCATTGCCTGCCGAGACGATGAAATCCGCTTCCTCGAGCGCGAGTTGGGCTGCGTCCATCTCCTCGATGCCCAGATCGCGCACGATGCCTTTCGAGGAGGCCGCTTCGCCATCGAAACGCCAGACCACGCGCTCGCCCGCGCCGACGAACGGCAACTTCGGATCGACCGCGTTCGGTGCGAGCAGCACGACCTCGGGCAGTGCCCGCACGGCGAACGCCGTATTCGTCTGGATATAAGCCGCGACATGCGCGCCATCGATCTCAACCACGTGCGTCGCGACGCTCGCGTTCGCGGCTGCCGCATAACGGCGGCCGAGATCGCCGTCGCCGGTGACGTTGTCGGGCAGGAAAATGTGCGCCGGCGCATAGGCCGCCACGCACGCGGCCAGTGCGTTCAATTCGTCCAGCGGCGCAAAAACGCGGCGATCGAACATCGGCAATTCGATCAGCTTGTCGGCGCCGAGCGCGGCGGCATCGCCCGTGAATTCGCCGAATACAAGCAGCACGACCTCGGTCGTTGGGTTCGCGATCAACGCGGCCGCGGCGAGAGCCTGGCGCGCGTGATCGTCCAGCGCGCCGCGATCCGCGTGCGCGGCCACCAGCAGCACGCGCTGCGCCGCAGCCGTCGTACGGCGCGGCTTCGCATGCTCGCGATGCGCCGGCCCCGAGGCGCCGTGCACCGCGAATTCCGTCGCGCCGGCGACGCCCGTCATGCCGAGCGTAATGCGCCTGAGTCCGTCGGCTGTGATCGTGAACGGCCGGCGCGGGTCGATTCGTTTGAGCATGTTCATGGCGTTACTCCAGCGCTGCCGCAACCAGTTCGGCGACGTCCAGCACTTCCGGACGGGGGCCGACCACGCCTTCGAGCATCGCCGTGCAATTCGGGCAGCCCACCGCAACGATCTCGGCGCCTACCGTGCGGGCGTCGTCGATACGGATGTCCGGAATGCGTTTCTTGCCGGGGATGTCGGTCAACGGCGCACCGCCGCCACCTCCGCAGCACCGCCCGCGCAAGCCGTTGCGTTCCATTTCGACCACCTTGATGCCGATGCTCTTCAGCAGCCGGCGCGGCGCTTCGGTCTCGCCGTTATAACGGCCCAGATAGCACGGGTCGTGATACGTGATCTTGCGGTCCGCGAACGCGGCAACCGCCTTCGGCGACAGCTTGCCGCTCGCCACCAGTTCTTCGATCAACGCGGTATGGTGCTGCACCTCGTAGAAGCCGCCGAGTGCGCGGTATTCGTTGCGCAGGCTGTGCAGCACGTGCGGATCGGCGGTGACGATCTTGCGGAATGCGTACTGCGAGAGCGTGCCGATCAGTTTCGTGGCGAGTTGCTGGAAGGTGGCTTCATCGCCCAGACGCCGGGCCGTGTCGCCGGTATCGGTTTCGACGCCGCCGAGCACCGCGTAGTCGATTCCCGCCCGATTCAGCACCTTGACCAGGGCCCGCAACGTGCGCTGATAACGCATGTCGAACGCACCTTCGCCGGCGATCAGCAGCACGTCGACCGGGCGCCCGGGTTGCGCGACCTGTACCTGCAGATCGACGGCCCAGTCGTAACGCGCACCGATGTCGTAGCCGTTCGAACTCCCGGTCTCGCGCAGATTCGCGAGTGTGATCGGGCCTTTGCCAGGTACGCTGCCTTCGACCAAGGTCTGGTTGCGGCGCATATCCACAATCGCGTCGACGTGCTCGATCAACATCGGGCATTCCTGCACGCAGGCACGGCAGGTGGTGCACGACCACAGGGTATCCGCTTCGATCAGGCTCGATACGAGCGGCTTGCCCGGCGCACCGCCGTGTTTGCCCACTGGAATGCCGGGGGTCGGACTGCCCGCGTAGGCTTCGTCCGTGCCGCCGACCATGCCCGTGACCAGATCCTGAATCAGCTTCTTCGGATTGAGCGGCTGCCCGGCGGCAAACGCGGGGCATGCCGCTTCGCACTTGCCGCACTGCACGCAGGCGTCGAAGCTCAGCAACTGGTTCCAGCGGAATTCGACCGGCTTGCCCACGCCGTATTCCTTCGCGTCGAGCAGCGGCACTTTCAATGCGGTCGGCGGCACGAGGTCGTTGTCGTTACGCTCGGCAAAGCGCTCCTGACGCGGGTGAAACGCGAGGTGCAGCAGACCGGCGAGCGCATGCTTCATCGGGCCGCCGCGCGCTGCGCCGAAGGTCATCGTGAACGCGCCCACCGCGATCAGCAGCGCGACGATAATCGCAAGCGCCCCCGACATCGCCGCGGCCGGCAGCGCGATAAACAACGCCAGACCAAGCGCGAACGACCCGAGCAGCAGCGGCAGATGATCCCACGGTCCGCGCGAGAGTCTTGCCGGCACGGCCTTCGCACCATGCCGCCGGCGCCAGACGAACACTGCGCCGACCAGCATCACCAGCGCCGCCAGAAAGATCAGCTTGTCGAGCCACGGCGAATAGATCGCGAGACCATAGTTGACGAACACCAGCGCCATCGCCAGGATCGCACCGCCCGCGGTCGCCACGTGGGTCTTCGCGATGTACGGGTCGCGCGCCACCACATGATGCAGATCGACGAAGTAACGCTTCGGAATGGCCAGCAGATTGGTCCAGCCGTACGCGCCCGCCGCCGTGGCGCGGCCTTCGCGCCAGTACGCGGCGCGCTTGACGAGCGCGAACGCCAGACCCGCCACCGACAACCACAACAGGACGGTGATGACAAACACGGGGCTCATCGTCAGAAATCCTTGCAAAGGCGCAGCGCGTCGTAGATCGCGCCGTGAATGTTGTGCATGGAAATGCAGTCGCCGACGCGGAACAGCAGGAAGCGGCCGTTGCCGAGTTCTTCGCTGAGCGACGGTTGCGGCTCGGACGCGAAGAGCTTGTGCACGTCCACCTGGCCGCGATTCACCGATTCGGGCTTGAGCGCCCAGTAGAGCTGGTCGTTCGGCGTGCTGCCGTTCTCGATCACCACCTGATCGACCGCGCGCTCTTCCTGCTCTTCGGTGTACTCGTTGCGGATCACGGCGATCTTCTTGCCGTCTTCCTCGTAGACCTTGTCGAGCCAGTAGTTCGGCGTATGAATCACGCCTTGCGCGTAGAGGCGTCGGTAGAAGATCGGGAACGTGGTGCCGCCGACGTCATCGGCGACCTTCACGTCAGGCGTCACGATCTCGACGTTCGAGCCGCGGCTCGACATGAAATCCGCCACGCCCGCACCGGCGTGCGTGCTGACGCCGTCATACACCAGCACGTTCTTGCCCGGCTCGACCTTGCCCGACAGCACGTCCCATGAACTGACCGCGAGCCCCTCTTCGACACCCCACGCCGCGACTTGCGACGTGAACGACGAGCCGCCCGTGGCCAGCACGACGATGTCCGGTTTCTCGGCCATGATGGTTTTTTCGTCGGCGGCAACCCCGAGGCGGCGATCGACGCCGAGGCGCTTCGTCTCCATATCGAACCAGCGCACAATGCCTGCCATCTGCTCGCGTTGAGGCGCTTTCGCGGCCAGCATGATCTGGCCGCCCACGTAGTCGTTCTTCTCGAACAGCACCACGTCGTGACCGCGCGATTTCGCCACGCGCGCCGCTTCCAGTCCGGCCGGACCCGCGCCGACCACGACCACCTTGCGCTTCGGACCGCGCGTCTTCGCGATTACGTGCGGCATGGTTTCTTCGCGCGAGGTCGCCGCGTTCTGCACGCACAGCACATCGAGCCCGTTGTACTGGCGGTCGATGCAATAGTTCGCGCCGACGCATTGCTTGATTTCGTCCTCGCGGCCATCGCGAATCTTGATGACCATATGCGGATCGGCGATCTGCGCGCGCGTCATGCCGACCAGATCGACCATGCCGCTCGCCAGCAGGCGCTCGGCCTGCCCCGCGTCGCGAATACTTTGCGCGTGCATCACCGGCAGCTTCACGACCGACTTGATCCCCGCCGCGAGATGCACGAACGGTTCGGGCGGCAGCGCCATCGGCGGCATGCAGTTCGCCAGCGTGTTGTGCGTATCCGCGCCGGAACCGATCACACCGAGGTAATCGATCAGGCCGGTTTCGCTCATCGCCTGAGCGATTTCTTTCAGTTGTTCGTGATCGAGACCGTCTTCATGGAACTCGTCGCCGCACATGCGCAGACCGACGCAGAAATCGGCGCCTACCGCTTCGCGCACGGCCTTCAACACTTCGGTGCCGAAACGCAGACGGTTCTCGAGCGAGCCGCCCCATTCGTCGGTGCGGAAATTCGTGCGCGGACTCCAGAACTGATCGATCAGATGCTGGTGGGCCGCCGAAATCTCGATGCCGTCCATCCCCGCGTCCTTCACGCGCTTCGCGGCGGCGGCAAAGTCCGAGATGATGCGGCGAATCTCTTCGACTTCAATGATCTTCGCGTTGCCGCGATGCACCGGCTCGCGCACGCCGGAGGGCGACATCAGATGCGGCCAGTGCTCACCGTGAAAGGCCGACCGGCGGCCCATATGCGTGGCCTGGATCATGATCTTCGCGCCATGCCGGTGCATTGCTTCGGCCAGCCGCGCGAGCGGATCGACGATCTTGTCGGTCGAGAGATTCACCGATTTCCACCAGCCTTGCGGGCTGTCGATCGACACCGGGCTTGAGCCGCCGCACACGGCGAGGCCGACGCCGCCCTTGGCCTTCTCTTCGTAATAGCGGATATAACGGTCGCCGGGCAGACCACCCGGCTCCGCATACACCTCCGCGTGCGCGGTGCTGACAATGCGGTTGCGCAAGGTCAGCTGGTTCAGCGTGAGAGGCTTGAAAAGGTTCGGGTAACGCATCGAGATCGACCTCGGAATAGAGTGCTGTGTACGGCCTGGCGCGCGTTGCGCTTACGACGCGAGCGGCGACACTTCGAACACGCAGTAATCGTGGCCTTCGGCCGCGCAGCGCGCTTCCTGCGAATGGGACGGCGGACCCTTGCGCTGTCCAGCCGGCGCGGTATCGTTCACCCAGTCCATCGCGCCCGCGAACCAGCCCGCGAACATGTAGCAAAGCTTGCCTTCCTTGCCCGGTTGCGCGAGCACGAACGACGAGTGGTGCAATTCGATGCGGGCCCGCGAGCTGGACGGATCGGCTTCCGTGATCGTGAAGAGTCCCCAGCCGCGTTGCGACAGGCGGTTCAGGTAATGTTCGAATACGGCCATGCCGGCAATACCGTGCTGTTTTGCTTCCTTGTCGCACCAGAAATAGGCGGACTTGTAGCCGGCCTTATAGAGAATCTCGGCATACGCGTCGCGGCCGAGTGCTTCCTCGACGGCCGTGTGATTGTTCGTGAAGAAATGACGCGGCACGTACAGCATCGGCAGCGCATCGGTGGTCCAGACGCCGGTGTTCGGATCGACGTCGATAGGCAGTTGGGGTTGCATGTGGGGGCTCCGTTTTTATGGGTTCAGGTTCGGTGAATGAAGAATCAGACCTTCCAGACTTCGCCGAACACCCGCACCCAGTTTTCACCCATGATCTTTTTGATGCGGGTTTCGCTCCAGCCGGCGCGCTCCATCGCGGCCGTCAGGTTCGGAAACTCGCCGATCGTGCGAATGCCTTCTGGGTTCACCACCTTGCCGAAGTTCGTCAACTGGCGATAACGGCCCTTGTCGTGCGTGATCCAGTCGAAGAACTCGGTGCTATAGCCTTGCGTAAAGTCCGTGCCGATACCGACCTGGTCTTCCCCGATCAGATTCACCACGTATTCGATTGCTTCGATATAGTCGTCGACGGTCGCGTCCGAGCCGCGCTTCAGGAACGGGGCGAACATCGTCACGCCGACGAAGCCGCCCGCATCGGCGATCTCTTTCAGTTGCTCGTCGCTCTTGTTGCGCGGATGTTCTTTCAATCCCGATGGGCAGCAATGCGAGTAGCACACCGGCTTTTTCGACGCTGCGATCGCCTCGGAGGACGTCTTGCCGCCCACATGCGAGAGATCGACCATGATGCCGACGCGGTTCATCTCCTGAATCACCTCGCGGCCATAGCCCGACAATCCGCCGTCACGTTCATAGCAACCCGTGCCGACCAGGTTCTGCGTGTTGTAGCAAAGCTGGACCACGTTCACGCCAAGGTCCTTGAAGGCCTCGATATAGCCGAGGTTGTCTTCGAACGCATGCGCGTTCTGAAAACCGAAAATGATGCCGGTCTTGTTCTCTTTCTTCGCGCGCAGGATGTCGTCGGTCGTGCGCACGAGCGTCAGGATCTCGCCGAACTCGCGAATCTGCTGCTTCATCTCGGCAATGTTGTCGACGGTCTTCTGGAAGCTTTCCCAGACCGACACCGTACAGTTCACCGCGGTCACGCCGCCCTTGCGCATGTCTTCGAACACCGAGCGCTCGAACTTCGAAATGTTCAGACCGTCGATGATGATGCTGTTGTCGTGCAAAGTGCTCATCGTTTGCTCCAGGCGTGCTTAGTAGATGGGAAAGCGTTCGCACAGCGCGAAAATCTCGCGGCGCACGCGTTGTTCGGTGGCGGCGTGGCCTTCCGGGTGGTCTCGCAGCGCGTCGAACACCTCGACGATCAGCCGCCCGACTTCGCGGAACTCGCTCACGCCGAAGCCGCGCGTCGTGGCCGCCGGCGTGCCGAGGCGAACGCCGGAGGTGACCGTCGGCTTCTCGCTGTCGAAAGGAATGCCGTTCTTGTTGCAGGTGATGCCCGCGCGTTCCAGCGCCTGCTCGACCTGATTGCCCTTGAGGCCCTTCGGACGAAGATCGACCAGCAGCAGATGGTTATCGGTGCCGCCCGTCACCAGATCGACGCCGCCCGCCTTCAGCACTTCGCCCAGCGCCTGGGCATTCGCAAGCACGTTGTCGATGTAGGTCTTGAAGCCCGGTTGCAGCGCCTCGCCGAACGCCACCGCCTTGCCGGCGATCACATGCATCAGCGGGCCGCCTTGCAGGCCGGGGAACACAGCCGAGTTGATCTTTTTGGCGATGTCTTCGTCATTCGTCAGTACAAAGCCGCCGCGCGGACCGCGCAACGTCTTGTGCGTGGTCGACGTGACGACGTGTGCGTGCTCGACCGGATTCTGGTGACGCCCGGCCGCGATCACCCCGGCGATGTGCGCCATATCCACCATCAGCTTCGCGCCCACGCCGTCGGCGATCGCACGCAGCCGGGCGAAATCCAGCGCGCGCGGATAAGCCGAGAAGCCGGCGATCAGCAGCGCCGGTTTATGCTGCTGCGCGAGTTCCTCGATCTGCTCGTAATCGATCAGCATCGTGTCGCGATTCACGCCGTACTGGACCGCGTTGAACCACTTGCCCGACATCGCCGGCTTGGCGCCGTGAGTCAGGTGACCGCCGGCATCGAGCGACATGCCGAGGACCGTGTCCCCCGGCTTCACCAGCGCGAGCATCACGGCGCCGTTAGCCTGAGCGCCCGAATGCGGCTGCACGTTAGCGAATTTCGCGTTGAACAGTTGCTTGATCCGGTCGAGCGCCAGCGTTTCGATCACGTCGGCGTATTCACAACCCCCGTAGTAGCGCTTGCCCGGATACCCTTCCGCGTACTTGTTGGTGAGCACCGAACCCTGTGCTTCGAGCACCGCGCGCGACACGATGTTTTCCGACGCGATCAATTCGACTTGCGACTGCTGGCGCTCCAGCTCTTTCAAAATGGCGCCGCGCACCGCCGCATCACGCGTGGCAAGCGATTCTTCGAAGAAAGGATTCGGGTTCGACATGGTAGGTCCGTGAGGAGGTTGGCGATGGGCCGCAAGCGGCTGCCGGGCGGGCTAACAAGCCCTGCTGCCACCGCTCTGCATTGGGTCTATTCTTGACGTTAGCCCCGCGCGCCAATTTACGAATTCAGACGCGTTCTTTGCCTTTTCCGCCATTCGCGTCCTTTTTCGACAAGTCGCGATGAGGGGTTTCGAACGGTCGTTAGCGATTCGCGTTTTTGCTGCACTGCAACTGATCGTCGTGCGCGCTTCGGGTGCGCAGGCAGGCCCTGACGGCTCCGTTCTGGTGCCGTTTGTTTAGCTATCCCTCTTTATTGACAAGCAACTGAGGGTTTAGCCTGATGGCACGTTAGTTGCGCCCGTCCTCAAAATTGCAGCAGTCGCTGCTCCCCACGGCGACGCGATATTACAGATTCGAAGGAATCATTTCCCCCATGTCCACCGATCGCACGGCGTCGTTGTCGCACTTTGCATTCATGCCGGTGCCGAACTTCACGATGATCGCGTTTACCAACGCGATCGAAGTTCTCCGCATGGCGAACTACCTGACAGGGCAAACGCTTTACCGCTGGTCGATCGTGAGCCCCACCGGCGGCCCGGTGACGGCGAGCAACGGCCTCGCGGTCGATACCGGACCGGTCGAATGCGTCGGTCAACCGGATATCGTATTCGTGGTTGGCGGGATCGACGTGCAGCGCGCGACCACCGCCGAGCATCTGATCGCACTGCGCCGCTTCGCCCGCATGGGCAGCGTGCTCGGCAGCCTGTGCACCGGCACTTATGCGCTGGCGCGTGCCGGCTTGCTGGCCGGTTATGCGTGTGCGATTCACTGGGAGAACATGTCGGCGCTCAAGGAGGAGTTTCCCGACACGCGCTTTCTGAAAGAACTGTTCGTAATCGATCGCGATCGCGTGACGTGCACGGGCGGTGTCGCGCCGCTCGACATGATGCTCAACCTGATCGCGCCGCGCGTCGGTACGGCACGGGTCACGCAGATCGCCGAGCAGTTCATCGTCGAACATGTACGCGATACGAGCGCGCAACAGAAAATGCCGCTGGTGGCGCGGCTCGGTTCGGCCAACAAGTCGCTCTTCGAAGTGATCGCGCTGATGGAGAACAACATCGAAGAACCGCTTTCGCGCGAAGAACTCGCACGGCTCGCCGGCATGTCGCAACGGCAATTGCAGCGCCTGTTCCGCGAGCATCTGGGCATGACGCCCACGCATTACTATCTGACGCTGCGCCTGCGGCGCGCCCGTGAATTGCTGCTGCAGACCGACATGTCGATCATGCATATCACGATGGCTTGCGGCTTCCAGTCGGCTTGCCACTTCTCGAAGAGCTATCGCGACGCGTTCGGCACCGCGCCGACGCGCGAACGGCGCAAGCAGGCCCCCTCCCTCGCCGCCGCGCCTGTCATGGCGGCGTGATTCCCGGCCGGCGTTTCGGTTAAAGGCGGCACGGCTGGCCAGACGTACGCGCCAGACGCGTATCGCCGTCGTTGTGCATGCGTTGAAGAACAAACAACGCATGCACCGCGATGCCGACGTCAGGCCGCTTTCAACAGCCCATGCGGGTCGATCACAAACTTCTTCGGCGCACCGCCATCGAATTGCCGGTAACCGTCCGGGGCCTGGTCGAGCGAAACGACCGTCACGTTGACGATATCCGCAATCGGCAAGCGGTCCCACAAGATTGCCTGCATCAGATTGTGGTTGTACTTCATCACCGGTGTCTGCCCCGTGTGGAACGAGTGCGACTTGGCCCAGCCGAGACCGAAGCGGATGCTCAGGCTGCCTTTGCGCGCAGCGGCGTCGGTGGCGCCCGGATCGTCCGTCACGTAAAGACCCGGAATCCCGATCGCACCCGCGGCCCGGGTGATTTCCATCAGCGAATTGAGCACGGTAGCCGGCGCTTCCTCATGCGAACCGCTGCTGCCGTGACCGTGTGCCTCGAAGCCGACGCAGTCCACCGCGCAGTCCACTTCCGGCTTGCCGAGAATCTGTTCGATCTGCTCGCCGAGCGTAGCGTCCTTCGACAGGTCGATGGTCTGGAAACCCATCTTGCGAGCGTGCGCGAGCCGCGCCTCGTTCATATCGCCAACGATCGTGCAGGCTGCGCCCAGCAAACGCGCGGAAGCGGCCGCCGCCATGCCCACCGGTCCGGCACCCGCAATGTAGACGGTCGCGCCAGGCTTCACGCCTGCCATCACCGCGCCGTGATAGCCAGTCGGCAGAATGTCGGACAGGCACGTCAGATCGCGGATTTTCGACATCGCTTGCGCGTAGTCGGGGAATTTCAGCAGATTGAAGTCCGCGTACGGCACCAGCACGTACTCGGCCTGGCCGCCGATCCAGCCGCCCATGTCGACGTAGCCGTAAGCCCCGCCGGCCCGTGACGGATTCACGTTGAGGCACACGCCGGTATGCTGCGCCTTGCAGGTCGGGCAGCGTCCGCAAGCCACATTGAAGGGCACCGACACCAGATCGCCGACCTTCAAGGTTTCGACGTCGCGGCCCACCTCGATCACCTCGCCGGTGATCTCGTGACCGAGCACGAGGCCGATTTCGGCCGTCGTGCGGCCGCGCACCATGTGCTGATCGGAACCGCAAATATTCGTGCTGACCACTTTCAGGATCACCCCATGGCCGATCGACCGGCCACGCGGATCGACCATCTTCGGAAAGTCGATCGATTGCACTTCCACCTTGCCCTGCCCTAGATACACGACGCCGCGATTGCTGCTCATTTGCCTGTCTCCATGTTCTGTGAGCGGCGCGCCCGCTTCGATGTGGCGCGCCGTTCAACGAGCGTAGCGCCCGCTGAAACAAAGGACACGCACCGAACGCGACACGGGTTTGGCTGGAACCGACACGCCGGGCGCAACCCGTGTGCGCGCTGATGCAACCCGTTTTTTATTGATTGACCGTTCAATATAAAAAAACTAACATGCGCCATCGAACACTTGGGCGGCCTGCCTGCGCCCGCCGCCTCCAGCACCATGCCCAAACTCGGAATGCGCGAAATCCGCCGCGCTCAACTGATCGACGCCACCCTGCTGACAATCGACCAAACCGGTCTGGCCGGCGCCACGCTTGCGTCGGTGGCGCAGCGCGCGAGCATTTCCACCGGCATCGTCAGCCACTATTTCGGCGACAAGGACGGCTTGCTCGAAGCCACCATGCGTCATGTGCTGCGCGATCTGTGGCAAGCCACCTCGAGGCGGCGCAGTGCGGCAAAGGCGGATCCCCGCTCGAAACTGCGCGCGGTCGTCGCGGCGAATTTCGACGCCGAACAGACCAGCGGCCCGGTCATGAAAACCTGGCTCGCGTTCTGGTCCGAGAGCATGCACAAGCCGCAGTTGCGGCGGCTTCAATACGTGAACACCCGGCGCCTGAATTCGAACCTGTGCGCGGATTTTTCCAAAGCGTTGCCCCGTCCGGCGGCGCGCCGCGCGGCGAGCGGCCTCGCGGCACTGATCGACGGGCTATGGCTGCGCGGTGCGTTGTCAGGCGAGCCCTTCGATACCAAGGCCGCGCTGCGCGTGGCAAACGACTACATCGATCTGCTGCTGGAAGCACGCAATTAGCACGCGTCCAGAGCGGCGGCATTTTCAGAAAAAGGAGCAAGTCATGGCGGTATTCGCAACGCAACGTCTTTACATAGGCGGCGCCTACGTCGACGCGACCGGCGGCGAAACTTTCGATACGGTCGACCCCGCCACCGGCGAAACGCTCGCGACAGTGCAACAGGCCTCGGCAGCGGACGTCGATCGCGCGGTGCAAGCCGCACGTGCCGGTCAACGCGAATGGGCCGCACTCACGGCAATGCAGCGTTCGCGCATTCTGCGCCGCGCGGTCGAGCTTCTGCGTGAACGCAACGACGAACTCGCCTTGCTTGAAACTCGCGACACCGGCAAGGCGATCGCGGAGACCCTGGCGGTCGACATCGTCACCGGCGCGGACGTGATCGAGTACTACGCGGGGCTGGCCACCGCGATCGAAGGGCAGCAGATTCCGTTGCGACCGTCGTCGTTTGTTTATACGCGGCGTGAACCGTTGGGCGTATGCGCCGGCATCGGCGCGTGGAATTACCCGATCCAGATCGCGTGCTGGAAGTCGGCGCCGGCGCTCGCGGCCGGTAACGCGATGATCTTCAAGCCAAGTGAAATCACGCCGCTGTCGGCTCTGAAACTCGCCGAGATTTATACCGAAGCCGGGGTACCGGCCGGCGTCTTCAACGTCGTACAAGGCGACGGACGTGTGGGTGCCATGCTCGCCGCGCACTCCGACATCGAAAAGATCTCGTTCACCGGCGGCGTTGAAACAGGCAAGAAAGTGATGTCACTGGCAGGCGCCTCGTCGCTCAAAGAAGTGACGATGGAGCTGGGCGGCAAATCCCCCCTGCTCGTCTTCGACGACGCCAACCTGGAACGCGCCGCTGACATCGCGATGAGCGCCAACTTTTTCAGCTCCGGTCAGGTGTGTACCAACGGCACACGTGTCTTCGTGCAGCGCAGCGTGCTGGAACGGTTCGAAGCGTTGGTGCTGGAGCGCGTCAAGCGGATTCGCGTCGGCGCACCCACGGACGCCGATACCAACTTCGGTCCGCTGGTCAGCGCCGCGCAATTGCAGAAAGTGCTCGGCTACATCGAAAGCGGTGTACAGGAAGGCGCGCGGTTGATCGCCGGCGGCAAGCGGCTCACACAAGGCCATTTCGGCAACGGCCAGTATGTCGAGCCGACGGTTTTCACCGGCTGCCATGACGAGATGCGGATCGTGCGTGAAGAAATTTTCGGCCCGGTCATGAGCATCCTCGTTTTCGACGACGAAGACGAGGCGATCTCGCGAGCGAACAACACCGCCTATGGTCTTGCCGCGGGCGTCGTCACCGAGAACCTGGCGCGCGCGCATCGCGTGATTCATCGTCTCGAAGCGGGTATCTGCTGGATCAATACGTGGGGCGAGTCGCCGGCGGAAATGCCGGTGGGCGGCTACAAACAGTCGGGCGTGGGCCGTGAGAACGGCATCACCACGCTCGAACACTACACACGCATCAAGTCCGTGCAGGTCGAACTCGGCCCGTATCAACCGGTGTTCTGAGGAGAAGTGGCGATGGCTTCGAACGAATACGACTACATCATTGTCGGCGCGGGGTCGGCGGGCAACGTGCTCGCCTCGCGCCTGACCGAAGACGCGGACGTGACCGTGCTGCTGCTCGAAGCAGGCGGCCCCGACTACCGCTTCGATTTTCGCACGCAGATGCCCGCGGCCCTCGCCTACCCGTTGCAAGGGCGGCGCTATAACTGGGCGTACGAAACCGATCCCGAGCCGCATATGAACAACCGGCGCATGGAATGCGGGCGCGGCAAGGGGCTCGGCGGTTCGTCGCTGATCAACGGCATGTGCTATATCCGCGGCAATGCGCTCGATTACGACAACTGGGCAGCACGTCCCGGACTGGAAAACTGGACCTATCTGGATTGCCTGCCGTATTTCCGCAAAGCCGAGACACGCGATGTCGGCGCAAACGCGTATCACGGCGGCGACGGCCCGGTCTATGTAACGACCAGCAAGCCCGGCAACAATCCGCTGTTCGCCGCGATGGTCGAGGCCGGGGTGCAGGCGGGTTTCCCGCGTACCGACGACCTCAACGGCTATCAGCAGGAGGGCTTCGGTCCGATGGATCGCACGGTTACGGCGAATGGCAGACGCGCCAGCACCGCGCGCGGCTATCTGGATCGTGCGAAGGCGCGTCCCAATCTGACCATCGTGACGCATGCCATGACCGATCGCGTGCTGTTCTCGGGCAAGCGTGCGATTGGCGTGGCGTATCTGCATCATGGCAATGCCGTCACTGCGCACGCGCGCCGCGAAGTGCTGGTATGCAGCGGCGCTATCGCCTCGCCGCAATTGCTGCAGCGCTCAGGCGTTGGCCGCTCGACGTGGTTGCGCGAACTCGACGTGCCGCTGGTGCACGATCTGCCGGGTGTCGGCGAAAATCTGCAAGATCATCTGGAGATGTACATTCAGTACGAATGCAAGGAACCGGTCTCGCTATATCCCGCGTTGCAATGGTGGAATCAGCCCGCCATCGGACTTGAATGGATGCTTAACGGCACAGGGATCGGTGCGAGCAACCAGTTCGAAGCGGGCGGCTTTATCCGTACCCGCGACGACGATCTGTGGCCGAACATCCAGTATCACTTCCTGCCTGTGGCGATCAACTACAACGGTTCGAACGCCATCAAGATGCACGGCTTCCAGGCGCACGTCGGTTCGATGCGCTCGCCGAGCCGTGGCCGCGTGAAGCTCAAATCACGTGATCCTGCCGCGCATCCGAGCATTCTGTTCAATTACATGGCCGATCCGCTCGACTGGCGTGAATTCCGCGACGGCATCCGCATTACGCGCGACATCATGCGGCAGCCGGCGCTCGATCGTTATCGCGGCCGCGAGCTGAATCCGGGCGCGGACTTGACCACCGACGAGCAACTCGACACGTTTGTGCGGATGCGGGCGGAGACGGCTTTTCATCCGTCGTGCTCGTGCAAGATGGGTTACGACGATATGGCCGTGGTGGATGGCGAGGGCCGCGTGCACGGTATGGAAGCGCTGCGCGTCGTCGACGCGTCGATCATGCCGCAGATCACAACCGGCAATCTGAACGCGCCGACGATCATGCTGGCGGAGAAGATCGCCGACCGGATTCGCGGGCGGGACGCGCTGGCGCGGGTGGAGACGCCGTACTTCGTAGCCCGCGGCGTGGCGTCGAGAAAACGCGAAGCGGCGGCGGTTTAGTCCCCGCCAGGACAATCACTCGCGCGCAGGACTCAACACCCCCTGCGCGTCCGCCTCTACAGCTTCGGACACCAGCGTCTCCAGGGCCAGCCCACGCGTCTCGATGCCCATGATCCACACCGCCGCAGCGGCGACCACAAAGCACATCGCGCCAAGCGAGAATACGCCACCTTGCCCGAACATCGGCAGCACCACGCCGACTACATAAGGGCCGATCAGCGACCCCACGCGTCCAATCGCCGATGCAAAGCCCGAGCCTGTCGCCCGCGCTCCCGTGCCATAAAGCTCCGGCGTATAGGTGTACAGGACCGCCCACATCGCAAACATAAAGAACTGCATCGCCAGTCCGGCACAGATAAGCAAGGTCGGCGTTTGCGCATGCAGCGCGGTTTGTCCATAGACATAGGCCATCACCGCGCTGCCGGCCAGCGACGCGATACAGGTCGGCTTGCGGCCCCAGCGTTCGACCAGCCACGCCGCGCAGATAAACCCGGGAATCCCGCCGAGCGAAATCAGCACCGTATACAGCACCGACTTCGTCACCGCAAAGCCCGCTTGCTGCATCAACGCGCCGAGCCACGAAGTCAGCCCGTAAAAACCGAGCAATGCGAAAAACCACAGCGTCCACACCATGATCGTGCGACGCCGGTAGGCCGCGCTCCAGATCTCGCGAAACGCGCTCGTGCCCTTCGCGGCCGGCGGTTCCTGCAACATCACCGGGGCGCGCAACTGGCTCAGGCCGGCCGCTTTCATAACCTTTGCTTCGACCTCGGCGAGGATCTTGTCCGCTTCGGCGAGGCGCCCCCGATGTTCCAGCCAGCGCGGCGATTCCGGCACGACGCGGCGCACGATCAGCACGAATACCGCGGGAATCGCCAGCAAGGCGAACTCCGTGCGCCAACCGAACGCCGGCAACACGAAATACGACACCACGCCCGCCGTGATGAAACCAAGCGGCCAGAAGCCATCCATCAGCGCGATCAGCCGACCGCGCGACGTTGCCGGCACGAACTCGGACAACAGCGTCTGCGCAATGGGAAACTCCATGCCCATACCGAAACCCAGCAGCACGCGATAGAAAATCAGCGCTTCGACGCTCTGCGCGGTCGAGCACAGATATGACGCCAGGCCCCACAGCACCATGCTCCACTGGAACACCGGACGCCGCCCGAAGCGATCCGCCAGCAATCCGGCGACAGCCGCGCCGATTACCATGCCGAAGAAGCTCGCACTCGCAACCAGCCCCGTCGTCGCACTCGACAAATGGAATTCGCTTTTGATCGAACCGAGCACGAAAGTCATCGTGCCGAGATCGACGGAGTCGAAAAAGAATGCGATCGCGATGATGATGAAGATGGTCCGGTGGTATCCGGAGAACGGCAGTCGCTCGAGTCTGGCGGCTGCGCTCGCGCGAGGCTGAAAAGCGGTAGACATGTCATCCCCTCGTTGATGCGGCAGTTGCCGCGTGGACGTTCCGATCAGTGCATTTTCAGTAGACGCCGACATAATTCGGCCACATAGAAGAAATACGTCATCGGGATGGAACGGGGGCGTCGTTCGCTTTATGCGGGGGTTCAATGCCTGGGTTCAATGCGTGCGTTCAGCCACGCGGGCGCAGGCGCGCGTTTGGCCGAGCGGGCGCAGGCGCGCCGCTTACGACCGAAGCCGCGCCCTCGCTGCGGCGGCAATGCGCGCGAGCACGTCCGCGCTCAGGCGGGCGGCGATTTTCTCGACGTATTCGTGATGCCGCGACTGCAGCGGCGCACCCAATTGCTGCGCGAGGAGATAACGGATCAAGGCGATGCGCCGGTGCCGCAACTCGATGCTCTGATCGAGCAGCGCGAGTGCGGCATGGGCATCGCCCTGTTGACACGCGCGCTCGGTGAGACGCGCGGTGGCTAGACGTGTCGACGTCATGTCAGTCGGTGGCCGGAAGAGCCGCGAACGGTGCCATAAGAAGACCCCGTTCGCCGCCTGTCACGACATGAGCGGCTCAGCCGCGTCGAGCATCATCTTGACGAAATAGTCCGCGAAGCTGCGGCGCACAACGATGTCGAAGCTGTCGGCGCCGGTGGGCAAAAGCGTCATCGATGCCTTGAAATAGTGGCTCTGCGCGCACTGTCCGACACCGAACAGTTTCGGGTGCAGATCGAGCGGACAACCGCGCGCCAGCACTTCACGCGAACGCGTGCCGCTGATTTCGAGCACCGTATAGCCGCTGCCGATATCCACCGCCGACGCGAACACGCCCGCGAATGCCGCGCCGAGCTTCGCGAGCAAAGGCGCGGGACGGGTCGCGTCGTGCGCCGTCGCCGACCGCACCAGCCACTCGTCCGGGCCGAGCCACAGCATGTCGTAGCCATTGCCGCGCGCCAGGGTGTTCGCCTTCTCGGGCGGCCGGCAGCCGAGCACGCTTTCCACCGCGCTCACGAACGCCGCGTCGCGCGTATCGCCGCGCACATTCACCAGTTCCAGAAACGGCCGCTCGTTCAGGCGAAACGCAGCCGACGCCGTTGCCTGATGCTTCTTCAGCAGCGCATCCACCCCCACCAGCGGCGACTCCTGCCACACGCCCGTTTGCTCGCCGACGGCGCGGTTCACCGCCGCCACCGTCCCTCTTGTTTCATTCCACATGTTGACGTGCTCCTTCGCTGTCGTAGAACACCGAGCTGGTGATTCTTGCTGCAATCTGCTTGCCGCTCGCGAGCGGAATCGTGACCGTTTCGCCAATCTTGTCGAGACCGCCCTTCACCACGGCCATGGCAATCGAGCGCTTCAGAATCGGGCTGTAGTAGCTCGACGTGACGTGGCCGAGCATCGGCGCGGTATCGCCCTGGAACGGACCGGCGACGATCTGCGAGCCTTCGGGGATCACAAACGAGGGATCGTCCGGAAGCAGCCCGACCAGTTGCTTGCGCCCCGCCTTCGCGGTGTCCGTCCGCGTCAACGAACGCTTGCCGAGAAAGTCTTTCGACTTCGCGACCAGCCCACCCATCCCCACGTCATACGGCGTCATCGAACCGTCCGTATCCTGGCCCACGATGATGTAGCCCTTCTCCGCACGCAGCACGTGCATGGTTTCCGTGCCATACGGCGTGATGTCGAACTCCGCGCCGGCGGCCATCAGCGCTTCCCACACCGCGCGGCCCACGTTCGCGGGGACGTTCACTTCGTAAGCCAGCTCGCCGGAGAAACTGATCCGCATGACGCGCGACGCCGCACCCGCCACGGTACCTTCGCGATAGCTCATGAACGGAAAGGCCGCGTTCGCGAAGTCGATGTCCTGACACACCTTCTGCAAGACCTTGCGGCTGTTCGGACCGACCACGGCAAACGTCGCCCAGTGGTCCGTTACGGAAGCGAGCCGCACGCGCATGTCCGGCCACTCGGTTTGCAGCCAGCGTTCGAGCCACGTGAGCACGCGTGCCGCGCCGCCGGTGGTGGTGGTCATCATGTAGTGCTGGTCGGCGAGTCGCACGGTCACGCCGTCGTCGAAAATCATGCCGTTTTCGTCGAGCATCAGACCATAACGGCACTTGCCGACCTCCAGCTTGCTCCACGGATTCGTATAGACCCAGTTCAGCAATTTCGCCGAATCGGGCCCCTGAATGTCGATCTTGCCGAGCGTCGAAGCGTCGAGAATCCCCACGCTCGTGCGTACCGCCAGCGATTCGCGCGCCACGGCGGCATGCATGTCCTCACCCGGTTTCGGGAAGTACCACGGGCGCTTCCAGTTGCCGACGTCCTCGAACGCCGCACCGTTCTCCACGTGCCATTCGTGCACTGCCGTTTTGCGTACCGGATCGAGAAACTCGCCCAGCTCGCGGCCGGCAAATGTGCCGAACGTCACCGGCGTGTAGTTGGGACGGAACGTTGTCGTGCCGGTTTCGGGAATCGTCTTGCCGAGCGCCTGCGCGAGAATCGCCATGCCGTTGATATTGCCGAGCTTGCCCTGATCGGTGCCGAAGCCCATGGCCGTATAACGCTTCACGTGTTCGACCGATTCGAAGCCTTCGCGCGCAGCCAGAAAAATATCGGCTGCCGACACATCGTTCTGAAAATCGACGAACTGCTTCGGTCCGCGCGTTGCGAGCTCGCGGCCGCCGACGAGCCACAGCGGTTGCATCTTCGCTTCGGTAATCTCGGCGATCTGCAACGGATTCGGCCGCGCAACGATATGACCCGCCGCCCGCGCCGCCTCGACACCCGCGTCGACGGCAAAGCGGATGCCCTGTGCCAGCGTAAAGTCGCCCGCGCATGCACCGACGCTCGTCTCCGCCTGCATCGCCTTGCCCGGCACGAAGCAGGCCTTGTCGTCATGCCAGTGCGCCTTGCCGCCGGACTGGGCGAACAGGTGCAGCACCGGGCTCCAGCCACCGGACATCGCCAGCAGATCGCAAGGCAGGTCGCCCTGCTTCGCGCCTACCTGTCCGTTCGAATACGACGCCACCTCGACCGAGGCGACCCGCAGCTTGCCGTGCGCCGCGGTCACGGCCACACCGTTCATCACCTTGACGCCGTAGCGGCGCGCGAGCGCAGGCAATGAACCCTTCGATTCACCCGGGCGCGGATCGACGACCGTCACCTGAGCGCCGGCTGATTTCAGATCGAGCGCGCATTGATAACCGTCGTCGTTGTTCGTGAACACGACGGCATTGCGGCCCGGCAGTACCGCATAGCGATGCAGGTACGTCGACACCGCCGAGGCCAGCATCACGCCCGGCAGATCGTTGTTGCCGAACACGATCGGCCGCTCATGCGCGCCCGTCGCCAGAATCACGCGTTTCGCGCGAATCTTCCACATCAGTTCGCGCGTGCCCTTTCTCTGCGACACCGGCAGATGTTCCGTGAGCCGCTGCGTGACGGTGATGAGGTTATGGTCCTGGTAACCGAACGCCGTGCTGCGGCACAGAATCTTCACGTCGGGCATCTGCCGCAGTTCGTCTTCGATCTTGTGGACCCATTGCAGCGCCGGCTTGCCGTCGATCTCCGCGCGGCACGACAGCAGCGAGCCGCCAAGCTCCGGCTGATCGTCGACGAGCGTCACGCGCGCGCCGGACAATGCCGCCGCATGCGCGGCCGCCAGACCCGTCGGGCCGCCGCCGACCACCAGCACGTCGCAATGCGCAAAGCACTTGTCGTATCGATCCGCATCGGTTTGCTCGGGCGCCTTGCCGAGGCCGGCCGCATCGCGGATCACCTCTTCGTATTTCGGCCAGAATTTGCGCGGCCACATGAAGGTCTTGTAGTAGAAGCCCGCCGGAATGAAGCGAGCGAACTTCTGGTTGATCGCCATGCGGTCTTTCTCGATGCTCGGCTTCGCGTTCACGCTGGTCGCGACGAGTCCCTGATACAGCTCCACTTCGGTCGCGCGCGCGTTCGGCACCGTGTAAGCACCGGTTTCGAGCTGCACGATCGCATTCGGCTCTTCCACACCCGCCGTCACGATGCCGCGCGGCCGGTGATACTTCCAGCTGCGCGCCACGAAGTGTTCACCGTTCGCGAGCAGCGCGGAGGCGAGCGTGTCGCCCTGATAGCCCTGGTATTTGCGCCCGTTGAACGTGAAGTTCAGGACGATCGCGCGGTTGATACGGCCGCCGCTGGGGAGTCGGTCTTTCTGGCTCATGGTGCCTTACCCTCGTTTGTCTTGCCTTGTGCGTTTGCCTCATTGGCGTCCAGCGTGAGCAGCGGACGCTCGAAGGTCTCATAGCCCTGAATCTCGTAGCTCACCGTGTCGCGCTGCGCCTTGAACCAGCGGCGGCATCCTTGCGTGTGCATCCATTGCTCGCGATGCACGCCGCGCGGGTTCTTGCGCATGAACAGGTAGTCGCCCCATTCCTTGTCGGTGAGTTTTTCCGTATCGAGCGGACGGGCGATATCCGCTTCGCCGCCGCAGGAAAATTCGGTTTCGGCGCGCGGCCCGCACCATGGGCATTCGATCAGCAGCATCTGGTTTTCCTCGGCGTGAGCGTTAGTGGGCAACAGCGGCAGCGCCGTGTTCGTCGATCAGGTGGCCGGTGTAGAAGCGATCCAGCGAGAACGGCGCATTCAGCGGATGCGGTTCATCTTTCGCGATCGTGTGCGCATAGGCCCAACCCGACCCTGGCGTCGCCTTGAATCCGCCCGTACCCCAGCCGCAATTGAAATAAAGCCCCTTGACGTCGGTCTTGCTGATGATCGGGCATGCATCCGGCGACACGTCCACGATGCCGCCCCACTGGCGGTTCATCCGCACGCGCGAGAACACCGGGAACATTTCGACGATCGCTTCGAGCGTGCCTTCGATAATCTGGAAACTGCCGCGTTGACCGAAGCCCGTGTACTGATCGACACCCGCACCGATTACCAGATCGCCCTTGTCGGACTGACTGATGTACGCATGCACCGCGTTCGACATCACCACCGTATTGACGACCGGTTTGATCGGCTCCGACACCAGCGCCTGCAACGGATGGCTCTCCAGCGGCAAGCGGATGCCGGCCATGTCGGCGAGCGTGGACGTATTGCCTGCCGCCACCACGGCGACCTTCTTTGCCTTGATGAAGCCCTTGGTGGTATCCACACCGACCACCTGGCTGCCGTCGCGGCGAATCCCGGTGACCTGGCAATTCTGCACGATGTCGACCCCATGCTGATCCGCACCGCGTGCAAAACCCCAAGCCACCGCATCATGCCGGGCCACACCGCCGCGCCGCTGGATCGACGCTCCGAGCACCGGGTAACGGCTATTCAGATTGATGGTCGGCTCGATTTCCTTGATCTGCTCCGGCGTGAGGAACTCGGCATCCACACCGTTCAGCCGGTTTGCATTCACACGCCGTTCTGTGTCGCGCACGTCCTGCAGCGTATGCGCAAGGTTCATCACGCCGCGCTGGCTGAACATCACGTTGTAGTTGAGGTCTTGCGACAGACCCTCCCACAGCTTCATCGCCTTCTCGTAGAGCGCGGCCGATTCGTCCCACAGGTAGTTCGAGCGCACGATCGTCGTGTTGCGCGCGGTATTGCCGCCGCCGATCCAGCCTTTTTCCAGCACGGCGATATTGCGCACGCCGTGCTCTTTCGCGAGGTAATAGGCAGTGGCGAGACCATGCCCGCCGCCGCCGACGATCACGACGTCATACTCGCGCCTGGGCTCCGGGCTCTTCCACTGACGCTCCCAGTTCTCGTGATACGACATCCCGTTGCGCAACAGGCTGAATATCGAATAGCGGCTCATCGTTGGTCCTTTGGGTCCTGTTGTTACTCTTTGCTTCCTGATCCGTTCAACACTCGATGACGTTCACGGCAAGACCGCCGCGCGACGTCTCCTTGTATTTGGTCTTCATGTCCGCGCCGGTTTCGCGCATGGTCTTGATCACGTTGTCGAGCGACACGTAGTGCTGGCCGTCGCCCTTCATCGCCATGCGCGCGGCGTTCAGCGCCTTGATCGCGCCCATGGCGTTGCGCTCAATGCAGGGAATCTGCACGAGGCCGCCAACCGGGTCGCAGGTCATGCCGAGGTTGTGTTCCATGCCGATTTCGGCGGCGTTTTCCACCTGGGTCGGCGTGCCGCCCATCACGGCGGCGAGCGCGGCAGCGGCCATCGAACAGGCCACGCCGACCTCGCCCTGGCAGCCCACTTCAGCGCCCGAGATCGATGCGGTTTCCTTGTAGATGATGCCGATCGCGGCTGCCGTCAGCAGGAAGGTGACGATGCCTTCGTCGTTCGATGCATGCATGAACTTCACGTAGTAATGCAGTACCGCGGGAATCACGCCGGCCGCGCCGTTGGTCGGCGCCGTGACGACGCGGCCGCCCGCCGCGTTTTCTTCGTTCACGGCCATCGCGTAGAGATTGACCCAGTCGAGCATCGACAGCGGATCGCGCAACGACTCTTCCGAGCGCGAACGCAGTTGCGCGCACAAGTCGGCGGCGCGGCGCTTCACGTGCATCGGGCCCGGCAGTTCGCCACGCACCTTGCAGCCACGTTCGACGCATGCCGACATGACCCGCCAGATCGTCAGCAAGCCTTCGCGCACCTCCTGTTCGGAGCGCGACGCGCATTCGTTGCGCAGCGTCACCTCCGCGATCGACAAACCGGTTTCACGGCACACGCGCATCAGATCGTCGCCGGTGCGAAACGGATACGGCACGTCCGCGCCGGCGCGCAGGCCGTTGACGCGATCGCCTTCGCGATTGATCACGAAGCCGCCGCCGATCGAGTAATACTCTTTCTCCACCAGCAGTTGGCCGTTTTCGTCGAAAGCCTGAAAACGCATGCCGTTCGGATGCACGACGCTCGAACCCGGCGCACCCGGCATCAGCTTGCGGAAGAAGCCCAGTTGTTCGCGCTCGTCGAATTTGACCGGGTGCTTGCCGAGCAGCATCAGTTGCTTCGTTTCGCGAATCGCTTGCAGGCGCGGCTCGATCACGTCCGGGTCGATCAGATCGGGCAGATTGCCTTCGAGGCCGAGCAGCACCGCCTTGTCCGTGCCGTGCCCCTTGCCGGTCGCGCCAAGCGAGCCGAACAGTTCGACCTTGACGCGGCGCACGAAGCCAAGCAGATTGGCGTCCTCGATATGCGAAGCGAAGCGGCACGCAGCGATCATCGGCCCGACGGTGTGCGAGCTGGAGGGACCGATGCCGATCTTGAACAGATCGAAAACGCTGACGTTCATGGTGTGCCTTGTACGTTGCGATACCAGATTTAGCGGGGTTGCCGGTTTGGCTTCAACTAGCCCCTATTGCACCGCACGTCAAATTGGACCGATAGAATAAAAACGGCATGACAGTGGGATAGTGACGTCAAGCGGAGCGCCGGTCACGCGCAGCGGCGCATTTGCGATGACTTCTGACGCATTTTCGACAGGCGCCGGACTTGCGGTTCGCGATGCTCGGAACAACGCTGAATGGGCCGCTATCCCCGGTGCTATGCTTGATTCAACTCTTTTCTTTCGCTGGCTGCATGCATGAATTCCGCTGAACCGCGTCCCCTTCAATCGATCGACGGCCCCTCGAAGCAGCGCATCCGCTTCGGCATCATCCTGCTGCCGAACTTCACGCTGACGGCGTTCTCCGGGTTCGTCGACCTGTTGCGCCTGTCCGCGGACGAAGGCGACTTCAGCAAACCCGTGCGCTGTTCGTGGAGCGTGATAGGGGAAACCCTCGCCCCCGTGCGTGCGAGTTGCGGGATCCAGATCACGCCGTGGGAAACCTTCGACAAGGCCGAGCCGTTCGATTACGTCGTGGTGGTGGGCGGCCTGCTGCATTCCGGGCCGGCCGCGAACGACGCAACGCTCGCCTTCATCCGCCGCGCCGCCGCTACCGACGCAACCCTGGTCGGCATGTGCACGGGCGTGTTTTCGCTGATGCGCGCGGGCGTGCTGGACGGCCATCGCATCTGCGTGAGCTGGTTTCACTACTGGGATTTCATCGAACGCTTTCCGGCGGTCAATGAAGAGACGCTGGTGGCGGACAGGCTGTTCGTGATCGACCGCCGGCGCATCACGTGTTCGGGTGGACGCGCGTCGATCGACGTGGCGGCGGCGATCCTGTTGCGCCACTTTGAAACGGCCACGGTACAGAAGGCACTGCGCATTCTGCTGGTCGACGATATGCAGAAAGGCAATGCGCCGCAGCCGCATCCGCCCGGACTTGCACCCGCCGCGCATCCGAAGGTGAAGCGCGCGATTCTGCTGATGGAACAGCACGTGGGCCGCTCGCTGTCGCTCGACGAACTGGCGCGCAAGCTCGATCTGTCACCGCGTCAGCTTGAGCGGCTCTTCAAGGCGGAAACCGGCAAGGCGCCGCAGGCCTACGCGAAGCAGGTACGCTTGCGCACCGCCGCGTGGCTGCTGACGAGTTCGGATAAGACGGTCGCGGACATTGCCTCCAGTTGCGGCTTTTCCGATGCCTCGCATCTGGGCCGCGAGTTCCGCAAGCAGTTCGGCCTGCCGCCGATGATGTACCGCGAGCAACGCGGCACGGCGGCGGAAGTCGATGACGGCTCGGGCTATGACGAGACTTTTCCGGGGCGGGCCCAGGCGATCTAGGCCCGAGCCCCTCTTACTGCCCTGCGACGTACGCCTTCACCGCCGGCAAGCCGTCCTTGCCATCAAACGTCTTGACACCGGCAAGCCACTTGTCGAGCACGCCCGGATTCGCCTTCAGCCAATCCTTGGCCGCCTTGTTCGGATCCGTCTTGTTCATGATCGGCAGCATCACGTGGTTCTCGATGTCGGTCGTGAAGTGCAGGTTCGACACGAGTTTCGCGACGTTCGGGCAACGCGTCGAGTAATCGGTCGGCACGACCGTCATCACTTTGGCTTCGCCGTAGTTCGGCCCGAACACGTCGTCACCACCGGACAGATAATCGATCTTCATCTGCACGTTCATCGGATGCGGTTCCCAGCCGAGAAACACGATCGGCTTCTTATCGCGAATCGCGCGATTCACTTCGACCAGCATGCCCGCCTCGCTCGACTCCACCAGCTTGAACTTGCCAAGGCCGAACTGGTTGCTGTCGATCATCTTCTTGATCAGCGCATTGCCGTCGTTGCCTGGTTCGATCCCGTAGATCTTGCCGTCGAGCTTGTCGTAGTTCTTCGCAATGTCGGCGAAGCTCTTGATACCCGCCTGATACGCGTAATCCGGCACCGCCAGCGTGTATTTCGCGCCGGTCAGGTTCGGCGTGGACAGCACGGTGAGCTGACCGGCCTTCCTGAACGGATCGATGATCGGATCCATGGTCGGCGACCAGTAACCGAGAAACACGTCGATCTGCTTGCTCTTCACGCCCGCAAAGGTGATCGGCACCGAGGCGATGGTTTTGGTCGGCTTGTAGCCGAGGCCTTCGAGCACCGTCGAAGCGAGACCGGTGGTTGCCGCAATATCGGTCCAGCCGACGTCGGCGAACCGGACGTCCCGGCAGGTGGCAGGTTCCACGGCAAAGACAGACGACACCGACAGCGCGCACAACGACGCAGCCCACAAACGTTTCATGGCGTTCCCTCAGGGTGATTGAAGCTAGACTGGTTTTATCAAGTGGATTTTCCAGGCGCGATGAATCGCGCCGACTTACTCGAAGCCAACTCTTTTACGTCAACCCGGTCACGCCGACAGCCGCCGCTCGACGCTTGGCGCGTGCCCAAACTGCGCGCGATAGGCCTTGCTGAAATGGCACGGCGAATGAAAGCCGCACACGGCCGTTACGCGTGCAATCGAAGCGTCCGTGTTGCGCAGCAGCTCGCGCGCCCGGCGCAAGCGCAAAGTCAGGTAGTAGTGCGTCGGCGATACGCTCAGGAACATCTTGAACATGCGCTGCAAATGACGTTGCGACAATTGCACGAGCCGCGCAAGCTCATCGAGCGATAACGGTTCTTCGATGTTCGCCTCCATCAGGCGCACGACTTCGATCAGTTCCGCCCGCGAGAAGCCCACCCGCGCATCGACCGGGATATGCTGATAGTCGGTCGAACCGCGAATCCGTTCGACGATGAACTGCTCGGACACCTGCGCCGCGACCGCATGGCCGAGGCGCGTGCCCACCAGGTTCAACATCAGGTCGAGCGGCGCGGTGCCGCCCGTGCACGTCAGCCGGTCACGGTCGATCACGAACAGCTCATCGGCGAAACGCACGTGCGGGTAGCTTTTGTGCAACGGCGACATATCTTCCCAATGCACGGTACAGCGATAACCGTCGAGCAGGTTCGCGGCCAGCAGCGCGTAGGGCCCGGTGCACAGTCCGCCCAGCGGAATCCCTTGCGACGCTACGTCCTGCAGCAACGCGATCACCGTCTCGTTCACGTAATCGCGCACATGCCAGCCGGCGCAGACGATCAGCACGTCCGGCATACCCGCTTCAGCGAGCGTCGTGGTCGGCTTCACGGTGATGCCGTTGCTCGCTCGCGCCGGCTCGCCGTCCGGCGTAATCACGGACCATCTGTAGTGCTGCGCGCGGCCGACATAATTGGCCATGCGCAGCACTTCGACCGCGCTCGTGAACGCGATCATCGAAAAGTTCGGCAGCGTCAGAAAACCAAAGTGCGCGAGCCCGGACAACGGCGAATCGGTTGGGGCCTCGACAGTAGGAATCGCGTCGCGCTTCATAGGCGGCTCAGCTGTGCTGCGCCGTCGGCGCGCGGCGCACCTTCATGACGCTGCGCAGGCCTGACAGCAGTGGCGCCCGCGCTGTGCCCGGCGAACGGCCGAAACTTTCGGTAATGCGGTCGAGAATGATCGCCAGCATCACCACCGAGAGACCGCTTTCGAAGCCAAGACCGATATCGAGCCGCTGAATACTCGCCAGCACGTCGTTGCCGAGACCGCCCGCGCCCACCATCGAGGCGATGATCACCATCGAGAGCGCCATCATGATGGTCTGGTTCACACCCGTCATGATCGACGGCAGCGCGTTCGGAAACTGCACCTTGTAGAGCAATTGCCAAGGCGTACAGCCGAACGCCTCGCCAGCTTCGACGATTTCGCGATTCACATGCTTGATGCCGAGCGACGTGAGACGCACAGCCGGCGGCATGGCGAAAATGACGGTGGAGAGAATCCCTGGCACGCGGCCAAGACCGAACAGCATCGCCGCCGGAATCAGGTAGACGAACGCGGGCATGGTCTGCATCAGATCGAGCACGGGTCGCACGATCATCTCGACGGTGCGGCTCTTCGCGGTCCAGATGCCGAGCGGCACGCCGAACAGCAGGCTGATCAGGGTCGACGAAAGCGTGAGGCCGAGGGTAATCACCATCTGGTCCCAGAAGCCGGTGCCATAGATCAGCAACATTGCCAGCAGCGTGAACAGCGCGAAACGCCAGCCAACCCGCCACAAACCGATTCCGACGAAAAACGCCATCAGAGCCCACATCGGCACGGCTTGCAGACCGTGCTCGATCAGCGCGGCAAAACTTTCGATAACCTTGCCGATCGAATCGAAGGTTTTCGCGTCGTGGTCGAGCAGGTAGTGAACGCCGTGATCGACCCAGGCGCCAAGTGGAATGACTTCAGACATGGGAACCTCGATGGCGCGTGAGAACGTGCAGCACGTTCGTCTTGTTGATCGAACCGCAGTAGGAGCCGTCCGCTTCGACGACCGGCAGCGGTGCGCGGCTCGCCACCACGCGTTCGACGACGTCGTCCAGAGGCGTGGTACGGCGGATGCACTCGATGTGATTGAGTTGCGGTGACGCACTGCCCATTGCATCGCGGCACACGAAGCCGCGAATCTTGCGCTCGGCGTCGAGCACGAACGCGTAGTCGGCGCTGCCGTTGAGCGTCGCGGCCACGCTCGAGGCGTCGATCTGCGGCGAATGCTGCATGAGCGGCACCGCGTCTGTCTGCATCAGGTCGCCGGCCGTCAGATAGCGGCTGGTGTCGATGCCTTCGAAGAACGCGCGCACGTAGTCGTCGGCGGGATTGGTGATGATTTCCTGCGGCGTGCCGATCTGCACCACCTTGCCGCCTTCCATGATCGCGATCCGGGTGCCGATGCGCATCGCCTCTTCCAGATCGTGCGAGACGAACAGGATCGTGCGTTGCTGCTCGCGTTGCAGATCGAGCAGCACGTTCTGCATTTCCTTGCGCTTGAGCGGATCGAGTGCGGAGAACGCTTCGTCCATGATCATCAGCGACGGATTGACGGCCAGCGCCCGCGCCAGACCCACGCGCTGCTGCATGCCGCCGGACAATTGGGCCGGCAGCTTTTCCGCGAACGGTGCGAGGCCGACCTGTTCAAGCACGGCCATGGCGCGCTTCTCGCGCTCCTTCTTGCCCACGCCCGCCACTTCCAGCCCGAAAGCCGCATTGGACAGCACCGTGCGCTGCGGCATCAACGCGAAGGACTGGAACACCATGCTCATGTCCTTGCGGCGCAACGCCGTGAGTTCCCGGCGCGGCACGCTCACCACGTCGCGGCCGTCGATCAGCACCTTGCCGGCCGACGGGTCGACGAGCCGATTGATCAGGCGAATCAGCGTCGACTTGCCGGAGCCGGACAGCCCCATCAGGACGAAGATCTCGCCTTCCTTGACTTCGAACGATACGTTGTGGACACCGACTATCTGACCGGTGCGCGCGAACACTTCTTCTTTCGTCGCGCCGCCTGCCAGCATGCCGATCGCCTGTTTCGGGTTAGTGCCGAACACCTTGCACAGCCCTTCGACCACGACCTTGGGGGAATTCATTGAATGCTCTCCGTGCGTGGCGGACGTCCGTCCGCGCTGTGCATACATAGTTGCCAGAAAAAAGTACGCCTAGCCGACTATTTGCGACAACCACATGTGGAAATACGACACCGCGGCCGCGCGGGTTCCGGCCGGCGGCGGCCAAAACCCGGCTGGACAAGGGTTTGCGGGGTATGGAGGGGGCTCGCCGTGCGTGTCGCGCCAGAGCAAGTCGGGGCGGTCCGGCGAAAAAACGCCTGAACCGGAGAAGCGGCGGGCGGACTTGCGGCGGTGCAGCAAGCGCACCGGTGCCCAGCGGGCATGGTAGCGCACCCGCGAATGGCGTGAACGACAGGGGTGGGAGCGGGATTGAGGCTGACGGCGTACCGTCTTCGAAATGACGAAAAAGGTCCTTCGCCTTCCCTAAGGAGAAGTTAAGGAAAACTGCTTATTGTGTAGACATGCGCTGGCCGGAAATGGCCGGTGCGGCACCCTCACCCAATTGGAGAACCGTCATGAAAGCACTCAAACACGTCATGCTCATCGCTTCGTTCATCGCGATCCCGACCCTGTCGTTTGCCCAGCAAATGAACACACCGATGAACGGCGCCACGCCCGCACCCGCCGTTTCGCTGCACGACACGCAGAACAGTCAGCCGGGCGCGCAAAATCAGCAACCGTCGCACAAGATGTCGGGCTACGGCGACAGCTCGGGTTACGGCGCACCTGCGACAAGCTTTTCACAATCGTCAACGATGCATTTCGCGGGCAAGAACTCGCGCCTGTTCAATCATTGAATACGCGCGATGACGGGCTGCGCTTGCCGCTCGCGAGCGAGGTCATTGCGGCGCCGGCGCTGCCCGATAGCCTCGCCGGCCGACGGCGAGAGCAAGTATGGCGGATACCGCAAGACTTGCCGCCACCACGTAGAGTCCGGCAGCATATCCCCCAGTCAGACTCTTCAGCCAGCCAATCGCAAATGGGCCGACAAAGCCGCCGAGGTTGCCGATCGAATTGATCATGGCAATACCGGCCGCCGCGCCGGCGCCCGATAGGAAGGTACTCGGCATGGCCCATAACGGCGCCTTCGCCGCACTAATGCCCACGTTCACGACGATCAGCGCAAGCACCACCGCGACGACCGTGTCCGCAAAGCCAGCCCATGCGAGCCCGACGCCTGCCGCGATGCATGGAATCACCACGTGCCACGTGCGCTCTCCCGTGCGATCGGAGTGGCGTGCCCACATCACCATGCCGAGCACGGCGAGCACGCTGGGAATCGCATTCAATGCGCCCGTGCCGAGCGCGCTGAAGCCAAATTGACGAATGATCAGCGGCGCCCATAAGCCGAGCGTATAAAGACCCGCGGACGTGCCGAAGTAAATCATCGACATGATCCACACACGCGGGTCGCGTAAGGCGGCGAGCGCGCCCGCTGCGTGGCCGGCTTGCGACTCACGTCCCGCGCGCTCGTCACGCAAGGTTGAGATCAGCCACGCTTTCTCGTCCGCGGCGAGCCATGCCGCTTTCTCCGGCGAATCAGTGAGCGCTTTCAACACGGTGAAACCGAGAATGACAGCGGGAATCGCTTCGATGATGAACAGCCATTGCCAGTCTTTCAATCCGAACAGCGCCGGCATCTGCATGATGGCGCCTGAGATGGGCGAACCGATTGCCGTCGACAAAGGCGCGGCCGCCATGAACGCCGCGGCCGCGACTGCACGTTGACGCGCGGGAAACCACTGGCTGAGATAGAGAATGATGCCGGGAAAGAAACCCGCTTCCGAGACCCCGAGCAAAAAACGCAGCACGTAGAACGAGTTCGGCCCAACAACAAACGCGGATGCCGCCGACACCAGCCCCCACGTCACCATCACGCGCGCAATCCAGATACGCGCACCGACCTTGTTCAGAATGAGGTTCGACGGCACTTCGAACAGGAAGTAGCCAAGAAAGAAGATGCCGCCGCCAAGTCCGAACATGGTCGGCGAAAGGCCCAGGTCCTTATTCATCGTGAGCGCGGCGAAACCGACGTTCACGCGATCGAGAAAGCTGACGAAGTAAAGCAGCATGACGAACGGCAAAATGCGCCACGTCAGCTTGCGAACCACGCGGGCTTGCAATTCATTGGCCATGCGAGTCTCCATTCTTTGAACCGCCCGTGACGTGTGCGTCCGGGCGGTATGTTCTTTTGAAATGCGTGCGTTGCGTGTTGCGTGTTGCGGGGTTCCGGATTCAGGCTGCCTTGAACTGCGCCGCCGGTTCCTCTGCGAGAATTGCGCAGACGGCATCGGTCACCTGCACGGTCGTCGCCGTGCCGCCAAGGTCGCCCGTGTGCAACGCCGGATCAGCGGTGATGCGTTCGATCGCGCTCATCAATTGCTGCGCGGCGGCCAGCTCGCCCAGGTGCTCGAGCATCATCACCACCGACCAGAACGTGCCGACCGGATTGGCGAGACCCTTGCCCATGATGTCGAAAGCTGAGCCGTGAATCGGTTCGAACATCGACGGATAGCGCCGCTCGGGATCGAGATTCGCGGTCGGTGCAATGCCGAGGCTGCCGGCCAGTGCCGCGGCCAGATCGCTAAGAATATCCGCGTGAAGATTGGTCGCGACGATCGTATCGAGCGTCGCCGGACGGTTGACCATGCGCGCGGTGGCGGCGTCGACGAGTTCCTTGTCCCATTTGACGTCGGGAAATTCCTTTGAGACTTCGAGCGCGATCTCGTCCCACATCACCATCGCGTGACGTTGCGCATTGCTCTTGGTAATCACGGTCAACAGCTTGCGCGGCCGCGACTGGGCGAGGCGGAACGCGAATCGCAGAATGCGCTCGACACCCGCGCGGGTCATCATCGACACATCCGTTGCCACTTCGATCGGATGGCCCTGATGCGCGCGTCCACCTACGCCGGAGTACTCGCCCTCCGAGTTCTCGCGAACGATCACCCAGTCGAGATCCTTCGGCCCGCAGCGCTTTAACGGTGCGTCGATACCGGCAAGGATGCGAGTGGGACGCACGTTCGCGTACTGATCGAAGCCCTGGCAGATTTTCAGGCGCAGTCCCCACAGCGTCACGTGATCGGGAATATGCGGGTCGCCCGCCGAGCCAAACAGAATGGCGTCCTTGTTGCGGATAGCGTCGAGCCCGTCGGCCGGCATCATCACGCCATGTTCGCGGTAGAAATCGCCGCCCCAGCCGAAGTTCTCGAACTCGAACTGAAAGGCGTCGCTTCGCGCGGCGATCGCTTCGAGAACGCGTTGGCCTGCCGGCACGACTTCCTTGCCGATGCCGTCGCCGGGGATGGTTGCGATGCGGTAGGTCTTCATGGGCGTCTCCTGGATGTTGAATGGTTGACCGCAATCCTAGAACGAGGACCGCTCGTGAAAACGCTGCTAAACTCAAAGCATCCTTAACCTGAAGTTAACAATGGGTTCTGATCGGAGATGCTCGCCGGCCTGCACATGGCCCCACTGACCGATCTGCTCATGGGCCCGCTTCTTAGCCCACTCCTCAGCCCGCGCATTGGCCCGTCGATTGCCCAACCAAGATGACCTCAGCGATACACCCGGACGACCTCGCCTTCTTCTCCACGCTCGCCGCAAGCGGCAGCCTGACCGCGGCTGCGCGTGAACTCGGTTTGAGCACCGCGGCCGTGAGCAAGCATCTGGCGCAAATGGAATCGCGTGCGGGCGTGTCGCTAGTCAACCGCACAACGCGGCGCATGAGTCTCACGCCGGAGGGCGAACTTTATCTGACCCGCGCACGGCGCATCCTGAGTGAAATGGACGACCTGGCCCAATTGCTCGGCGGTTCGCAGGCCGCGCCGAAAGGTTTGCTGCGCGTGAACGCGACCCTCGGCTTTGGCCGTAGTCACGTGGCGCCGTTGATTTCGCGGTTCGTGCGGCGCTTTCCCGAAGTGGACGTGCAGTTGCAACTCTCCGTCGACCCACCGCCGATCAGCGACGATGCGTTCGACGTGTGCGTGCGTTTCGGCGAACCGCCGGACGCTCGCGTGATTGCTCGGCGGGTCGCGTCCAACCGGCGGCTGCTTTGCGCATCGCCGGCGTATTTCGCTAAACGGCGTACGCCACGCAGCCCGGCGGAGTTATCGCAACACAACTGCATCGGCATCCGTCAGGGCGACGACGGCTATGGGCTATGGCGCCTAACCAGCGGACGCGGTTCAGCCGAAAAAACCGAGACGGTTCGCGTGCGAGGCAACCTCACCACCAATGACGGCGAGATCGCGGTGAAGTGGGCGCTGGACGGCCACGGCATTCTGATGCGGGCGGAATGGGATATCGCGGAGTATCTCGCCGATGGCCGCCTGATCCATGTCCTGCCGGAATACCGCACACCGGGCGCCGATATTTACGCGGTGTATCCGCAACAATTGCAAATGACCGCGCGGGTCAAGGCATTCGTCGACATGCTGATCGAGGCGCTCGGCGCGCGTTGAATCGATTCCGGGTAATTCTGCAATGCAGAACATCCACGTCACGCGGATAGGTGACAATTCAAACCGGATAATTCCCGCAATCTCCTTGTATTACATAGCCTTACGGTGCAAATCAAGCGCACTGAAAACGCCAGGTGTTTTCCCTATTCTGGCCTGCATTGCAGTCCAATCGAGCGATTTCCCCCGTTGACACAGCACGAACGGTCGTGCCAAATTGCGCCTGCATCCTGTGCGCAAGCACGCGACCAATGAACTCATAACCGCGCCGAGCCACCCCACAGATCAGGAGACAAGCCAGCAGGCAACCGGACTCGAAGTACGCTCCAGCAGACCCATTCTTTTGCAATCCTTAGCAGGTTGCGAAGGTCTTTCGTCGCCCATTGAAATCGCATCGCGCAACAGATCGCCAGAACCTTGCAGCACACGCATTACTTCGCCAGTTCACTCGATTCCAATAAACACGGAGACACGAAGCATGCAGGCAAGTTATCGCAATCGGCTTGGAACCATTCTTGGATTAGCCGGCGCATGCGCACTAGGCGCCGCCCAAAACGCCCATGCGCAAAGCAGCGTCACGCTGTACGGTATCGTCGACGGCTCCCTGCTCTACACCAGCAAAACACTCAACCCGGCAACCGGCCAGAGCGCCGGGCATCAATACTCGTTTACCGACAGCGGTCTGTCGGGTTCGCGCTTCGGCATGCGCGGCGCGGAGGATCTCGGCGGCAGCGTGCGCGCGATCTTCGAACTCGAAAGCGGTATCAGCATCGCCAACGGCTCGCTCAGCAATTCGAACGGCAACGAATTCGGTCGTCAGGCGTGGGTCGGCATAGATAGCCGCTACGGTACGGTCAAGGCCGGTTTGCAGTTCTCGCCTTTCTTCCTCGCGGTGTACGACTTCGATCCGCGCGAGATGTCGTACTTCGGCAGCGGGCTCGTCACCTACCTCAACAACGTCTATGTGACCGGGCTGTTCAACCCGAACGGCATTTCGTACACGTCGCCGGAAATCGCCGGTCTGCAAGCCAGCGCGATGATGGCGCTCGGCGGCACAGCCGGGGATTTTCAGGCGGGGCGCCAGTACTCGGCGAGCCTGCGTTATCACCTCGGCTCGCTGACCGTCGATGCCGCGCTTTACAGCGGCAACGCCGGCGGCAGCGCGGCATCGATCGCCATTCCGAGCGTGGTCGAATTCGACGGCCGCGCAATCGGCGCCAGCTACGTATTCAACAACCTGACCGTGAAGGCGTCCTACGTGCAGTACAAGGTGGCGGGGTCGTTTAACGATCGCGTCTATTCAGGCGGCGCCAGCTATCGCTTCACCCCCGCGCTGACCGTCGATGCGGGCGTGTGGGTCACGCGCGACGGCAACAACTCGTCGAACAATTCGATACTCGCGTCCACCGGGCTCGATTATTCGTTGTCGAAGGCTACCGTGGTGTATGGACAAGCGGGCTTCGTCACCAACCATGGCGCGATGCATACGGGCTTGTCCGTCAACAACGCATTGAACGAAGCGACCGGCACAACCGCCGGTGTGAGCCTCGGTATCCGGCACATGTTCTAGTCGCAGGTGCGCAACGCGAGAGGCCGGCGTGCCGCGCGAAACGGCACGCCGGACGGATCGTGCGGAATGGGGCGCTACAGATCGTAGCCGGGATTGCGCCGCGCCAGACGCCGCAGCAGGCCGGGCCACACCAGATCGGCGCCCTTGCCTTTGCTGACTAGACGCGCCTGCTCACCCATCGTTTCGATAATCGATTGCGGCACTTCGATCAGCTTGCCGCCGGCTTGCGCGAGGATCTGGATACGACATGACGTTTCGAACAGATACATCGCCTGAAACGCTTCGGCGACGGTGCGTCCACAGGTCAGTAGTCCGTGATTGCGCAGCATCATGTAATTGGCCTCACCGAGATCGGCGACCAACCTCGCCTTCTCCGCATCGCGCAGCGCGACGCCTTCATAGTCGTGATAGGCGAGATTCGTCAGCACGAAACCGGATTGCTGCGACAACGGCAGCAAGCCGGCCTCTTGCGCGGCGACCGCGATGCCATGCGCCGTATGTGTGTGCAGCACGCAGTTCACGTTGGGCCGCGCTTCGTGCACGGCGCTATGAATCACGAAGCCGGCAGGATTCACGTCGAACGGGGTCGGCATCACGGGCTGCCCCTCGTGGTCCACCTTGACCAGACTCGATGCCGTGATTTCCTCGAAGAACAGGCCGTACGGGTTAATCAGAAACTCATGCTCGCGGCCTGGTACACGTGCCGAAATATGCGTGAACACCAGGTCGTCCCAACCGAACAACGCCACCAGCCGGTAGGCTGCGGCGAGTTCGACACGGACCTGCCACTCTTCTGGCGACACCATCTGACGAACGCTGGGGATATCAAGTGCGGAATTCATGGAGACACCTTGAGCCAGGCGATGAGCATCATGTTGACGGCCGCTTTGTGAAGCATTCGCGCGCGGATGTGGGAGCGCGTTAGCGGTGATTCATTTCTGCATTGCAGAATACTGGTGCGCACAAAGTGAAGTCAAGCCGACTTTCTCTTTTTACCAGTGCCGCAACTGGGTGCGACGGCTACACCTTCTACCTATGCCGGATACGGGCAACGGCGCGGTTCCCGGGCGATGTTGATGGCTCCGTCAAACGCAGCAGCGTGAGGCATGCGCCATCTAAGTGACTTCCCTAATAATCTGCATTGCAGAACAATCAAATGGAAAAACCTATTGACGGAAAGCGAACGCCCGTGCCAAATTTCTCTCGCGCAGCCTTTGCAACTGACGCCGATGCGCGCGTGTTTCAAACCGTTCGCGAGCGTCGACAAACGTCGATCACGGCCGCCGGGTTCGGGCAGCGGCTGTTGTCCCGTCCGTAGTCAGGCGTGTGGCGATGCCTCCCTGGAAACCAGGGGAAGCACTGCACCGCGCGCCTTCCGTTGGAGGGTGTAAAAGCGTGGATATGTTTTTGCAGCAGGTTCTCAACGGGTTGACGCTGGGCGGCATCTACAGCCTCGTCGCGCTCGGACTCACACTGGTCTACGGCATTCTCGCGGTGCCGAACTTCGCCCACGGCGCGTTCTACATGGTCGGCGCGTTCGTCTCGTTCTACCTGATGAGCAGGCTCGGCTTGAACTATTGGCTTGCCATGATCGGCTCCGGCCTCGCGGTCGCCGTGCTCGCGATCCTCGCTGAACGACTGGTGTTCAATCCGCTGCGCAAATCGTCCGAATTGCATCCGATGATCGCCGCGATCGGCCTTCTGCTGTTTCTCGAAGCCGGCGCGCAGGCGATCTGGGGCGCGGATTTTCATCGCATGGCTACGCCCTACGCCGGAATCGTCGACCTCGGCGGCGTGACCGCACCGTTGCAGCGCCTCCTGATCATCGGCGCGGCGTTCGCGCTGGTGGTGCTGCTGCAACTCTTCCTCCGGTACACGGTGATCGGCTCAAGCATCATTGCGATGGCGCAGGACCGCGAAGGCGCCTCGCTGATGGGCATCGACGCCAACAAGGTGACGATACTGACTTTCGGCATCTCGGGCCTGCTTGCCGCCGTGGCGGCCACGCTGTACGCGCCGATCAACCTCGTCTATCCGGCGATGGGCCAACTGGTGATCCTGAAGGCCTTCGTCATCATCATTCTCGGTGGCATGGGCAGCGTGCCGGGCGCGATCGCGGGCGGCCTGATCATCGGCATGGCCGAGAGCTTCGGCGCGTTCTACATTTCGACCGACTACAAGGACATCATCGCCTTCGCGCTGCTGGTGGTGATTCTGTCGGTTCGTCCTCAAGGACTGTTCACCAGGGAACTGCGCGCATCGTGAAATCAGTCATAAAAATAGTCGAGGGCAAGCGTGGATGGATGCTGTTGTTCGTGCTGGGCCTCGTGTTCCCGTTTCTGGCCAGCAACGACTACATGCTCACGGTGATGTCCACCGCCTACGTCTTCGCGCTGGCCACCGTCGGGCTGAATCTGATTACCGGCTATACGGGACAGTTCAATCTCGCGCACGGCAGCTTCATGGCGGTGGGCGCATACACGGTGGGTATTCTGACGGTCGATCATCAGGTGCCGTTCTGGCTCGCATTTATTGCCTCGGGTGTGGTTGTCGCGATACTGGGCGCGCTGGTCGGTCTCGTGTCGTTGCGTCTGCGTGGCCATTACTTTTCCATTTTCACGCTGTGCGTCGGCTACATCATGTTTCTTGTGATCGAGAAATGGGACGCTCTCACGCATGGTGTCTCGGACATCGTCGGCATTCCGGCGCCGTCGGGCTTCGGCATCGTGTCGTTTGAGAACCCGCTGCCGCTCTATTACATGGTGTTTGCGTTTCTCGTGCTTGGTGTATGGCTGATGCATCGCATCGTCAATTCGCTGCTCGGCCGGACCTTCATGGCGATCCGCAATAGCGACGGCCTCGCGCAATCGCTCGGCATCAACCTGATGCGCAACAAGGTGCTGGCCTTCGTGCTCTCGGTCGTCTATGCCGGGTTCGCGGGCGGTCTCTATGCGGGCGCCGTGCGCTTTCTCGGCCCGGATCTGGCCGGCGTCGAGCACACCTTCGACATGACCATGTACATGCTGGTGGGCGGTATCGGCACCCTCGCCGGCCCGCTGCTCGGTGCGCTCGCCATACCATGGCTCACACAGTACCTGCAGTTCCTGCAGGCGTACCGCTTCGTCGTGTTCGGGCCGATCCTGATTCTGCTGGTGATCTTTCTACCGAACGGTATCGTCGGTTTGTATATCGCAAGAAAAAACCGGCGTGCGAAATCGGCTTCGCCGAAGAACGGCATGGCCGCACGTCAAGCGCAACGCGCGCGCGGAGACCGTCATGCTTGAAATCCACTCGCTCAGCAAACGCTTCGGCGGCCTCGTCGCGGTGGACGACGTCAGCACGCATATCGAAGCCGGCAAGATCAACGCGATCATCGGGCCGAACGGCGCGGGCAAAACCACCTTCTTCAATCTGATCAGCGGCACCCATCTGCCAAGTTCGGGACGCATCCTCTTCAAAGGCCAGGATGTAACAAAGCTGGGCGCCGACCGGATGGCGCGCCTCGGTGTCGCGCGCACCTTTCAATCGACCGCGCTGTTCGATCGGGCCAGCGTGCTCGACAACCTGATCGTCGGTCACCGGCTGCGGACGCGCTCGGGGCTATGGGACGTACTGACTCATTCGGCGCGGCTCAAGCAGGAAGAACGCATCTGCCGCGACAAGGCGCGCGCGGCGCTGGACTTCGTCGGCTTGTCGGCGATCGCGGAACGGATGGCGGGCGACATCTCGCAGGAAGAGCGCAAACGCGCGGCCGTGGCACTCGCGCTTGCCACTGAACCGAGCCTGATGCTGCTCGACGAACCGGCGGGCGGCGTGAATCCTGAAGAGACCGAAGGGCTTGCCGAACTGATCCGCAAGCTGGTGAAACACGGCGTGACGGTGTGTCTTGTGGAGCACAAGATGAATATGATCATGAAGCTCGCCGAGCGCATCATGGTGCTGAACTACGGCAAGAAAATCGCCGAAGGCACGCCCGCTGAAATTCGCGCGACCCCGGCCGTGATCGACGCCTACCTGGGGAGCGAGCATGCTGAAGTTTGACAACGTCTCGCTCGATTACGGCAGCTTCCGCGCACTGGACGGAATCAATCTGCACGCGAACGACGGTGAACTGGTGGTGCTGCTTGGCGCAAACGGCGCGGGCAAGAGTTCGATCTTCCTCGCCACGAGCGGCCTGCGGCGCGCCGCGAGCGGCAGCCTACGCCTGGGCACTCGCGAGCTGCTCGGCATGACGCCCGCGCAGATCGTGAAGAACGGCGTGATCCAATGTCCCGAAGGCCGCAAGCTGTTCCCGGGTATGTCGGTACTGAAGAATCTCACGCTCGGCGCCTACGTGCATCGCGGCGACAAAGCCGGCAATCAGCGCAATCTGGACCAGGTGTTCGCACTCTTCCCGCTGCTCGCCGAACGCAAGGACCATCCGGCGGGTTCGCTATCAGGGGGCCAGCAACAGATGGTGGCGATCGGCCGCGCGATGATGGCGCGGCCCAAGGTGCTGTTGCTCGACGAACCGTCACTCGGTCTCGCACCGCTGGTGGTCAAACAGGTATTCGAGGTCATCCAGCAGATCAATCGCGCGGGCACGACTGTGCTGCTCGCCGAACAGAACGCGTTTGCGGCACTGAAAATCGCGCACCGTGCGTACGTGATCGAGAACGGCCGCATCGTGCTGGAAGGCGATCACGCGAGTCTGATGAACAACGAAGCGATCCGGCGCGCTTATGTCGGCGGTTGAACGAAATTGACGCATGGCCTGGCGCATGAAGATCATGCACCGGGGCGATTCGAATAATCCCAAAGGAGACACGTATGACGATCAAACGCTTGTACGCACGGGCGGGCCTGTGCGCGGCTGTCGCGACGATTGCGCTATTGGGCACGGGCGCCGCAATGGCGCAACAGGTGGTCCATATCGGCTACTCGGGCCCGTTGAGCGGCGGCGCGGCGAAGTACGGTCAGGAAGTGCTCGACGGAATGCAGATGGCGGCGGCCGATGTCAATCAGGCCGGCATCGAAGTGGCCGGCAAGAAGATCAAGTTCGAAATCGTGCCGCTCGACGACAAGTACAACCCCGCCGAAACCGCGATCAATGCGCGGCGTCTCGCGCAGGAGCAGCAGGCCACGGTCGTGCTCGTGCCGCATTCAGGTGGCGGCTTCGCCGTGCAGACCAGCAACGAGCAGCAGAAAATACTGCTGCTCTCCTACACCAGCGTGCCGCAGATCAGCGAGCGCGGCAACAAACTCACCGTGCGTATTCCGCCCGCGTTCACGTCGTATCTGAACTCGTTCGTCAAGTACGAAATGGCGACGTACGGCAAGAAAGTGGCGCTTGCGGCCACCGATACCGATTACGGCAAGGTCTGGGTTGCCGCATTCAAACCCGCGTGGGAGGCGGCCGGCGGCACGGTCGTCGCGGACAATGCAATGTCGTATAACCGCGCCACCGATTTCTATAGCGGCGTAAGCCGCGTGCTGGCGGCCAAACCGGACGTGATGTTCATCGGCGGCCCATCCGAGCCGACCGGGCTGATTGCACAGCAGGCGCGCGAATTGGGCTTCAAGGGCGGCTTTATCGTGATGGACCAGGCCAAGCTCGACGAAGTAGCCAAGGTCACGGGCGGCTATGCGCCGCTGAACGGCGCGATCGGGGTACTGCCCTTGGCCAGCGACGAAACGCCGAATGCCAAAGCGTTTGTGGAACGCTTCCGCAAGAGCCACGGCGGCCGCGATCCGAGCCAGGAGGTCTCGCTGAATTACACCGCGGTATACGCAACGGCCCTTGCGATGAAGTTGGCCGGCACGGTCAGCGACGCGACCGCGATCCGCAATCAGTTCGACAAGGCCGTGAAAGCGCTGCCGCCGCAAGCCAATCCGAACAGTGTGAGCGGCGTCGACGAACGCGGCGGCTTTGTGCTCGGCAATCCGCTGGCGGCGGTGGTTCAGGGCGGACAGTTGAAGTCGGCGGGTTTGAGTTCGTTGGCCGCGGCGAAGTGATGACGCGATAGGAACGGAGAAGGATTCAGGAAAGGCGCCGTGATTTTCACGGCGCCTTGAATTTTAGAAACCTCGCGTGTCCGAGACCTCCTTGCGAGGCGTCCGCCGGCTCCCGGCTACCCTTTCAACGCTTCGATAATCTGCGCGCGCACTTCAGGCCGCTCCGCAAACGGGTCCGTCGGATTGCGCGGCATGACGATATCCTCGGCACGCGTTTTCACAGCGCCTAACGCGTGCGGATGCGAAAAGATATAGAACTGCTCTTCGCGGATCGCATTGAACACCATATCCGCGACCTCCCGCGCGCTCACCTTCCCCGAACTCACTGCCTTCTCGCTCATCACACGCGACACACGCTGCGATAAGGTCGGCGGCGTGTCATTGGCGAGTTCGGACGGCCGGTTGCGATGCGCCTTCGCAATCCCCGTCGGCACAAAGTACGGGCACAGCACCGAACACGCCACCTGCTGCGTGACCAGCGAAAGGTCCTGATACAGCGATTCGGTCAGCGACACCACCGCATGCTTCGACACGTTGTACGGGCCCATCATCGGCGGATTGAGCATGCCGGCCATCGACGCGGTATTGACGATGTGCCCGCGATAGTCCGGATCGCGTCTGGCCGCTTCCAGCATGAGGGGCGTGAAAACCCGCACGCCATGAATCACCCCCCACAGGTTGACGCCCAGCAGCCATTGCCAGTCGCGCTCGGTGTTCTCCCACACAAGGCCGCCGCTGCCGCCCACGCCCGCGTTGTTGAAGACCAGATGCACGCCGCCGTAAGCGTCGAGCGTGGCGCGCGCCAATGCGTCGATCTCTTCGCCTTTCGCGACGTCGACACGGCGCGCGATCGCCTGCGCGCCGGCCGCGCTTACTTCGGCAAACGTTTCGTCGAGTGCGTCCTGTTGCACGTCGGCGAGTACGAGGCGCATCCCCAGTTTCGTGCCGAGCCGAGCAAACTCCCGGCCGAAACCGGAGCCCGCACCCGTGATCACCGCGACCTTGCCTGCAAAATTGTTCATGCGTTGTCCCGTTTCCAGTTGCCATGTCCAGTCAGATATCACTGCTCGATGCGCTTCCGGCACTGCCACCGCTATGAGGCGCCGCCTTCGCTCTGACTGGCCGCCGCCGTGCGCGCCGCATCCTCTTCCTGTAACTTGCGCCACAGAATCTTGCCGCTACCCGACTTGGGCAGCGACGTCACGAACTCGACGATGCGCGGCGCCTTGTAAGACGCCATCTGTTCGTGCGCCCAGTCGACAATCTCCTGCTCGCTGATCGCACCGGCATGCGCCGCGGCGGGCACTACCAGCGCCTTGACGGTTTCTCCGCGCTTCGCGTCCTTCACGCCGATCACGCACACTTCGTGTATCGCGGGATGCCGGTACATCAGCGCCTCGACTTCAGCCGGCCAGACCTTGTAGCCCGATGCGTTGATCATCCGTTTAAGGCGGTCCGTCATGAAGAAATAGCCGTCCTCGTCGATATGACCGAGATCCCCGGTGCGCAGAAAACGCTTGCCGTCGAGTTGGATAAACGCTTCGTCTGTCGCCTTGGGATTGCGCCAGTAGCCTTGCATCACCTGCGGCGCATTCACGATGATCTCGCCGGTTTCGCCTTGCGGGAGTTCCTGCAGCGTGACCGGATCGATCACGCGCGAGTCCACGTCGAACACCGGAATGCCGAGACACTGCGGCTTGGGCCGATGCGGCGGATTGATGTGCGTGCCGGCGATCGTCTCGGACATGCCATAGCCTTCGACGTAATCGAGCCCCGTCAGTGACTTGAGCTTTCTGGCGATGGCCTCCGGCATCGCCGCGCCGCCGCCGCGCGCGCCTGTCAGGCTCGACAGATCGTATTCGTCCAGTTTTGGGTTGGACAGAAAATCGACCATCATCGCCGTGATCGACTGCCACGCGCTCACGCGATATTTCTGCATGCATAGCGCCGCCGCTTCCCGATCCCAGCGAGGCAATATAACGATGGTTGCCCCGGAGAACACGGCGCTGTTCATGCCGCCTTGCATGCCGGTCACATGAAACAACGGCAATACCGAGAGATACACACCGTCCGAGGGCGCCGAGAACCACACGCAACCGCCCAGCAGCGTGCTCATCACGCTGCGGTGCGTGTGCATGCATCCCTTTGGCTTACCGGTGGTGCCGGAGGTATAAGGCATCACGCACAGATCGTCCGGACCGGCGGTGAGCGGACCCGGCGCGAGATGTTTTTCGAGCACCTCGCGCCACGGCGTGACGCCCGGCATATCGAAGGTCTTGCGCGGCGCCGCCACCAGTTCCGGCACGGGAATCGACGATGGCCCCTTCACGTAGTCGCTATAGGTTGCGACGATCGCATGCTCGATGCCGCGCCCCGGGCCAGTGCCGATCAGCGGCGCGACGTTCGCGAACAGGCATTGCGGTGCAATGATCGTAGTCGCGCCGCTATCCTCGACGTAATGCGCCAGTTCGCCGCTCATATTCATCGGGTTGACCGGCACCACGACGGCGTTTGCACGCAGGATTCCGTAGTAGGCAATGATCCATTGCGGGCTGTTCTGCATATAGAGCAGCACGCGGTCGCCGGCCTTGACGTGGCACTCCTGTTGCAGAAAGCCCGCAATCCGCTCGGCTTCGTCCTTGAACGCGGCGAACGTGACCGGCGTGTCATAGAAAATGATGAACGGCTTGTTGGGATAGCGCGCCGCCGACACCTCGGCGTTATAGAAGATATTGGTTTCGGGCAGCGTCAGATGCTTTGGCACGTGCGGCGGCCAATGCGGATAATGGCGTTCGTTCATAGGCGTCTCCTGCCTGACTGTCTGTGCGCGTCGCACGGGGCACGCGCTTCGTTCACATCCGCCGCATGGCGGATGCGGCCAACTGATGAATCCGGTGAATCAGAGGTGGCCACCGGCGGCTTCACAAACGCCCGAGGTGACGTCCAAGCTCCATCTTCGCGATCGCATTGCGGTGTACTTCGTCGGGGCCGTCCGCAAACCGCAGCGTGCGCGAGCTCGCGTATGCGCGTGCGAGGCCGAAGTCGTCGCTGACCGCGCCGCCGCCGTGCACCTGCATGGCCCAGTCGATCACCTGGCACGCCATGGCCGGTGCGGCCACCTTGATCATCGCGATTTCCTGGCGCGCGTCCTTGTTGCCGACCGTATCCATCTTGTGCGCCGCGTTCAGCACCAGAAAACGCGTCTGATCGATCATGATGCGGGCGTTCGCGATCCGCTCGCGCGTCACCCCCTGGTCGGCGATTGGGCGGCCAAACGCCACGCGTTCGAGCGAGCGGCGGCACATCGCCTCGAGCGCGCGTTCGGCGCGCCCGATCAGGCGCATGCAGTGATGGATGCGGCCCGGCCCGAGCCGCCCCTGCGCGATCTCGAAGCCGCGCCCCTCGCCGAGCAGCATGTTGCCGGCCGGTACCCGGACGTTTTCAAAAGCGATTTCAGCGTGGCCGTGCGGAGCGTCGTCATAGCCGAATACTGGTAGATGGCGCAGCACTTTCACGCCCGGCGTGTCGATCGGTACGAGGATCATCGACTGCTGCTGGTGCCGGTTCGGGTGATCCGGATTCGACTTGCCCATGAAGATCAGCACCTTGCAGCGCGGATCGTTGGCGCCCGAGGTCCACCATTTGCGGCCGTTCAGGATGTAGTCGCCGCCGTCGCGCTCGATACGCGCTTCGATATTGGTCGCGTCCGACGAAGCGACTTCCGGTTCCGTCATCGCAAAGGCCGAGCGAATCGTGCCGTCGAGCAACGGCAACAACCATTGCTCCTGCTGTTCGGGTGTGGCGTAACGCACCAGCGTTTCCATGTTGCCGGTGTCGGGTGCGGAGCAATTGAACGGCTCCGCGCCGATATGCGAGCGCCCCATGATTTCGCACAGTGGCGCGTATTCCAGGTTGGTGAGCCCAGCCCCGTATTTCGACTCGGGCAGGAACAGGTTCCACAAACCCACGGCCTTCGCTTTCTTTTTCAGATCCTCGATCACCGGCGCGGGCTGCCAACGGTTGCCGGATTCACGCGCGGCGTCCATCTGCGCGTCGAAAACCGCCTCGGCCGGATACACGTATTCGTCCATGAAAGCGTTCAGGCGCTGCTGCAAATTCCTGACTTTGTCCGAGTGCTGAAAATCCATGCGGCGTCTCCCGTCTCATGCAAAGCTGTTGTGTGCGTGGGCCCGGCGCGCCTGAACCCACGCGCAGTGCCTCGGAACCGCTCCGTTAGACCATGAGTCAGACGATGATCGAGCCGCCGTCCACCGCGAAATACTCGCCTGTGATGTGACGCGACGCCTCGCTCGCGAGGAACACGACCGGGCCTTTGAGGTCTTCGTCGCCGCCGAGGCGCTGCAACGGTGTGCGCGCCACGATGGCGCCTTCGAGTTTGTCGAGCAGTCCTGCCGACATTTTCGAGGGGAAGAATCCCGGGCAGATCGCGTTGACGTTGATGTTGTACTTGCCCCATTCCGCCGCGAGCGCCCGCGTGAAGTTGATCGCCGCGGCCTTGGACGTGTTGTACGCAATCGTGTTCATGCCGGGTGGCGAGCCTTTCAGGCCCGCCACCGAAGCGATGTTGATGACCTTGCCGGCGCGGCGCGGGATCATGCTGCGCTTGCCGACTTCACGAGCGACGAAAAACGGCGCATGGACATTCAGGTTCATCACCTTGTGCCACGCTTCGTCCGGATAGTCCTCAGCCGGTGCGCCCCATGTCGCGCCCGCGTTGTTCACGAGAATGTCGATGTGGCCGTGCGCGCCGATCACTTCATCCACGAGGCCGGGGATACCCTCGAAGCGCTGCAGGTCGTTGACCAGCGTCTGCACCTCGATTCCAAGGCTTTGCAGATGCGTTTTCGCCTCGGCGAGTTCGTCGGCCTTGCGCGCGGTGATCGCCACACGGCAACCCATTTCCCCCAGCGCCTCGGCCATTTGCAGGCCCAGCCCGCGAGAGCCGCCGGTGATCAGTGCAACCTTGCCGTCCAGTTGAAACAGGTCTTTCACAGACATTACGCCGCTCCTCCAGTTGTTCTGCAATGCAGACTTTCATTCCAGATTTTTCAACCATCATACGTGCCGAAATTCACCGTGTAAATAAAAGCACGCTCATTCACTTTTGCTTTAAACTGACACGCATCGCCGATGGGCGGATCATCGGGACTTACCCGAATACCGCACTTTTAATCGAGCCGCGCCCATGCGAGCCGTGCGTGCCGACACGCGTGCGGCGTCGTTGTTCTGCATAGCGGCTCACTTCTGACGGGTCTTCTTCCATGCAAGATGCGCTGATCATCAACTCGCGTGATCTGGAGTTCCAGCTATTCGAAGTGCTCGAGGCCGAGACGCTCACGCAGCGCGCGCGCCATGCCGACCATAGCCGCGAGACCTTCAACGCGGCGCTCGAAACAGCTCACGCGGTCGCCACCGAAAAATTCGCGCCGCACAACCGCCTCTGCGACGAACACGAACCGCAATTCGACGGCCAGCGCGTGACGATGCCTGCCGCGGTAAAGGAAGCGCTCGACGCGCTCCGCTCCGCAGGCTTTCTTGCTGCCGGCAAAGATTACGAATTGGGCGGCATGCAGTTGCCCGCGGTGATTTCCTTTGCGTGCCTGTCGCTCTTCAAGAGCGCCAACATCGCCACCTCGTCTTACGCGATGCTGACCACGGCGAATGCCAACGTGATCGAACGTTTCGGCAGTGCTTCGCAAAAGCGCAAGTATCTGCAGGCATTACTGGAGGGCCGCGCGTTCGGCACGATGGCGCTGACCGAGCCGCAAGCAGGCTCGAGCCTGTCGGATCTCGTCACCAGTGCGGTGCCCAATGAAGACGGTACCTATTCGATCCGCGGCAACAAGATTTTTATTTCGGGCGGCGATCACGAGCTTAGCGAGAACATTGTCCACCTGGTGTTGGCGCGCATTCCTGGCGGGCCGCCGGGCGTCAAAGGCATCTCGCTCTTCACGGTGCCGAAATTCCACGTGAACGACGACGGCAGTCCCGGCGCGCGCAACGACGTCGCGCTGGCGGGGCTGATTCACAAGATGGGTTGGCGCGGCACCACGTCGACGATGCTGTCGTTCGGCGAACGCGGCGAATGCATCGGCGAACTGGTGGGCGAACCGCATCATGGTTTGGCGTATATGTTCCACATGATGAACGAGGCGCGCATCGGCGTCGGCCTCGGCGCGGTCATGCTCGGCTATCGCGGCTACCTGGCCTCGCTCGATTACGCCCGCGAACGGCCGCAAGGACGGCGCCCGGACAACAAGAACCCGCTCGATCCGCAATTGCCGCTGATCGAACATGCCGACGTGCGCCGCATGCTGCTTGCCCAAAAAGCGTATGTGGAAGGCGCCTACGCGCTGTGCCTGTACGCGGCGCGCCTCGTCGACGAGCAGAACACCGGCGAGAGCGACACTGCGCGCGCCGAAGCGGGCCTGCTGCTCGATCTGCTGACGCCGATCGTGAAGTCGTGGCCCTCGCAGTGGTGCCTGGAGGCGAATAGCCTGGCGATCCAGATTCACGGCGGTTATGGCTATACGCGCGAATATCCGGTCGAACAGTTCTACCGCGACAACCGCCTGAACATGATTCATGAAGGCACGCACGGCATCCAGGCGCTCGATCTGCTCGGCCGCAAAGTCGTGATGAAACAAGGCGCGGCGCTCGCACTGCTGGGGCGTGAAATACAGCGCAGCATCGAGGCGGCGCGCGTTCATCCGGCGCTGCAAGCGCACGCGGATTCACTCGGCAACGCATGGAGCGAATTGACCGGCACCGTCGAAGCGTTACTGCCCACCCTGGCAAGCGAAAGCGAACGCGCGCTTGCCAACGCAAACGCTTTTCTCGAAGCGTTCGGTCATATCGTGCTTGCTTGGACCTGGTTGCGCCAGGCGCTCGTTGCGAGCGCGGCCTTACCTGAAGCTGAAGCGAAGAACGAGGCTGACGGCGACTTCTATCGCGGCAAGCTGCATGCGTGCCAGTGGTTCTTCCGGTGGGAATTGCCGCGCGTGTCGCAGATGCTTGCCACACTGCGCGATCTCGACGATACGACGCTCAGCATGGCGCCGCAGTGGTTCTGAATGCCCTCGCCTGCTCAATGCGACAGTGCGCTTTCCAGTTGCGTCACCACGTCGATCAGGCGTGGGCGCACCTCCTCGAGCAGGAATTCTTTCGAGAGCCTGAATGAGGGGCCGCCGACATTGATTGCCATGATCGGCAATTCTCCGCCCGGCTGGAAAGCGCGCGCGATGCCGTTCACGTCTTTCTGCCAGTCGCCAAACGAAGTCGTAACCCCGAGCGTGCGGTAGTCTTCGAGCGCATTCTCGATGCCGCGGCGGGTTTTCGGCCACGCCACATGATCGAGCTCACGCACCTGCTCCATGAAGCTGAGACGGTCGTGTTCAGGAATCGCCGCAAGCCATGCACGGCCAATCGCCGACGTGGCGACCGGAATACGCGAACCGACTTCCAGGGTCAATGCGAGCGCTACCGAGCCCCGGCAGTTTTCCACGTAGATCATCGAGAGGCGATCGCGCGTACCCAACGACACGCTCGCGCCGATGGTCTCCGCCAATTCCTGCATCACCGGCCGCGCAATCTTGCGCACATCGAGCCGCGCCAGCATCGCGCTGCCCAACGCAAGCGAGGCCGTGCCAAGCCGGTATTTACCGCTCTCTTTCAGATGAATCAGATAGCCGAGCAGTGTGAGCGTGTGAGTGAGGCGCGAGACCGTCGATTTCGGCAACTTGCAACGCAAGGCGAGCTCCTGATTGCTCAGTGACTTGTCGCCCGAGCGGAAACACGCCAGCACTTCGAGTCCACGCGCGAGCGCCGTAACGAAATGCCGGTCGTCCTTATGCGCCTCGTGTGCCGTCCGGCTCGCGAGGACTGAACTTGTCCTCGCGGATGCCGCGGGCGATGCAGTGTCGCCGGCGCGCAGATTCTCGGCCGGATTATCGATTGGGCTCTGACTGGTTTTGCTCAAAATGAAACGCGCTCCTGCGAAACGGCACCATCTGAAAGACAAACCGTGGCCCGGATCGCGAGTGATCCGGCTGCGGAATTATAGACAAACGCAAGCCGCCGCTCAGGCCTCTTCTTTCGGCGCAGCCACCACCGGGCTGAAGAAATAGACGATCGCGCCGATCGCAAGCGGCACGACAGTCACGGCGAACAGCGCCGAGTAGATTCCCGCGTCCGATAGATGCGCTCGCTTTGCGGCGCCCGCGATCCAGCCGAAACAACTGCTGGTTAGCGCCACGCCGAGAAAAACCAGGCTATTGAGCAGCCCCAGGCCTAGTCCGAGCCGGCGCGGCGCGACGATGGCACGCGCTTGCGACATCACGAGCGGATGGATCGAGCCGACCGAGAACAACACACAGATCAACGCGACGCTGAGTACCCAGTTGCCGTCCGGAACGAGCGCAAGCACGAGTGCCGCCAGCACGCCGCCGATCAGCCACAGCAACGAGATCAGCTTGGGCGCGCAGAATCGCACGGCGAGCGGGATGCCAAACGAAGCGGCGATTCCGATCACGCTGGTGACAGTCATCGCATTGCCGCGCGCGATGACGTCGAAGCCGTAGACGTCGGCAAGATACGGTCCGCCCCATGACGTGCGAAACGTGCTGCCGACCGAGAGCGCGAGGCAGGCGGGCATCAAGGTCCAGAAACCCGTGTACCGCCTCACCGCGCCGGCCGCATGTTGCGATGCAGCGAGGCTTCGCTCATGCTCGACGGCATCGCGCCGCTGCACGAAGCCCAAGACGCCCAGCGTTGCGCATAGCATGGCGAGCGCGGCGGTGACCATGACCGGACGCCAGCCGAAGCTGGCCGTCGCCCGGCTCAGCGGAAACGCGGCAAGCAAGGCACCCGCCATGCCGATCGCACTCGCCGTCGTGACCGCGCGCACATTGCGCGTGCCGTGGCCGCTACGCAGCACGTAATTGAGCAGTCCCATGAAGACGGGCGCGCAGCCCAACCCGACGCCGGCTTGCGCGACAAGCGCCACGGTTGCGCTCGTTGTGATCGAAAGGACGCCGGCACAGGCGGCGCCGATAGCCATCAGAAACGCGGTGGGTCCGCGCACGCCGTAGCGGTCGAACATCAGACCGACCGGCAGTTGCGCGATGGCGAACACGAGAAAGAACGAACCCGCGAACCAGCCGAACATTTGCGGCGAGAAATGAAAATCGCCGATCAGTTGAGTGGCAATCACGGCGATGTAGCTGCGGAAAAATTGACTGAGCACGTAGCTGAAAGTCAATGCCCACAACCCGTAATCGATCGACGATCCGGTGGGTTCCGTGCGTGTTTCGTGCAATCGTTGCTGTACGCCATCGGACATCTGCGGTGCGCCTTTGATGATCGAAGCCGCCATGATAGGGCAACCGGCAACGGGCGGCAGGGTGAGTTTTTTCAGCACTTGCGCGTTTGCTGGAGTATTGTTTAAACGCGCTGGAAGCTTCACGACGTCACTCTTCTACAAGACAGGGAGCTCCGTGCAGGCGGAAAAGCGCTTGCAGGCGCGTGTTTTTTGCATGCAACGATGCGACATCAACTTTTCGAGGAATGGAGAAAACGTGAAAACAGTCAATCTATTGAAGGCACTCGGCATCGCATTGTGTGTGGCGACGGCATCCAGCGCCTATGCCCAGGCGAGCGATGCCATGGCCTCCGACAGCATGGCCGCCCCGGCTGCCAGCCCTAAAACCGTCAAGAAGGCGGACCGCAAGCTGGGTCTGGACGTACGCAAGGCTTTGTCGAAAGCCCAAGGTTTTGATGTGTCGAACGTGTTTGTCCGCGCGCGTGGAGGCGCGGTGACGCTCACTGGCACAGTGCCCGACGGCGCACAGATTTCGCAGGCGGAGGAAGTCGCCAAGGGTGTTGCAGGCGTGAAATCGGTGAACAACAAGCTGACACTCGGCACGCAGGGCGGCGGTGGGGGTTGATCGCGCCGCGCAATTGATCAGCGACGGCGGGTTACGACAGAGAGCGTCGCAAGCGCCCATTTGCGGCGCTGCCTGTCGTCCCGCCTCGTTCTGTTCCGCTCCGGCATTTAAAAACCTTCACCGTCGAACCAGGCCGACGACATAGCGGCAAACTGTGTTCCCGCCATTGAAGAACTCACACTCGAGCGGCGCGCCGAGCTGCAGGCAATCCCCTTCCGCAAGCTGATACACCTGCCGGCCTTCACGAAAAGTCAGGACCCCTCGCGTCACCCAGATCTGCTGATGCTGAAACGCAAAGGCATCCGGCGGATAAGGCACCCGCACCCCCACCGGCAATTCGATCTCCAGCAACTCGAGCACCCCGCCGGTAGGCGGTGAAATCCGCCGCCGCGTATAACCCGTTTCCGGGTCCTGCCAGACAGGCTGCCCGGCTCGCCGCACCAATCGCTCGCCACTCTGCTCGGCAAGCGCCAGCAGGGTCGACAAGGTCAGACCGAAAGCGCCCGAGAGACGGCCGAGCACGGTAGCGGTTGGACTCGCCTCGCCCCGCTCGATCTTGCTGATCATCGCCTTCGACACCCCCGAGCGCTCCGCCAGTTCGCTCAGCGACCAGTTACGCGCTTCGCGCTCGGTCTTGACGCGTGAGGAAATCGCCTCGGTCAAATCGATAGCAGAGGATTCGGACATGAAAGGATCGGAACCGGAAAAAGGTGAGCTTACCGTGAGCTCGTTCACTTTGAGCCCTCATTAAAGGCCAGAATCAATGTCTTGCATAGTGATTTTTCGTCCACTATATTAAACGCACGATACCCGCCCGGCTTCACCGCCCGCTCGCCTGTTCTGAACTGCACCCGTAAGCATCCGTCCACCTCAGCCGGAAGACACCATGCCGAAGGAAATTGTTCTCAACGCTTTTGACATGAACTGCGTCGGCCACATCCAGCAAGGCATGTGGACTCATCCGCGCGATCAGTCCACCCGCTATACCGATCTTCAGTACTGGACCGACTATGCGCGCTCGCTGGAGGCAGGTCTGTTCGACGGCATTTTTTTCGCCGACGTGGCGGGCGTGTACGACGTCTACGGCGGCAATCCCGACGCGGCGATTCGCGGTGCGGTGCAGGTGCCGGTGAACGATCCCACCTTGCTGATTCCGGCCATGGCCGCCGTTACGCGTCACCTGTCGTTCGGCGTTACATCCAATCTCACCGTCGAGCAGCCCTATCTGTTCGCGCGGCGCATGTCGACGCTCGATCATCTGACCTGCGGCCGGGTCGGCTGGAACATCGTGACGGGCTATCTGAACAGCGCGTCGCGCGCGATCGGTCTGTCCGGGCAAATGGCCCATGACGACCGCTACGATCTCGCCGACGAATATATGGAACTCGTCTACAAACTGTGGGAATCCAGTTGGGAAGACGGCGCAGTGCTGCGTGATAGAACGCAAGGCATCTATGCGGACGCATCGAAAGTCCATGTGATTCGTCATCACGGCAAGCAGTATCGGGTAGACGCTATGCATCTGAGCGAACCGTCGCCGCAACGCACGCCGGTACTCTACCAGGCGGGATCGTCGGCGCGCGGCAAGCAGTTCGCCGCGGCGCACGCGGAGTGCGTGTTCGTCAACGGCCAGGCGAAGGCCGCCGTGAAAACCATCGTCGACGATATCCGCGCTCACGCCGTGGCGCATGGGCGCCATGCGAACGATATCAAGGTGCTGCTCGGGCAAACGGTAATCACAGGCCGGACGGATCGCGAAGCACTGGAGAAGTACGCCGAATACCGGCGTTACGTGAGCAGCGAGGCAGCGCTCGTGCATGCGGCGGCGTCGCTCGGTATCGACTTCGCGCGCTATGACCTCGACGAACCGATCGACACCGGCAAGAGCCAGGCTATCGTCTCGAACGTCGAGGCGATGACGCGCGCCGCCGGCCCGCAATGGACCCGGCGCAAACTGCTCGAACAGATGGTGCTCGGCAGCCGTCAGGCACCGCTCGTCGGGTCGGCCGAACACATTGCCGACGAACTCATCGCATGGACCGAAGCAACTGGCGTGGACGGTTTTAATCTCTCGCGCACGGTCGCGCCGGAATGCTTCGACGATTTCATCGCACTCGTGGTGCCGATTCTGCAGGAACGTGGCGCCTATAAACACGCATATCGCGACGGCACATTGCGTGAAAAACTATTCGGCCACGCACGTTTGCCTGCCAGCCACACGGCGGCCCGGTTTCGCGGAGGCGCGGATCCCCATGCTTGACAAGCACATCTTTCGCGACGCCATGGCCGGCCTTGGCGCCGCCGTCAACATCATCAGCAGCGACGGCGTCGCAGGTCTCGCAGGCTGCACGGCCTCCGCGGTATGCGGCGTGACGGACGAGCCGCCTACCCTGCTCGTCTGCATCAATCGCGGCAGCCGCAACAACGCGACCTTCCGCGCCAACGGCGCGCTGTGCGTCAACGTCTTGAGCGCGGATCAGCAAGCCCTTGCGGCGCATTTCGCCACGGGCTCGCTGCCCATGACCGAGCGCTTTGCCGCCGCGCAATGGAACACGCTCGCAACAGGCGCGCCCGTCCTGCTCGGCGCGCTTGCCTCGCTCGACTGCGAGATCGAATCAGTCACCGAAGTCGGCACGCATACGGTGTTCTTTTGCGCGGTGAAGGCCGCGCATACGCATGTCGGCGGCGATGCGCTGATCTACTACGGCCGCCGTTATCATCGGGTCGGCACGCGCGGCGCGCCGGCAACGCTCGCTCAACCCGCCCAGTGTCCCGGCACCCACGCCCAGTGATTGCCTTCCCAGCGATAGTGGCCTTTCACCCAGTGATAACCCGGCGCGGGTGCGGGCGGCATCACCTCGACGAGCGGAGCGGGCTGTGGCGGCCGCGCCGGTTCGACGACGCAGGCTGATAACAAGGCGGCACTCAGGCCTGCAAGCGATACGGCACGAATAGTCGATCTGATTTTCATATGCTCTCCCTGGTAATTTTCAAGTCATGCACGCACGAGCCCGGTAGTTGGCCGCATTCCCGCGTTCTGGCCGAACAACGTGTTCGCCGTACGCTGCGGATCGAGGCCGAGACTTTCGCTGGCGGCACCGGCAATCAGCGCGTCCAGTGACATGGTCGGTTTGAGATCGCGCGCTTCGTAGAGGTCGGCCGGTTTCAGGCCGGGCCAGTCAGCCAGCACGCGTCCGCCCGCTACCGACCCGCCCAGTACCATCGCCACCGAGCCGGTGCCATGATCGGTGCCGCCCGTGCCGTTGACCGCAACAGTCCTGCCGAATTCGGTGGCCACCACCACGGTGGTCTTGTTCCACAGCGGACCCATGCCGTCACGCAGTGCCGCGAGCATCGTATCGAGCGCTTTCAACTGATTGGCAAGCCGCGCGTTCTGCGCCGTATGCGTGTCCCACCCGCCGGTTTCAATCATCGCGATCCGTGGACCGTCGTCGCGCGACAGAAAGCCAGCGGCAAGCTTGCCCAGGCTCGCCGGGTCCTGACGCGCACCGGCCTCGCCCGCGAGCCCGCGCGCGGTCATCGCCGATTCCCACAGCGGGCGCAATTGCGCGTCCTGGTCGTACAGTTGCGAGACTCGCATCAGCAGATCGTCAGGCGCGGGCGGCAAGCCCGAGGGCGCGTACGACGTCACCGCCGCCTTGCCACGCAGCGCCATCGGCACGGTCGGCGCGAAGGCAATCGCATTCTCGCGCGTGGCCGGCAGCGACGCGACGAGCCGGTTCAGCCAGCCGTCCTTCATCTGATACGGCGCGGTGCCGCCGGTCTCCAGCACGTTCTGCCCGTCGAAGTGCGAGCGGTCGCGGTACGGCGACGCCACTGCGTGGACGAACAGCGCCTGACGATTCGCATACATCGCGGCGGTCTGCACCAGCGCGGGATGCAGCGCGAAGGTGCCGTCGAGCTTTGTCGCGTTGCCGGTGTCGATCGCGAGTGCGCCGCGCAGCGACGCGTAGGCGGGTTCCGCATACGGCATGACGATGCTCAGCCCGTCGGCCGCGCCGCGCTGGATGACGAATATGAAGCGGCGCTCGGTTGCGACGCTTGCAAAAGCGATCCGCGGCGACACCAGAATCGCGCCCGCGCCTGCGGCGGCGACGCTCAAAAACTTGCGGCGTGAAAGCATGGCATTCATCTCCGTTGAAAATCCGGCGAGACCAGCAGCAGCGCGATCGCCGTCGACGCGCTATCGGCACGCGACACGGCCGTGGCGGTCGGGGCGCTGAGCGAGCCGGCCAACAGGGTCTGGCCGAGCGCGCGCGCATCGAGCCGGTCGCCTACCCGGGCCGCGAAGCGCTGCGCGACATCGACCCGGCGCACGAGTGCATCGGGCGCCGCCCAACTCGCGGCGATGTCGTCGTATCCGGCGGGCGAACCCGGTCGCCATACCGGCTGGCCGAGTTGCGTCAGGATAGGGGCGGTCTGCAGATTGCCGAGGTCCTGCCAGCCGAGCCCGCGCATTGAAGAAATGGTCCACTCCCACGGCGTCTTGAACTTCGTGGCGACGGGCGACCACGCCTGCGGCAGGTCGATCAGCGTCCGGTACACGGTCGGCAGATCGCCGCCGCTGCGCTCGAATGCGTTCGCCAGCCGCTCGCTCACTTCAGGCGGCGGATTGTCCGCGACGAAGTGACGGGCGAGCTTGCCGCCGATGTGCTGCGCCGTCGCCCGCGAACTCGCGAGGTCGTGCAGGACCGCCAGGGCCTGCTCTTCTCCGGGCTGGTCATAGCGGCGGCCCATGATGGTTCGCGAGCCCGGCTCGTGCAGCGCGACGCGAAACACGAAGGTGCCAGGGGCGGCGTCCGGTTGCGCGCCAAACCGGCCCCGCTTAGCCGCATTACCGGGATTGCCAGGTTTTCCGGCGAGGCTCCAGCCGGTCAGCGCGCGGGCGAATTCGGTGACGTCGTCCTGGGTATAGCCGCTGCGAACACCGAGCGTGTGCAGCTCCATGATTTCGCGCGCGAGGTTCTCATTCAGCCCGCGTTTGACGTTTGGATTACGCTGCTCGGCGCGCATGGCCGCCACGCTGTCCGGTCCGACCGAGCGCGTCTGGTCGAGAAACAGTTGCATGGCCGGATGACGTTCGACCGCGACCAGCATGTCTTCGAAACGGCCAAGCACATGCGGACGGATCGCCTCCGCTTCGAATGAGCCGGCCAGCGCGGCGACGCCGGGTTTTTCCGTGGACACCGCGAAGTGGTTCGCCCAGAAATGAACCAGCCGCTCCACGAAAGGCGTCTGCGTGGTCAGCGCGCTTGCGACACGCGCGTTCACCGAGGCACGGTACATTGCGGCAATCTCGCCGCGCAGCGCTTTTCGTTCGGCTTGCTTAGCAGTTTGGGCTTGCGTGTCTGTTGCAGCTTGTCCGGCGCCTGGCGAGCTCGTCTGCGCATTACCCTGACTGGCGAGCGCACCCTCGCCGACATTCTGCGGATTTTTCCGGGCCAACTGATTCAGTTCCATGCGCTGCTGGATCAGTTCGGTGGACAGCGTCACCGAGTCGGGCTGGTTCGCCCATGCGGCAGGCCGCGCCTGATACTGTTCGAACTGCGCGAGCAGCCACGCCTTCGGGTCGGCGGGCGGCGTGTCGTCGACACGCGCGCCAAGGCCGAAGCGGTTCAGTGCAATCGCCGCGGCATTCATGTTCGGTGAGGTAGACATACCGTCCTCTTCGGCGTTGGATATTTCTTTAAACGAGCGCAACGATGAAATCCGTCGCGCTCGCCCAGAAATTTTTATCCACCCGAAGCGGCACCTGATGCTGTACTCGAAGCATCGCTCGAGGTCGGACTGGAGGCCGCCGGCTGCGGCGGTTTTTTCGCATTGGCGGCCGCTTGCGGCTCACGCCATTGGCCGCGCAGCTTCAGGCTGTCGGCGAATTCGACGCGCTCCTCGGGCGACAGCGTGGCCGCAAAATCCGCCACACTGCCCTCCACTTGCGCGCGCAAGCTGCTGTCCGCTTCACGCGTGCGGGCCAGCGCGGCATCCAGCGCCGCGCGATCGAACTGAGGCGCGGCGAGCAGCCGCAACACTTCGTGTCGCCCTTCGCGGGCATCGCGGGCAAAATCGCGACCCTCGCGGCGCGCTTTCTTCAAGCTTTCGAGAAAAGCCTTCTGACGCTCGGCCGACAGCGTTTCGGCCGCGAAACGCAGCGCCGTGCGTTGCTGCGCCTGCACCGGCGTCATCGCGCCATGTGCCGCGAACCATTGATAAGCACCACCGACAATCGCACCCACCAGGAACACGTTGAGCACCAGCGAAGCCACCAGCACGATTTTCCATGACCGGCCGTTCATTCGCCGCTCCAATCGGCAGATGAACCACCGAAGCTCGAGGTTAAATAAGAAGACTCATGCACAGGCGGAGCCGTCCACGTCAACACGAAGAACGACACCGCAAAAGCGCCGGCCACGCCGCCCAGCAGTCCAACGCCCGCCACCGCCGCGCCCGACCACCATAACCGTTTGCGCGGCACACTGGGCCGCCGCGCCGGCGCGCTGCCGATGATGCGCTGCTGCAATGCCGCGCCCGGCGGCTCGACCTTGTCGGACGCGAGCCACGCATCGATGCCGGCCGCGTCCGCCAGCATCGCATCGGCCTCGGCACGGTGCGCAGCGGCCCACGCCTGCCCCGCTGCGCGTTCCTGTTGCGGCCAGCGGCGCGGATCGGCGCCGTAGGCTTCGACGATCTGATGGAATCTTTCGGGCGTCATGATTTGTCCTTGCTAAGGCCGCTGCCGGCCAGTTGGGCGCGCAGATTGCGGCGCGCACGTGCCAGCAGACTTTCCAACGCATCGACCGTGATGCCCATCAGGGCGGCAGCGTCGATGTTCGACATCTCCTGGTAGTAATTGAGCACCAGTGCCTCGCGCTGTCGTGCCGGCAATGCGGCGAGCGCCTCGCGAACGCGCTCGTCCTGGGCGCGCGCTTCGAGGGTGGCGTCGGGTAATGCGGCGGGGTCGACTTCATCGGGCAGGTCGTCGTCGGGGACTTCGCGGCGGCCGCGCAACCGGTCATAGCAAAGATTGAGCGCTACGCGGTGCACCCACGTATCGACCTTCGCCTCACCTTCCCGCCAGCGCGGGGCCTGTTTCCAGATCCGCACGAAGACCTCCTGCGCCACGTCTTCCGCTTCCATGCGATCTCCCAGCATGCGCGTGGCGAGCGCGAGCAGACGCGGCAGCTTGCGCGCGACGAGCGAACGGACGGCGGCCGGGTCCTGCCTGGCAACCCCTGCCAACAGCTCCGCATCAGGATCGCGTTCGCTCAAGGCATGCGGCTCCACAACGCAAGCAAAATGCGAAGCGCGGATCGATCGGTTGTGCGCGCACCGTTACGAACAGTGCGCGCCGGGCAGGTGGCAAGGTGCATTGAGCTCAATATACGACGACCGCCGGCCGATAGTAGGCAGGCCGCGCCGGGTAGACGACACAACCGGCGAGTGTAGCGGCCAGCAGAATGATCACAAGCGTTTTCATGGCAACCTGTCTGATGGGATTACAAAGCGCGCCACGGCGCTCGACGTTCAGGCCCAATGCCCTTCGACCCAGCGCCAGTTCGGGCCGCGCTGCACCCAATGCCCCGGCACCCAGCGATAGCCGGCCCGGACCGGCCGCCAGTGGCCGGGCACCCATACGTAACGGCCATGGTCCCAACGCCAGCGACCCTGATCCCAGACGTAGCCGGCACGCGGCGCCGGCATCACCTCGACGCGCGGCGGCGGCGGCGCCATGGGTGCGACGATCACCGCTTGCGCCAGAGCGGGCACGGTCGTCAGCGCTGCAACGCACGTGATCCCCGCAGCGAGAACGGAAGTCAGAAGGCGGACCGGTCTGGTCGATGTCATGCTGGTTTCTCCCTTAAGTGCCGAAGCCAGAAGCGGCTGCGTTTCTTCTTGAACGCAACAGCCAGAGAAATCCGTCGTTTTGATTTGCACTGAAAGAAACGCAATGTGGCGTGCGAATCGTGACCGGCAACACCGCCCTCACGTTGCGGCTCGCAGAAAGTAGAACGACAGCAAAAGTTATTCAAATGAATGGCAACCGATAGGCAACGTAATGTTCGCGCCCCGAAATCTTAATCAGCCGATGTTTCAATGCGCGCTGTTTCTAGCGGTAAGACGTCTCAGTTGTCCTTCTAACTTCCTAACAATATCCCCAGCGAATATCCACACGTGCATCACTGGAAACGCTGAACGGCGAAGTCGAATCTGGAGCCAGTCACATGTTCCGTAGAACCCTGTTACCCATCCCGTTTGCCGCGATGCTTGCGCTCGCAGCATGCGGCAACAATAACGTGAGCACGCCGGCGTCAGCGCCGGCTACCGCTTCGACGCCGGCAGCAACCGTATCGGCGCAGGATGCCGTCGCGACGGCCACGCCGATCAAGCACGTGGTGGTGATCTTCGGCGAGAACGTTTCGTTCGACCACTACTTCGCCACCTACCCGCAGGCCTCCAACCCGGTCGGCGAGCCGCAATTCACCGCGGCGGCGGGCACGCCCACGGTCAACAACCTCGCCAGCAACAATCTGATCACCGCGAACCCGAACGCGCTGTCGACCTCGCCGAACACGGCGGGCCGCACGGTCGGCTCCGTGACAGTCGCGGGCCTGGGTCTGCCGGCCGCCGACCTGCTGCCGTTCCGTCTCGATCGTTCGCAAGCCAATACGTCGAGCCAGAATCACGCGTACGCCGCGGAACAGCTCGCGTATAACAACGGCGCGATGGATTCGTTCCCGCTGTTCACGGCGGCCGGTTCGACAATTGCCGGCAGCACCGGCGCGTTCGCCACGAAGGGCCAGGTGCTCGGCTACTTCGACGGCAACACGGTCACGGCAATGTGGAACTACGCGCAGAACTTCGCGATGAACCAGAACGCGTACACGGACACGTATGGTCCGTCGACGCCGGGCGCGATTGCAGTGGTCTCGGGCCAGAACAACGGCGTGGTGGTGACGGGCGGTACCTCGGCCAACGCGATTCCGGATTCGACCGGCGGCTTCACGCTGGTCGGCGATCTGGACCCGACCGGCGACGTCTGCACGATCGCGGCAAAGAGCACGGTGACGGCGGCGATGTCGTCTGCCAACAAGAACATCGGCGACCTGCTGAACGCGAAGGGCCTCACGTGGGGCGGCTTCATGGGCGGCTTCAACCTGAGCACGGTGAACGCCAACAACACCACCGGCTGCTCCCGTTCGACCTTCTCGCAAGTGCTGAACGCGACTAAGCCCGACTACGTGCAGCATCACGCGTGGTTCCAGTACTACGCGAGCACGGCCAACCTCGCGCACACCCGTCCGACGTCGACGGCGGTAATCGGCATGACCGATCCGCTGGACAACTCGGCTACGCCGGTTCACCACCAGTACGACACCGACGACTTCTTCGCCGCGGTGAAGGCCGGCAACTATCCGTCGGTGAGCTTCCTGAAGGCGCCGGCGGTCGGCGACGGTCACCCGGGCAACTCGGACCCGATCGACGAACAGGCTTTCGTCACGAAGGTGATCAACTTCCTGCAGCAACAGCCTGACTGGAAGAACACCGCCGTGATCATCGCTTACGACGATTCGGACGGTTGGTACGATCACCGCTTCATGGCGCCGAAGAACTCGTCGTTCGATTCGACCACGGCGCAATCCGCGGGCGGCGTGACGGTGGCCGGCACCGACAACCTGAGCGGTACGGGTCAGTGCACGGCAACGGGCGCGGTTCAACCGCAGGGTGTGAATGGCGGCACGGTGAACGGCCGTTGCGGCCCGGGTACGCGTACGCCGTTTATCGTGGTGTCGCCGTGGGCGAAGGTCAACTACGTCGACGATACGCCGATCACTCAGGCCTCCGTGGTGAAGTTCATCGAGGACAACTGGCTCGGCGGTCAACGCCTTGGCAACGGTTCGTTCGATGCAACCGCCGGCAGCATCATGAACATGTTCAACTTCTCGGGCTCCGGCAACAATCCGACGGTGTATCTGGACCAGAACCTGGGCACCAGGCTGTCGGCGCCGCCGGCGAGCTGAGCGACACGTGTGAATGGCTCTTATGGTGCGCTCCCGATGGATTCGACCTCAGGTCATGCACGCGTGCTGTTCGTGCGTGACCTGACGAAGCGCGGCACCAGCAGGGTATGAAGCACATCAAGCTGTAGCTGGGCGTCGAGCCAGTGCAAACGTGCTGGCTCGATTTGCTTTTTGATCGAACCCGATCGAATTATTTGTCACTACCGCCATGAATCATCCTTCAGACGCCGCCCTGCCCTCGCACCTGCCTGCCGGCGGTGAGCCGGGTCCCGTCATTACCCGTCGCTCGTGGCTCAGGCTGCTCGTGTGGAGTGCCGCCGGCATCGTGCTTGCGCTCTTCGTGGTTTGCGCGTACGCGCTCGTCTATCCGGAACGGATGCCGCCCGCCGTCGGCGCGATCGTCGAAGAAATCACCGGCGCGAATCCGAATCCGGTTCAACTGATGCGTCCACAAGACGCGCCGCTGAGCGCGGTTGCGCTGCTCGGCAAACAGATTTTTTTCGACGCGTCGCTATCGGCTTCGGGTACGCAATCGTGTGCGTCGTGCCACTCGCCACAGCATTCGTACGCACCGGATAACGCGTTTCCGGTGCAACTGGGCGGCGCGCACATGAATCAGGCCGGCTACCGGCCGCCGCCGTCGCTGGCCTATCTGTATCGCCAGGCTCCGTTCAGCATCGGGCCGGATCAGGGCGATACCGACGTGCCGGTGGATATGACGCAACTGGCCTCGCAGGCCGCCGGCGTACAGCGTGCACAGAAGACGGCGCTCGCCGCGCCGGCCGCTCCGGCAATGGTGCCGCAAGGCGGCCTGTTCTGGGATGGCCGCGCCGATACGCTGCAAATCCAGGCAATCGGTCCGCTGACCAACCCGGTGGAGATGGCCAATGCGACGCAGGAAGATGTCGCGCACAAGCTGCTGCAAACGAAGTATCTGGACCAGTTCAAACAGATCTTCGGGCCGGGCATCGTCAGCAATCCGAGTCTGCTGATTTCGGAAGCCATGTTCGCAGTGGGACGGTATCAGACCGAGGATCAGTCGTTTCATGCCTTTAACAGCAAGTACGACTACTGGCTCGAAGGCAAGGCGCGCCTGACGCATGCGGAGCTGCATGGCTTGCAGTTGTTCAACGACAAGGACAAGGCTAACTGCGCCGGTTGTCACCTGAGCCAGCCCAGCAAGGACGGTCTGCCGCCGGTGTTTACCGATACGCAGTACGAGGCGCTTGGTGTGCCGCGCAATCCGGCGATTCCCGCCAACAAGGATCCGAAGTTCTTCGATATGGGCGTGTGCGGGCCGTTCCGCGACGACATGAAGACGGAGACGCAGTATTGCGGAATGTTCCTGACGCCGACCCTGCGTAACGTTGCCGAACGCAAGGTGTTCTTCCATAACGGCGTTTATCACGACCTCAAACAGGTCATGGATTTCTACAACCTGCGCAATACGGCGCCCGAGAAGATCTATCCGCGGGATGCGTCGGGCAAGGTACAGAAATACAACGATCTGCCGCCGCAGTACCACGCCAATGTCGACGTCGCCGACGCGCCGTTCGATCGTAAATTCGGCGATCAGCCGGCCATGACGGATCAGGATATTCAGGACATCATTGCGTTTATGAAAACGCTGAGTGACGGGTACAAGCCCGGTTCCTGAGCGCTTACGGGCAACGGTCGCGTAGCGCTTGCATAATGTTTGCGCGGCGGCCTGCGCGGCGCCGCGCGAGCCGGTGAGGTATCCTTGCCGGTTGCGCGACCACTTTCCGTACCCTGCCCGATGGCTGATTTCCCTTTCGACGCCGTACTTTTCGACTGCGACGGCGTGCTCGTCGACTCCGAACCCATCACCAATCGCGTGCTCACCGAAATGCTCGGCGAATTAGGCTGGCAATTGAGCGTCGAAGAGGCGATGCAGATTTTTGTCGGCAAGGCCGTTCGAGATGAAGCCGCACTCATCGAGGCGCGCACGGGTTTCGCAATCACCGCGGACTGGCTCATGCAGTTTCGCGCGCGCCGCAATGAGGCGCTCGATCGCGAACTGGTAGCGATTGACGGCGCGGCCTCGGCCGTGCGCGCGCTTTACGCGACGCTCGACGGACGCATTGCCGTTGCTTCAGGCGCCGATCGCGTCAAGGTCGAGTTGCAACTGGCCAAGGCCGGTATTCTCGACTGCTTCACAGGGCGTATTTCCAGCGGTCACGAAACGCCGCGCAACAAACCCTATCCCGATGTCTATCTCGCCGCAGCCGCAGGCTTAGGTGTAGATCCGCAACGTTGCGCCGTCGTGGACGATACGGTCACGGGCGTGACGGCCGGTGTGGCCGCCGGCGCCACGGTGTTCGGCTACTGCCCGAAAGAATTGAGCCACAGCAGCGCGACTGCGCTGCACGGCGCGGGCGCGGTTCACGTCTTCCGGGACATGGCCGAATTGCCCGCCCTGCTCGCCGGATGGCGCGGCGTGCAGGGCTGAAGCCTCCATTGACCAAGCCGAATGCGCTGGTGCATGACGGTGGACCGTATTTGCGGTAGACGTGAAGTTGGGCATGACAATGACGTGTGCCCCCGCGACGGAGGACTGCCAACGCGCTCCGCTCGTTATTGCGCCTTGTCGAGCCGACGCAGTACCTGCCCGCTCGCGCTGTCCTCCACCTGCCAGCCTTCGGTTTTCAAACGGTCACGCAGACGGTCGGCCGCATTCCAGTCCTTGGCCGCGCGGGCCCTTTCGCGTTCAGCGGCGAGACGCGCGATATCGGCGGGAATCGCCGACACGTCCTGCTTCCAGTCGGCAAGCCGAAGTCCGAGCACGGCGTCGAAGCAATCGACCGTTGCCCGCCGCGTGGCCATCGGAAGATCGCTTCTCACCAAGTCCCACAGCACGGCGAGCGCGCGTGGCAGATTCAGATCCTGATCGACCTCGAGCCTGAAACGATCGACGTACACGTCGTCGGGTGTTCCCCCTTCCGGCCATTGCACATACGCGCGGCGCAAACGGTCCAACGCGGATTGCGCGGCATCGAGCGCCTCCATGCTGAAACGCAGGTTGCTGCGGTAATGCGCACTCAGGCACAAGTAACGATACGCAAGCGGATCGATGCCCCGCCCGGTCAACGTCGAGAGGCGCACGAAGTCGCCACCCGACTTCGACATCTTGCCGGCATCCAGCATAAGGAAATGACCGTGCATCCAGAAGTTGGCGAGACGGGTTCCATGGCATGCCAGAGTTTGCGCGATTTCATTGCTGTGATGCACGGCGATGTGATCTTCTCCGCCGCAGTGAATGTCGAACCACGGGCTCAGGTATTTCGCCGACATCGCCGAGCATTCGATATGCCACCCCGGAAAGCCCCGGCCCCATGGACTATCCCATTCCATCTGCCGCACGGTATCCGGGGGGCTGAATTTCCACAGCGCGAAGTCGGTCGCGTGCCGCTTCTCGCCTGGTGCAACGCGTTTGCCCGGTTGCAGCCCCGCTGCATCGAGACGCGCGAGAAAGCCGTAATCGTCCTGCTTGCTCGTGTCGAAGTAAACGCCGTCGGTCGTGCGGTAGGCATAGCCGTTACGCTCGATCTCGGCAATGAAGTCGATCTGTTCGGCTATGTGATCGGTCGCCCGGCACCATAGCGAGGGCTCCAGCAGGTTCAACGCGCGCCAGTCGTTCATGAACGCCGCGGTGTAGCGTTCCGCGATTGCCCAAGCCGACTCGCCGGTGCGCCGACTGCCCTTCTCCATTTTGTCTTCGCCTTCGTCGGCATCTGAGACCAGATGACCCACGTCGGTGATATTGACAACGTGCCGCACGCTGTAGCCGTTCAATGCCAATGCGCGTCGCAGCACGTCTTCGAAGATGTAGGTCCGCAGATTGCCGATATGCGCGTGGTCGTACACGGTAGGGCCGCAGCAATACAGACCGACGTGGTCCGCCCGGATCGGCGAGAAAGCGCGCAAGGTGCGCGACCAGGTGTCGTACAGGACGAGCGGCATGTGAACTCCCGTGGTGTTAAACGCGAAAAAATGCGGAGCAGAACGGCCAAAACAAAAAAGCCACCGGTCTAGTGACGGGTGGCCTCAGGGATACGGACGGTACAGATCGACTCGCTAGACGCGGGCTCCCCTTGGCAGGCTGCAACAGCATGCGTGCAAAGAATGCGAACGGGAATGGATAGAAGCGATCATGGAAACGATGCTACCGTGTGTTTCGAGGCGGGTCAATTGTGAATCGCCGGATAGTGCCGGCATGACATGTCCTGGGCGCAGATGAAAAAACCCCCGCAAGACTTTCGCCTTGCGGGGTTTCTCTTGCTCTGCTGCGTTATCCGCCTAACGGGACATCATGTGCATGCTGACGTTATGCATGATCCACAACGAACCGACGATCAGAATCACGGCCGTCAGTACGGTGAAGCCGAACGCCATGATGTTCCAGCGCTGTGCCGACGAGGCATTCATGTGCAGGAAGAAAATCAGGTGCACGACGATCTGAACGAATGCGAGGCCCGCGATCGCGAGCAACGCGTTCTCGCCCGTCAACGTGCCGGTCAGCACGAGGCCGAATGCGGCCACCGTCAATACGACGGACAGAATGAAACCCACCGTATAGCTGCCGAAGCTGCCGTGACTTTCGCCGCTATGACCTTCGTCCGGATGTGCCAGGTGTGAGTGATGGCTATGGTCCATTTAGATCACGCTCGCAAGGTAGACAAAGGTGAAGACGCCAATCCACACGACGTCCAGGAAGTGCCAGAAAAGGCTCAGGCACGTCAGGCGGATCATGTCGCGCTCGGTCAGATCGCGACGTCCCATCACCTGCACGGCGAGCACCGCCATCCAGAGCAGGCCGAACGTCACGTGCAGACCGTGCGTGCCGACCAGCGTGAAGAACGACGACAGGAATGCGCTACGGCTGGGGCCCGCGCCTTGGGCGATCAGATGCGAGAACTCGCGCATTTCCAGCACGAGAAACGCGAGGCCTAGCAGGAACGTCACGCCGAGCCAGAACAGCAGTACGCCCTTCCTGTTCTTGTGCGCACCCAGCATCGCGAAACCATACGTGATGCTGCTCAGCAGCAGCATCGACGTTTCGAGCGCGACGCCCGGGATCTCGAACAGATCCTTACCGGTCGGACCACCCGCGAACTGGTGCTGCATCACCGCGAACACCGCGAACAGCGACGCGAAGATGATGCAGTCCGTCATCAGGTACAGCCAGAAGCCGAATACCGAATGCGACGGCGGGTGATCGGCATGATGCGCATCGTGATGATGCAGGCCCGCCGCAAGAGTGTTGTTTGACATCAATCCACCTCCAACGCGACCTGCGCATCGGCGCCGGAGCGTTTTTCTTCAATCGCGACCTGCGCACCGGCGCCGGAGCGTTGTTGTTCAATCGCCGCTACCGTGGCAGCCGGGATGTAAAAGCCTTCGTTCTTCTGGAAGCTGTAAATGATCACAGTAGCGATCGAACCGACCAGACCGACAATCGCGAGCCACCAGATGTGCCACACGGCGGCAAAACCCAGCACCAGCGAGAACATCGCCACAACCAGACCCGCGGACGTGTTCGACGGCATGTGAATGTCGCGATACACCGGCTTCGGTTGATTCTTGCGCGACTTCATTTCAGCGAAGGCGTCCAGTTCACGCACGTCCGGAATGATCGCGAAGTTGTACGACGCCGGCGGCGAGCTCGTTGCCCATTCCAGCGTGTGACCGTCCCACGGATCGCCCGTCACGTCGCGGTTTTTCGCCAGGTTGCGATCGCGGATGCTGACGACCAGTTGCACCACCTGGCAAGCGATACCGATGGCGATCAGCACAGCGCCGACCCATGCGAACATCAGCCACTGATGCCAATCCGGATTGTCGTAGTGATTCAGACGACGCGTCATGCCCATGAAGCCCAGCACGTACAACGGCGTGAAGGCAACCCAGAAACCGATCTGCCAGAACCAGAACGACGCCTTGCCCCACTTCTCATTCAGCTTGAAGCCGAAGGCCTTCGGGAACCAGTAGTTGAAACCGGCCAGGTAGCCGAACAGCACGCCACCAATAATCACGTTGTGGAAGTGAGCGATCAGGAACAGGCTGTTGTGCAGCACGAAGTCCGCGCCTGGAATCGCCATCATCACGCCGGTCATACCGCCGATCGTGAAAGTGACCATGAAGCCGAGGGTCCACAGGATCGGCGTCGTGAATTGCAGACGGCCCTTGTAGATCGTGAACAGCCAGTTGAACACCTTCACCCCGGTCGGAATCGCAATGACCATGGTCGCGATACCGAAGAACGCATTGACGTCGGCGCCCGAACCCATCGTGAAGAAGTGGTGCAGCCACACGAGGAACGACAGCACCATGATCGCGCAGGTTGCCCACACCATCGTCTTGTAGCCGAACAGCGGCTTCTTGGCGAACGTCGCCACGACTTCCGAGAAGATACCGAACGCCGGCAGGATCAGGATGTACACCTCGGGGTGACCCCATGCCCAGATCAGGTTCAGGTACAGCATGGCGTTACCGCCGCCGTCGTTCGTGAAGAAGTGCATGCCGAGGTAGCGGTCCAGACCGAGCAGCGCGAGCGTGACGGTCAGGATCGGGAACGCGGCCATGATCAGTACGTTCGTGCACAGGGCGGTCCACGTGAACACCGGCATCTTCATCCAGGTCATGCCCGGAGCGCGCATCTTCACGATGGTCACGAAGAAGTTCACGCCGGTCAGCAACGTGCCGATACCGGATAGCTGCAGACTCCACAGGTAATAATCGACCCCGACACCTGGACTAAACTGCAATTCGGAGAGTGGCGGATAAGCCAGCCAGCCCGTTTGCGCGAATTCACCGATTACCAGCGAGATGTTGATCAGGATCGCGCTGATCGCGGTCATCCAGAAGCTCAACGAGTTGAGGAACGGGAACGCCACGTCGCGGGCGCCGATCTGCAACGGCACGATGATGTTCATCAGGCCGACCATGAACGCCATCGCCATGAAGAAAATCATGATGACGCCGTGCGCGGTAAAGATCTGGTCGTAATGATGCGGCGGCAGGAAACCTGGCGCGTTATACGACAGCGCTAGCTGGGTACGCATCATGATCGCGTCCGCAAAGCCGCGGAACAGCATGATGAGCGCAACCACGATGTACATCACGCCCAGCTTCTTGTGGTCGACCGAGGTGAGCCATTCGGTCCACAGGTAGCGCCACTTGCCAAAGTAGGTAATCAGACCCAGAACGAGCGCACCGCCGAGGGCGATCCCGGCAGCCGTCACCATGATAATCGGCTCGTGGTACGGAATCGAGTCTAGTGAGAGTTTTCCGAACATGCGTTACCCCTTACCCTTTGGCGCACAGTTAGCGTCTTTCATGTTGTCGAGGACGTTACCGTTGTTGTATCGGGCAACGATGTTGTGAAAGAGCTTTGGATCGACCGACGAGAAGTACCGCACCGGCTCCTTCTCGGTAGGCGCCGATACCGCGTGATAGCGGTCCATGTCGAGACGGTCGGACGAGGCGCGTACCTTGGCGACCCACGCATTGAACTCCTCAGGCGAGGTGGCGAGCGCGCGGAACTTCATGTCCGAAAATCCCCGGCCGCTGAAGTTCGCCGCAGTGCCCGCGTAATTGCCGGCTTCGTCGGCGATCAGATGCAGACGCGTTTGCATACCCGCCATCGCGTAGATCTGGCCGCCGAGTTGCGGAATGAAGAAGGAGTTCATCACCGTGTCGGACGTGATGACGAAGTTGACCGGCGTGCCGACCGGGAACGCCAACTGGTTCACCGAGGCAATGCCGAGGTCGGGATAGATGAAGAGCCACTTCCAGTCGAGCGCGACGACTTCGACGTTGATCGGCTTCACCTGCGACTCGAGCGGCTTGTACGGATCGAGCTCGTGCGTGCTCTTCCACGTCAGCACGGCGAGAAACAGAATGATCAGCGTCGGGATCGTCCAGATGGCGATTTCGATACCGGTCGAATGCACCCAGCCCGGTCGGTATTCGGCATTTTTGTTCGAAGCGCGATAGCGCCATGCGAACAGCAGCGTGAGCGCGATAACCGGAACCACGACAATCAGCATGGCCCAGGTCGACGTGGCGATCAGCTCACGTTCGGCCAGCCCCACACTCCCCTTCGGATTCAAAATATCGAGGTTGCTGCAACCCGAGAGCAACAACACGAGGCCGGTGGAAAGGAAACTTGTCGACCCTCGCAGAGTCTTTCCTTTCATATCCATTGCCTTCTTTCTACGACTTCAACGAACGTCATTCGACCGCTCTCCTTTTTATAAGCGATCGCATAATAAGGGGTCGTCGAACGGATATAAACACACAGTTTTGCAACAATCTATTGCGTCGCAACACCGCGCGACATGTTGTCGCAGGCTTGGGTGCGCGTGATGGTCTGCTGTGCTCGATCGCACGCTGCCGGCACAGCCGCCGGATCACGAAAGTCCCTTTAAACAAGCGATAAAACGCAGCACGATCTGAATGATCGTGCTGCGCTGGACGCTCGAAAAGAGACGCTTATCGGAGCGAAAAACGCATCAGGAAAAGGCCGCATTCACGCAAAGAATGCTGCACCTGCTCAACGCTTCGCGCTGATCAGCCTGGCGTGCGTGCCGCCACCGTTGCGGGCGCCGCCGCCTGCAGATGTTCGCCGCCGTCAACCGGTACGGAATCCGAAGGATGTGCGCTCCGTTCCGATTGAGCCAGCAGCGTCCCGACCGACGGATCGATCGCATCGGTGAACGGCTTCGGATTGATACCGATGGCCAGCACCAGCAAAGCCATCGCGCCGAGCAGCACGAACTCGCGCTTGCCGAGGTCCTGCAGCTTCGCGACACGTGCGTTGGCAATCGCGCCGAAAATCACGCGTTTGTACATCCACAGCGTGTAGGCCGCGCTCAGGACCAACGTCGTGGCCGCGATTGCGCCGATCCAGAAATTGAAACGGATCGCCCCCATCAACACCATGAATTCGCCGACAAAACCCGAGGTGCCCGGCAGGCCGATATTGGCCATCGAGAACAGCATCACGAAGGCGGCGAAGCGCGGCATGGTATTGGCGACGCCACCGTATTCCGCAATCGAAGCGGTCTTGGTGCGGTCGTAGAGCATGCCCGTGCACAGCAGCATCGCGCCGGAAACCACGCCGTACGACAGCATCTGCACGATTGCACCCGCCTGGCCGATGCGGTTGAAGACGAACAGGCCAAGCGTCACGAGCCCCATGTGGGCGATCGTCGAATACGCGAGCAGGCGGCGCATGTCGGTCTGCACGAGCGCCAGCAGGCTCGAATAGATCACCGCCACCAGCGAGAGCGTGATCATCATCGGCGCGAAGAAGTGGCTCGCCTGCGGCGCGATCGGCAACGCGAAACGCAGCAGACCGTAACCGCCCAGCTTGAGCATGCCGATCATCACGGCGGCGCCGGTCGGGCCGTCGAGGTGGACGTCCGGCAGCCACGTATGCAGCGGCCACATCGGCACCTTGACGCCAAACGCGGCCAGGAAACCGAGGAACACCAGCACCTGCGCCCAGGTGCCCAGATGCGTTTCGCGCCACAACGCGAGGTCGAAGCTGTGCGTCTGGCTGTACAGGTACAGCATCGACATCAGCATCATCAGCGAGCCGAGGAACGAGACAAAGAAGAACTTCACCGCGGCATACGAGCGGTTCGAATTGCCCCAGGTTCCGATCAGCAGGTACAGCGGAATCAGCGTCGCTTCGAACGAGATGAAGAACAGCATGCCGTCCATCGACGTGAAGACGCCCTGCATGAAACCCGACAGCATCAGGAAGGAGCCGAAGTACTGCGCGGTACGCTCGGTGATCGACTCCCATGAAGCGACCACGATGATGATCGTGGTCAGCGCGGTCAGCGCGACGAGCCATAGCGAAATCCCGTCCACGCCCACATGCCATGCGATGTCCAACGTAGGCGACCAGCGAACGTTCTCGACGAACTGCATCGACGTCACGTCGTTGCGGAAGTTCGACACGAGCGGGATCACCGGCAGGAAGCCGGCAATCGCACCGATCAGCGCGAGCCATCGCGTGCGACTACGTGCCGCGTCAGATCCGGCACGCAAAACCACCAGGCCGGCGACAATAGGGATCCAGATGAGTAAGCTAAGAAGCGGAGGCAATGGCATGTGTTCTGTTGAAAACTTGAAATACAAAACGCCGCTCCAACGCCTTCGAAAACGAAAGCATTGAAATGGATCTGTAGGCTGGATTTCGCTGAATTTGACGCCGAAGCGGTGCTGCCCGCTTCGCGTTTACCCGCAGTCGAATGACCAAGGGTGGGAGATTACCAAGATAAGAATACTTTTGCAGCGCAACAACGCTGCAACGCCCTTGGCAATGCATTGTTGTCACGTCCACGCTTGCGAAATAGCGAAAAATGTGCAGACGCACAAATTCGCTCCAACAGGTTATCGTCCATGCTTTTTGCATGCAGAAGAAAGGAATAGCCCGCCAATTAGGCACTCTTGCAGGAATGCTTTCCCGCGAGGCTTGCACCGGAATAGTTCATGCAGGCGCATAACCTGCCTTCGGGCCTGATTTCGGGCCGCCAGCAAAAATTTAGCGCGGCCGCGAATAGAAATTTTTTTTGATCCGGCACTCTAAAGAAACGCCGGTATGCGCTCAAAAATGCCTGCACGGCCGACTCGCCCGCCTGCTTTCAGACAGTTATCAGGCGATGGCAACGTGGCCTGCGAGCCTTACAGAACCCGCATATACTTCGGCGGTTCAGGGGCCGGCATACGTGCGCAGCAGCGCAGTTTCTTCGCACGACTAGATGCCGCCCTCGCCGGCCAGACCTATCGGATACCGCATGCTGCTTTGTGATGAAGGTGTCGTTCCCGCGCTCGAATGCCGCGAACTCGGCAAGACCTACGGCGCCGGCCGCGTTGTGCTGGCGCACCTCGATTTCAAGCTCGCGCCGGGTGAATTCGTCGCGATCATGGGAGACTCAGGCGTCGGCAAATCGACGTTGCTCAATCTGATTGCGGGCTTGGACAGCGCGGATAGCGGCGACGTGATCATCGACGGCAGCACGGTCTCGCAGCTGGATGACAACGCGGCAACGCGTCTGCGTCGGCAAAAACTGGGCTTCGTGTTCCAGGCGTTTCACGTTCTGCCCCATCTGACGCTCGCGCAGAACGTCGCGCTGCCATTGCTGCTAAACGACCTGCCCACGGCCGGCGCGCTCGATATGCTCGCGGCCGTCGGCCTGGGCGGCCGTGGCGATGATTTTCCGCGGCAGTTGTCGGGCGGCGAGTTGCAGCGTGTCGCCATTGCGCGGGCGCTCGTGCATCATCCGAAACTGATTCTCGCCGACGAACCCACCGGCAATCTCGACCCCGATACCGCTCACGATGTGCTCGGCCTGTTCCGCGCGCAAAGCAAGGCCACGGGTGCGGCTACTATCATGGTCACGCACTCGGAAGCAGCCGCGGCCGTCGCAGACCGCATCCTGATTCTGAGCGACGGCGGTTTGCACGCGTCACCGGGACGCAACACCATTTCCGGCTCGCCACCCGCTACTCGATCCACTGCGCGTTCAGCCGACGATGCACGCTGACCCACGCTCGCTACAGCGCACTCGAGGCCATCGCACGCTCACGCGCTGGCTGTTGAGCGCCGAGTGGCGCAGTCATCGCGGCCGCGCCCTGGTCGCAATTGCAACGATCGCGCTCGGTGTCGCACTGGGCTACGCCGTTCAGTTAATCAACAGCGCGGCCTTCAATGAATTCTCGGCGGCGGCCCGCAGTCTCTCGGGCGAGGCCGATCTGCAGGTGCGCGGCGCCCAGCCCTTGATCGACGAGTCCATCTATCCGCGCCTGTCGACCGAGCCGGGTGTCGCGCTGGCGAGTCCAGTACTCGCTCTCGATGTCACCGTGCCGGATCGGAATGCCGCGCTGCCCGTGCTCGGCATCGACGTGTTCAAGGCAAGCCGCATTGCGCCTGAGCTGATCGGCGTGCCGGCGCCGGAGAGGCCGTTCGATACGCTCGCCGCTAATACGGTGTTTCTTTCGACCGCGGCGCAGCAATGGTTGAAGGTGAAGATCGGCGATGACGTGGCACTGCAAAGCGGCACGTCGATCGTGCACTTGCGCGTGGCCGGCGGTCTCGTGAGAACCCGGCCTGGGCAGCGGCTCGCAGTGATGGACATTGCCGCCGCGCAGTGGCAGTTCGGCAAGGTCGGCAAGCTGTCGCGTGTCGACGTGCAACTCGAACGCGGTGTCGATCGCGAACGCTTCAAGCGTGATCTGCAGGCGCGACTCGGCAACCGGTGGGTGATCGCCGAGACGCGCGATGCGGAAAGCCGCACCGATCGTCTGTCGCGCGCTTATCGGATCAACATGAATGTGCTCGCACTGGTGGCGCTTTTCACTGGCGCGTTCCTCGTGTTTTCGACGCAGGCGCTAGGTGTCGTGCGGCGCCGCGCGCAGTTTGCGATGCTGCGGGTGCTTGGCTTGACGCGTGGTCAGTTGCTGCGTCAGATCCTGATGGAAGGCGCGCTGCTCGGCCTGCTCGGTTCACTGTCCGGGCTTGCGCTCGGCTATGCGCTGGCGAGCGGCGCGTTGCGCTTTTTCGGCAGCGATCTGGGCGGCGGCTACTTTCCCGGCGTGCAACCGCACGTCGGCTTCGAGCCGCTGGCGAGCGCACTGTTTCTGACGCTCGGCGTCGCCGTGTCGGTATTGGGCAGTCTTGCCCCCGCGTTGGAGGCAGCGCATGCGCGGCCTGCGGCGGCGCTCAAAGCCGGCGCCGAAGAAGGCGCGTTGGCGCAACTGGCTACGCCGTGGCCCGCGCTGGGTTGTCTGCTGGTTGCCGGCGCTCTCACGCAGGCGCCGCCTTTGTTCGACATGCCGATCGGCGGCTATCTGGCCGTTGCTCTACTACTGATCGGTGGGATTGCGCTGATGCCGCGCGTGACCGCTTCGATCTTTGGTGCAGCGAACCGTGCGCTTGGCGCGCGGCGTCGCGCCGGTGCGGCGAACACTTTGGCATTGGCGCGTCTCGCGAATGCGCCGGGCCACGCATCGATTGCAATGGGCGGCGTGCTGTCGAGCTTTGCGCTGATCGTCGCGATGGCGATCATGGTGGCCAGCTTCCGTGTTTCTGTCGAAGACTGGTTGGGCCACTTGCTCTCCGCCGATCTGTACGTTCGCGTGGCGCCGAATGGCGACACAGGCGGCTTGCGCCCGGACGAGCAGACGCTGCTTACCAGTGTGCCCGGCATCAGGACCGCTGCGTTCGCGCGCTTCTCGCATCTCACGCTCGACCCGGCGCGCCCTGACGTTGCCCTGCTCGCGCGTAAAATCGATGCCGCCGATCCGGGCGCGAATCTGCAGATGACCGGAGCGGTATTGCCGCCCTCCCAACTTCACGATGGAGAAACACCTGTTTGGGTCTCCGAAGCAATGGTCGATCTGTATGGATATAAGCTTGGCCAGCGCTTGCAGTTGCCGCTCGGCGAGCGCGGCCACGTGTTTGTCGTGGCCGGCATCTGGCGTGATTACGCGCGCCAGACGGGCGCAATCCAGATACGGCTTCCGGATTACCGGCGCCTGACCGGCGACACGAACGCGACGGATGTGGCTGTCACGGTTCAACCGGGGACGAGTGTCGAGCGTGTAATGAGCGGCCTGCGTGCACTGCCCTTCGGTGCATCGCTGGAGCTGTCGCAGCCGGGTGAAATTCGCGCGCACACGCTGGTAATTTTCGATCGAAGTTTTGCCGTTACTTATCTTCTCGAGGGAGTCGCGATCGTAATCGGCCTGTTCGGCGTGGCGGCGACGTTTTCCGCGCAGACGCTCGCACGGGCCCGCGAGTTCGGCATGCTGCGACACGTAGGTGTCACCCGCTCGCAGGTTCTCGCGATCCTTGCACTTGAAGGCGGCATGCTCACCGCTTGTGGTATCGCAATGGGGTTTGTGCTTGGATTCGCGATCAGTCTGATCCTCGTATTCGTCGTCAATCCGCAGTCGTTTCATTGGAGCATGTCATTACACGTTCCATGGACCGCGCTCGGCACGGTCGCGCTGGTGATGCTGGCCTCGTCGTGTTCGACGGCGGTGATTGCGGGACGCGGCGCGGTATCGGTGGATGCGGTGCGCGCAGTGAAGGAGGATTGGTGATGAAGGGATTGCCGCGTGCGATGACGGTTCGCGTTGTGAGTGCGCGGCGGCCAAGCGCCAAGGCGCGCGCCGCATTGCTTTGCATGGGCTTTCTTGCCATCGCGCCGGCATTCGCCGCGGCACCCGCGTTCACTGCGGTCACGCCGGATCATCCGATCGCCTTTCCGCAAGACACCGGCGCACACCCGGCTTTTCGCACCGAATGGTGGTACGCAACCGGCTGGCTCACTACGCCGGACAACCGGCCGCTCGGTTTCCAGATCACCTTCTTTCGCTCGGCAACCGGCCACGACCCCGCCGATCCGAGTGCGTTCGCGCCATCGCAATTGATCATTGCGCATGCCGCGTTGAGCGATCTCGCACTCGGCCATCTTGCCCACGATCAGCGCATTGCCCGCCAGGGCTTCGGATTGGCGTATGCAAAGCCGGACAATACCGATGTCAAACTCGACGCCTGGAAAATCATCCGTGCCGCTGACGGCCACTACGACGTTACAGCGGACGCTAACGGATTCGCGCTGCACCTCGCGCTGACGCCGACACAGGCACCGCTAATCCAGGGTGAGCACGGCTATTCCCGCAAAGGTCCGCGGCCCGAACAGGCGAGCTACTACTACAGCGAGCCGCAATTGCGCGTGACCGGCAGCGTCGTTCGACCAGTTGCGGCAGGCGGCAAATCGACAGGGGAAACAGTCGTGACCGGCGCGGCGTGGCTCGATCACGAATGGTCGAGCACGCTGCTCGATAGCGACGCAGTCGGATGGGATTGGATCGGCGCCAATCTGACGGACGGTTCGGCCTTCATGGCTTTCAAGGTTCGCAGTCGCGACGGACATGCGATATGGGCACATGCGGCACTCAGAAATCGCGATGGTCGAGTGACGACATTCAATCAGGATCAGGTCGACTTCATTCCGGTTCGCACATGGAGATCGCCACGCACGAACACGTCTTATCCCGTCTCGATGACGGTCAAGACCGGCGAGCTTACATGGCGCCTCGATCCATTGATGGACGATCAGGAACTTGATTCGCGCGAGTCGACCGGCGCGGTGTACTGGGAAGGTGCAGTGCGGGTGAGCCGCGACGGTGCGGACGTGGGCCGTGCGTATCTGGAACTGACGGGTTACGCAAACGCGCTGCGGATCGGCAAGGAGTGAGCGGCGTGCCTGCCGGTATTTCCGGGGTGCGTAAACGCAGAAACCCCACCTTTGTGGGGTGGGGTTTCTGATGCTGCAGGGGAGCCTGACGATTACCTACTTTCACACGGGAATCCGCACTATCATCGGCGTGGAGTCGTTTCACGGTCCTGTTCGGGATGGGAAGGGGTGGGACCGACTCGCTATGGTCATCAGGCATG